>DAINBU010000014.1:0-57550 GCA_036732755.1 Planctomycetota bacterium
GCGGAGGAGAAAAAGGTCGAGGGACGGGACGCCGCGTGAGGCGGTCGACCACGGAGCTGCTGCGAGTCGTATTCGAATGCGCCGAGCGCAGCGAGCCCCCCGTCCATCTTTGGTCTGGGCGAGCGTGTCCCGTACATCGAGCCTTTTTCTCCTCCGCCCCTTCACCCGCCCTCGCCCGTCGCGCGCTCCATCACGAAGCCTTCTCCCCGCGGCCTCTTCACCCCCGTTCTCGACGTCCGCTCCAGTTACCAGCCGCGGTCACGGGAAGGGCGTGATCTCGATGGTCTTGAACTCGATGGGCGTCCCCTCCGACTGCAGGAGGACGTGCCCCTCGTTCGGGACGGCGCGGCGGCCGAAGTTCACGAGCTCGCCGTTGACGACCAGGATGACGTTGCCGTCGATCGACGTGATCTCGTAGCGGTTCCACTCGCCGAGCGGCTTCTCGACGCCGGCGAGGTGCTTCACGTTGATCTTCGCGGATGGATTCCTGCGCGTGTCGTCGACCTCGAGCGTGGCGCCCTCGATGAGCCAGAAGTCGCCGGCGTTGCCGCTCTCCAGCTGCGCCTCGACGCTGTAGGGCCACACCTTGTCGCCGCGCTGCATGTGGATCAGGACGCCGCTGTTGCCCGCCTTCTCCGGCCAGCGCCACTCGACCACGAGGAAGTAGTTCTTGAAGGTCTTCTCGGTGCGCAGGTACCCGGCCGGCGTCCCCGTGCAGCGGATCACGCCGTCCTTCACCGACCAGGTCTTCGCGGGATCGGCGCCGTCGGGGAGGTACTGCACCCAGCCCGCCAGGCTCTTGCCGTCGAAGAGCGCGACCTTCGTCCCGCCCGCCGCCGGCACCGACTTCGGGACGGACGTCGCGTCCGCGGCGCCCCAAGCCAGCGCGAGCAGCCCGGCCGCCACGGCGGCGCTCCCGATCCACGCGAGTCGCTTCATCGTTCCCTCCGTGCCGGCGGGGAGGCCGACGGCCTACCCGCCCGTTGAATCGGGAGGCCGACGGCCTCCCCGCCCGTTGAATCGGGAGGCCGGCGGCCACCCCGCCCGTTGAATCGGGAGGCCGGCGGACCGGCCGCCCCGCCCCTGTGAAGTACGCGTCAGCTCGAGGCGCCGACCTTGTTCGAGGCGCGGATCGCCAGGTGGATCACCAGCAGCGAGATGAGGAAGCTCGCGCCGACCTGCATCCACTTGAACGCCATCTGGTTGTTGGACGCCACCATGCAGACGAGCATCGGCGCCGACAGGACCGTGTTGATGCGGGAGAAGAGCTTCGCGCGCGGCGGCAGGTGCTCTGGCGGCTTCTGCCCCTCCCGGGTCGCCTTGATCAGGATCTTCTGCGCCGGCCAGATCACGAACCAGACGTTGAACCACATGATCGTGCCGAGCAGCATGCCGGTCATGATCCAGAGCGCGCGATCGGAGATCGAGTCGTCGATCGCGTTGCGGAGGTTCGGCTCCTTCATGTACTTCACGTAGAAGAGCACGAGACCGAACACGAACGTGCTCATCGCCCCCCAGCGGAACCACCAGAGCGCCCGCGGCATGAGCTCCGGGTTCACCATCTTCTTGGTGGGCCCGTCGAGCTTTCCCTGGAACGGGACGTTCACGAAGTTGAAGAAGTACAGCATCCCGATCCACGTGATCCCCGAGGCGATGTGCGCCCAGCGGAGCATCCCGTTGACCAGCGCCGTGATCTCGTAGTCGGGCGTGTCGGCCAGAAGCAGCGACAGCGAGTGCAAGTTCGATCTCCTTGAAGCGAAGGGAACGCTCAACCGACGTCGCACGGGGAGCGGGAACCGGCTCGGGCCCTGGCTGTGGAGGCCCCGCCGTTCCCGGAGCGATCGGCGCCTTCCCCGCCAGCGGTCGATCTGGGAGCGATTGGGAAGTCGGGATTGTTTCGCTCCGGCGTGCGGGTGTCAACTTCGCCCGAGCGCGCGTCCGCTAGTCTCATCCTCCCGCCCGACGCCGCAACGGAGCTTCGCGTGCCCGCCCGCCACTGGCTCTTCAAGTCGGATCCCGAGTCGTTCTCGTTCGACGACCTGCTGCGCGCGCCCGGCCGCACGACGCGCTGGGACGGGATCCGCAACGCGATGGCGCGCAACTACCTGCGCGACCAGGTCGCCGAAGGTGATCGGATCTTCATCTACCACTCGAGCTCGGAGCCGAGCGCGATCGTCGGGATCGCCGAGGTGGTGCGCGCCGCCTACCCCGACGCGACCGCGCTCGCCGCGCGCGACCACCACTTCGATCCGAAGAGCAAGGCCGGCGCGCCCACCTGGTACGCCGTCGACATCCGGGCGGTCGAGCGCCTCGCGCGGCCCGTGACGCTCGAGGAGATCAAGGCCGACGCGGCGCTCGCGAAGATGATGCTGGTGACGCACGGCCGCCTCTCGATCCAGCCGGTCGCGCCGGAGCAGTGGAAAGGCGTGCTCGCCCTCGCGAAGCGGGCTTCGGGAAAGGCGTCGGCTAAGGCGCCGGCGAAGACCGCCGCCCAAGTGCGCGCACGCGGCGCGCGCTGACGCGGCGCGAGAGGACCCGGACCGTGGGCGGCACGAACCCCTACCTCCAGCTCCCGACTCCGAAGCTGCCGGAGCGCAAGTACTCCATCACCTTCCGCCACGAGGGCGGCGAGGCGGTGATCGAAGTCGACCCGGCAAAGCTCCCCTACGGCCGCGACGGACAGCCGGGCAGCCTCCTCGACATCGCGCTCGCGCACGGGATCGCGCTCGACCATGCCTGCGGCGGAGTGTGCGCGTGCTCGACCTGCCACGTGATCGTGCGGGAGGGCGGCGCGTCGTGCAACGAAGCGACCGACGCCGAGAACGACCAGCTCGACAACGCCCCGGGCCTCACGCCGAAGTCGCGGCTCGGCTGCCAGTGCGTCCCCGACGGCACGTCGAACCTCGTCGTCGAGGTCCCCGACTGGAACCGCAACCTCGTCCGCGAGGCGCATCATTGATCAGCCGCGCGCGGATGCGCGCGTGGCCGTCGCCCGCGTCAGTTCCAGTCGATCCAGATCGAGAGCGCGAGGTAGAGCGCCGCGATCGCGGCGCAGCAGGCGAACCAGATCGCGAAGACCTTGAGCGCGCGGAAGTCGGCGGCGCGCTCCTCCGGCGAGCCGGGTGGCGGCTCGGCGTCGGGACGGTCGCGCGCCTCCCCGCCGGAGGACGGACGGCCTGCTTCGCTCAAACGGAACGCCCCTTCGGGACGGCGCGCGGAACTGACGGGACTAGCGGCTCTCGCTGCGCTCGGGCAGTTCGCCGTGCTTCTTCGCGTCGGTCGAGTGCTCGGAGTCGGGGTAGGCGCCGATCGCGAGGATCACGCCGAAGATCAGCGGCGCCGCCGCGATCACCCACATGAGCCGCTTCTCGAACTTGAGGTGCATGAAGTAGGCGGCGACCAGCACGGCCTTGTAGAGCGCCATCACGACCAGGCCGACGCCCTTGAACATCCCGTTCTTCGTGACGATCGCGAAGACGACCTCGAGGACGGTCAGCACCAGCAGGACGAACCAGATCTTGAAGTAGGGCGGATGCTGGGCGGCGTGGTCACCGTCGCCGTGCGCGGACCCCTGTCCGGAGTCGTGGGCCGCTGGCGGCGGGTTCATGCTCTGCGTTTCCATCGTGCGTCCTCGCGCTCGTCCGTGCCTACAGCAGATAGATGAAGGTGAATACGAGGATCCAGATCAGGTCGACGAAGTGCCAGTAGAGGCCGACGTTCTCGATGAAGTTCGCGTTCGCCTTGGTGAGCTTCCCGGTCGAGACCTTGGCGAGCGAGAGCCCGAGCAGGATCACGCCGCCCAGGACGTGGCAGCCGTGGAAGCCCGTGATGCAGAAGAAGGTCGCGCCGAAGTTCCCGCTCGCGAGCGTGATCCCCTCCTCGACCAGGTTCGTGTACTCGTAGCACTGGCCGGCGAGGAAGAAGACGCCGCCGAGGAAGGTCCCGAAGAGCCAGCGCCAGCACGCGCGCCGGTCGTCCTTCTGGATCGCCTCGTACGACTTCACCATCGTGACCGAGCTGCAGATCAGGACGAACGTCATCAGCGCGGTGAAGTTGATGCCGAGGATGTGCTGCGGCACCGGCCAGCCGTCGTCGCCCATGCGCTCGGCCGCGTAGACGCCGAGCAGGGCCGCGAAGCCCATCGCGTCGGAGCCCAGGAACAGCCACATCATGAGCTTGTCCCAGTGGGCGCCCAGCGGGCGCCGCTCGGACAGCAGGTGCTCTGCGACCACGGTCTGGCTCACGAACGCGGCTCCTGACACGCGCCCCGACGGGCGCCGGATGGAAGCGCGAGAGGCTAGCGGCGCGCGTCCCCGGAGCCAAGCCGGACGGCGGGCCGCGGACCGGTCACTGTCCGTTCATTGGACTGCGGGCGAGGCGCGCCGCGCGGCGTCGGGCGCCGACCACGGCCGGCGCGCGCACAGCCGCAGGAAGCGCCACGTGTCGGGCACCTTCCGGATGTGGCTCGCGCCCCCCTTGCGGTAGATCGTCCGGATCGGCACCGACCCGATCCGGAAGCCGCGGCGCGCCGCCGCGACCAGCAGCTCCGATTCGGTCTCGAAGTGGCAGGTGGTGAGCGGGATCTCCCGCAGCACGGCGGTCGCGATCAGGCGGAAGCCGTTCTGCGTGTCGGGGATCTCCTGGCGCGCGAGGCGCGACAGCCACCACGACATCGCGACGTTGGTCGCGCGCCGCAGCCGCGGCATCAGCGCCAGGTCGGCGCAACGCGACCCCACCACGAACGGTACCCCCTCGGCGCGCGCGACCGCGAGGAAGGCCGGCACCTCGTCGGGGTCGTGCTGGCCGTCGCTGTCGATGGTCATCACCCAGTCGAAGCCCGCCGCGACCGCGTGGGCGAACCCGGCCCGGAGCGCGCCGCCCTTCCCGGTGCGGGGGATCCGGAGCACCTCGACCCCGGCGACCCGCGCGGCCAGCGCGGCGGTGTCGTCGTCGGAGCCGTCGTCGACGACCAGCGCCCGGTCGACGTGGCGGAGCACTCCCTCGACCACCTCGCGCACGGTCGCGCGCTCGTTGTGGGCCGGGAGCAACGCCAGCACGTTGCCGCGTGTCGGCGCGGGGCTGCGGCAGGCGCGGAACGGGTGGTCGACGTCGATGCGGAGGATCATCCGGCAGGGCCTGAGGCGCCGCAGCATACGGAGCGGCGGAACTCGTGCCATGAACGATTCGTCACACTCGCGCTCGGTGGGAAACCGGTGGCGCCGCGCGATACCTTGATCACCTGAATCGACGCGCCTAACGTCTCCCCATCCCATGAGCGAAGGCGCCGCCCTGACCCTCCGCGTCAAACAGATGCTCGTCCGGCAGCTCAACCTGAAGAAGAAGCCGGAGGAGATCGCCGACGATGCCGCCCTCTTCGGCGGCGAGTTCGACCTCGACTCGATCGACGTCTTGGAGATCGTCGTCGGCATCGAGAAGGACTTCGGCGTCCGCATCGCCGACCGCGGCGTCGGCGAGAAGGTGATCCGGACGCCGGGCACGATCGCGGCCCACATCACCGAGCAGGGTCGCACCCGCTCCGCGAGCCCATGACCCGAGGCGAGAGCACGCTCCCGACGCGGCCGGTCGACACGCTGGTGATCGGGGCGGGCATCGGCGGCCTCGCCTGCGCGGCGAGGCTCGCGCGCGCGGGCCAGCGCGTGCTCGTCATCGACCAGCACTTCCTCGCCGGCGGCTACTGCACGTCGTTCCGCCGGCGCGGCTTCACGCTCGACGCCTGCATCGACACGATCTGCGGCGCGCGCCCCGGCTCGCAGTTCTGGCGCGTGCTCGAGGGCTCCGGCGTCGCGGCGCGCGTCCGCTTCCTGCAGCAGGATCCGATCCGGGAGAACGTGTTCGGCGCGCTCTCGATCAAGATCCCCGGCGCCATGGACGCCTACGAGGCGGCGCTGGCGAAGCGGTGGAAGCGCCAGGCGCGCGGGCTGCGCGAGCTCTTCGCCGTCATGCGCGAGCTGCTGCAGGGCATGCTCATGGTGCCGGTCGAGCAGATCTGGAACGGCGGCGCCTTCGAGCGCGTCTTCCCGGCGCTCGCCCGCTGGAAGCGCGCGACCTGGCGCGAACTCCTCCAGCACTACGTCCACGACGAGCTGCTGATCTCGGTCCTCTCCGAGCGCTGCTCGTACGTCGGGCTGCCGCCGTCGCGCGTCTCGGCGCTCTCCATGGCGACGATGTTCGTCTCCTACTTCGAGGGCGGCACGTGGCGCGTCGAGGGCGGCTACCAGCGCCTCGCCGACGCCTTCGTCGCGTCGATCCGCGCCGCCGGCTCCGAGGTCGTGCTCGGCCACCGCGTCGAGCGCCTCCTGGTCGAGAAGGGGCGCGTCGCCGGCGTCGCGCTCGCCGACGGCCGCGAGGTCCGCGCGAAGCGCGTCGTGAGCAGCGCCGACGCGCGCGCCACCCTGCTCTCGATGCTGGGCCGCGAACGCCTCGCGCCGGAGTTCGTCGACGCCCTCGAGCGGCGCGCGCCGTCGCTCTCCTTCGTGGTCGTCCACGTCGGCGTGAAGCGCGACCTCTCCGGCCTCCCCTTCGTGCCGAGCATGGGCTACTTCCCGGGCGGCAGCGTCGAGCGCAGCTTCGACTTCGCGCGGCCGGTCGCCGACGACCCCGACGTCGGCATGGGGATCATCGTCCCGACCAACGTCGACAAGACGCTCGCGCCGCCCGGCCAGTCGATCCTCTCGATCCACTACCTCTGCTCGGGCCGCGACCAGGGCGCGTCGCACGAGGCGCGCGCCTCCGCGCAGGCGAGCCCGGCCGCGACCGCCGCTGCCCGCGCCCAGAAGGACGAGCTGGCGCGCACGCTGGTGCGGCGCGCCGAGGCGCTCATCCCCGGCATCCTCGACCACGCCGACTTCCTGAGCGTGGCGACGCCCCACACCATGTGGCGCTACACGCTGAACGACGAGGGCGCCGCGTACGGCTTCGAGCAGACGCCCGAGCGCTTCGCGCTGCTCGAGCAGCTGCGCGCGTCGCTGCCCGCGGGCCTGCACCTGTGCGGCCACTGGACCGACTGGGGCGGCGGCGTGGTCGCGGCGGCCTGCAGCGGCTTCGAGGAGGCGCGCCGCATCCTCAGTGCGGAGGCGCGCCGGCGGCGCGCGACCGCCGCAGCGTCCGCGCGCTCCCGACTTTGAGCCACAGCGCCGCGCCCGTGCACGGGTCGAGCGCGCGCAGCGGCGTCACCGGCACCGCGCCTCCCTTCGCCCGCGTCACCGCGAACGCCACGCGCAGCAGCGCCTCCGCGCCGAGCCACGGGTGGAGCACCGGCGCCGCGGTCGGCGCCGTCACGTTCGAGCGCTTGCGCCGCCGCAGCTCGAGCCGCACGCCGCCCTCGCGCTCGACGCGCGACAACACGACCGCGGCAGCGAGCGGCGGCGCCTCCTCCAGCGCGGTCGGCGCGGCGGGCGCGGCGGGATCGGCCGCGTCGCCGCCCGCGCCGGCGAAGCCGCCCGCCACGAGGCACTCGGTGAGGTCGTCGCACGCGGGCGCGAACGCCATCACGACGACGCGGCGCGCGCGCCCCTCCTTCAGCAGCAGCGCGGCGTCGAGCAGTGCCTGCGCCGACGCGAACGAGCCCGAAGAGGCCACCACGCTGGTGCCGCGGAAGCCGAAGGACGCAGCGACCGCGGCCGGGATCGCGTTGGCGGCGGTGTAGGCGAAGAGCGCCGGGCTCGCCGGCCCCCCCGCACCCGCGTTGCCGGGGACGTCGTGCAGCGCCCGGCCGAAGCGCGCGCAGACGGCGAGCGAGCCGTGGCCGACGCCCGCCACCAGCGCGACGTCGTCGGGCGGCGGCGGCAGGTCGCCGGCGCGCCGCAGCGCCTTCTTCACCGCCAGGAACGCGAGCTGCCCCTCCTCGGGCAGGTGGCGCAGGCTCATCGCGGGATTGAGCCGCTCGAACTCCTCGATCTTCACGTTCGCGAGGTCGGCGCGCGTCGCGACGGCGGCGCTCACCACCGCGACCTCCTCGCGCAGCATGCGCAGCGGCCGCGCCGGCCGGCTCGGCCGCGCGCGCGCGGGCGCGAGCTCGCCGTTCGGCTCGGCGCCGCCGGTCACCACGCGCAGCACCGCGCCGGAGGACTGGCCGCCGAGCCCCGACGCCAGCACCGCGACGTGCTCGCTGTTCAGCGCCTCGGGCTCCTTGGGCAGGCGCACCGGGAAGGTCGCGACCGGCCGGCGCAGGCCGACGATCGGCGGCACCCTTCGCTGGCGCGCCGCCGCGACCGCACGGATCACGGAGAGCGGACCGGACGCCGCCAGCGGATGGCCGAGCGCCCCCTTCCACGACGTGAGCGGCACGCGGTCGGCCAGCACGCGGTCGCCGCCGAGCACGTGGGCGATCGCGCGCAGCTCGGCGAAGTCGCTCTGCGGCGTGCCGACTCCGTGGCCGACCACCATGCCGAGCTGCGGCGCGGCGATCCCCGCCGACGCGAGCGCCGACGCGAGCGCGCTCGCGAGCCCGCGCCCTTCCGGATGGGGCGCGATCAGGTGGTGCGCGTCGTTGGTGGTCGCGACGCCGAGGATCTCTGCGAGCGGGACGGCGTCGCGCGCCTCGGCGCTCTCCTCCGACTCGACCACGAGGAAGGCGGCCCCCTCGGCGAGCGTGAGCCCGGTCGAGCCGGCGTCGTACGGAGCCGAGAGCCCGCTCGCCAGCGCGCCGAGCGCGTGGAAGCCGGCGTAGACGAACGGGCAGAGCGCGTCGACGCCGCCGACCACCGCCACGCCCGCCTCGCCGCGCCGGATCCTCTCGCACGCGAGCGCGAGCGCGACCAGCCCCGACGAGCAGGTCGCGTTGTAGGTCGCGACGTGGGCGCGCAAATGGAGGCGCGCCGCGAGCGTCGCCGCCGGCCCGTGGTAGCCGGCCTGCATCCACGGCGGAGCCGCGCCCGCAGCCGGCGTCGCCGGCGCCGCGCCGCCCGCCTTCTTCACGAGCGCGGCGCGCTGCAGCGCCTGCGCCGTGTTCATGCCGCCGAGCGACGTGCCGACGAAGAAGAGGTCGACGCGCCGCTGCGCCTCGCCCGGCCGCAGCCGCGCCGACTGGAGCGCCTCGACCAGCGCCGGCAGCGCGATGCGGACCGCACGGTCGTCGTCCGCCTCGCCGGCGAGCGCCTCGTCGGGCACCTGGCCGACCTGGAGCACGGGCAGCGGCGGCGGCGCGAAGCGCGTCCCCGGCTGCAGCGACTGGCGCCAGCCGTCGGTCGCGTGCACGAAACGCGGCACGCCCGCGCCCGCCGCGCTCACCGCCCCCATGCCGGTCAGGACGATCTTCATCCGTGCCTTTCGGAGGGGGGCGGCGCCGTGAAGACGGCAAGCGTCGCCGACGCGAACGGCGAGAGCGAGAGCACGGCCGCCGGCTCGCCGGCGGCGACGACGGCGAGCGCCTCGACCACCTGCAGCAGCGGCGCGACGCTGAACGTCTCGCCGCAGAGCGCGCGCACGCGCCGCGACACACCGCGCGGCGCGCCGGCGCCCGACGCGGCCAGGCGCGCGAGCGCGGCCGCCTCGAGGCGATCGGCCGCGGTGCCGTTGGCGGCGCTCGCGAGCCGGACGTCGGACGGCCGCACGCGCGCCAGGGCGAACGTGCGCTCGAAGAGGGCGACCAGCTCGTCGACGGCGGCGGCGCCGCGCAGGCTCGGGAGCTGGACCGACTCGACCGCGCGCAGCGTCGCGAGCGCCGGCGCGCCCGCGCGCTCGCCACCGTCGCGCCGCTCGAGGCAGAGCATCGCGGCGCCCTCCCCCATGGGTAGGCCGCGCGATGCGCGTGGCAGGCCGCGCGACGCGCGGCGCGGCGCGCCTTCGCGCGCGACGATCCCGAAGCGCGCGAACGACCGCTCCGCCAGCTCCGACCACTCCTCGGCCGCGCCGACCAGCGCGCGCCGCGCGCGGCCGCATTCGAGCAGGTCGCGCGCGACCGCGAGCGCCCGCAGTCCGCAGCCGCTGCCGCCTCCGATCATGTGGCCCGCCGCGAGCAGCCGCAGCAGTCGCGCCGCGTGGCCGGCGAGCGCGTTGGGGACGCCTTCCGAGAAGAGCATCGGGCTCGCGCCGAGCGGCCCGCTCTTCACGAGCTCCTGCCAGAGGCGGTAGCTGAAGTTGGCGGCGCCGAGCGTGGAGGCGACCAGCAGCGCCGACTCCTCCGGCGCGACCGCGCCGCCCGCCTCCTGCAGCGCCTCGGCCGCGGCGGCGAGCCCGAAGAGGGCGTGGGGCGTCGCGCGCCGCAGGCTCTTCGCCTCGGGCAGCGTCGCGACGTCGAATCCCTCGATGCGCGTGCGCGGTGTGTCGGAAGGCTGTTCGAGCGCCGCGGCGAACGCGGCGCGGCCGCGCGCGGCCGCCGTCACGACGCTGGCGCCGGCGACGACGATCGTGGGCTCCACGGGCTCGGCCACGCTGGCGCTCATGGCTTGGAGAAGACGAGCGCCGCGTTGGCGCCGCCGAACCCGAAGGAGTTGCTCAGCACGGCGCGCGCGTCGATCGAGCGGCCGCCCCCGCCCGCCGCGCGGCTGCGCACGAGGTCGAGTCCCGGCATCTCGGGATCGACCTCGCGCACGTTCAACGTCGGCGGCGCCTGGCCCGACTCGAGCGCCAGGATCGCGAGCACCGCCTCGACCGCCCCCGCCCCGCCGAGCGTATGGCCGAGGTAGGACTTGGTCGAGCTCATCGGGACGTCCGGGAGCGCGTCGCCGAAGACCGTCCTGAGCGCGCGGTACTCCGAGAGGTCGTTGAAGACCGTCCCGGTCCCGTGCAGGTTGACGTAGCCGACGTCGCGCGGCGCGAGGTCCGCGTCGGCGAGCGCCGCCGCGATGCAGCGCGCCGCCCCACGCCCCTCCGGATCGGGCTGCGTCAGGTGGAAGCCGTCGGAGGTGGCCGCGCCGCCGCGCAAGAGCGCGTGGACGCGCGCGCCGCGCCGCCGCGCGTCGGCGAGCCGCTCGAGGACGAGGACCGCGTAGCCCTCGCCGAGCAGCATTCCCTCGCGCCCCTTCTCGAACGGCGAGCAGCCGCCCGTCGAGAGCAGCAGCAGCGAGCCGAAGCCGGCGTGCGTGTACTCGCAGACCGGGTCGAAGCCGCCGGTCACGACGACGTCGGCGCGGCCGCGCCGCAGCCGGTCGAGCGCGAGCGCGACGCTCGCCGCGCCGGAGGCGCAGGCGTTCGAGACGACGAGCGAGAGGCCGCGCAGGTCGAAGCGGCGGCTCACGCGCTGCAGCGCCGCCTCGGCCGTCCACTCGGCGAGCCGCCGGTAGCGCGCGCGCTCCGGCCCGACGCGCGCCTCCTCGTGGACGAATTCGGCGGCCTGCAGCATCGCGACCAGCGTGCTGCCGAGCAGCAGCTCGCGGCGGTGCGGCGCGCAGGGGATCGCGGCGCCGCCCCCCTCCATGCCCGCGTCGCGCAGCGCCTGGTCGAGCGTGCCGATCAGGTGGCGCAGCGCGCGGTCGAGCTTGGGCGGTCCGAGGTCGACGCCGGGGAACGCCGCCTCCGGCGCGACCGCCTCGCCGCCGCGCCGGACCGCGTAGCGCGACGCGTCGAACGCGGTGAGCTCGGTGAAGGCCGGCTGCTCGCGCTCGAGCGCCGCGAGCGTTGCCGCCGGCCCGACGCCGAGCGCGGAGACGATGCCGATCCCGGTGACCGCGACCTCTTCGCGCATCGGAGGGTCAGGACGCCGACGCGGCATCGTCGGGCGCGCCGGCCGGCTCGGGCGGGCGCGCCCCCGGCCGGCGCGTGCACAGGCCGAGTCGCTCGCCGATCGCCCAGCGGTAGGCCCAGAGCAGGAAGGCGAAGAAGGCGACGCCGGCCCAGTTGCCGAGCCGCCACGACGCGCTCACCAGGACGGTGAGGAGCGTCGCGTAGAAGACGATCGTGAGCAGGAACGAGCTCACGAACTGCCGATCGACCCAGCGCGGGAGGCTCATGCGACCGCCTCCGTCGCGCGCTCCGACGCCGGCGGCGGCAGCTCGAGCTGCGCGCGCGGCCGCTCGACCACCGCGTCGAGGGCGTCGGAGAGCGTGCCGAACTGGAAGTGGCGCAGGAGTCCGCCGGCGTTGCGCGCGACGGCCGAACGGTTGAAGCCGTGCAGGAATCGCATGAACCGTCCGAGCGGCAGGCGCGGGTGCGCGTCGTCGAACTCCCACGGATGGATGTAGAGCATCCCGGGCACGCCGCGCTTCGCGAGCTGCTCGAAGAAATAGGCCGTGTACCAATAAGGAGAGGTGCGGAAGCCCATGCCGCCGGTGAAGGGCAGGTGCTCCCAGAAGAGGCGCATCGTCGTGACCGGGAAGACGCGCAGCGCGTGGCCGCGCGCGCCGCGCAGCTCCGGCGGCGCGGCGGGGTCGCTCCAGAGGAAGGGATCGACCTCGAGCCGCGCGCCCGAGATCCAGGAGAGCGGGCTCACGCTCGAATCGACCGTGAAGCCGAGCTTCGCCAGGATCGGGTAGGCCCACGCTCGACGCTCGAGGTCGATCGACCACTCGGGCGCGCGGTAGGCGGCGGGCGCGGCGCCGGTGATCTCCGTCATGAGATCGCGCGCGGCGCGGGCGTCGGCCTCGAACTCGGCCGACGTCATCTGGAACACCTTGCGGTGCCACATGCCGTGCGACGCGATCTCGTGGCCCGCGTCGCGCACGAGGCGGACGAGGTCGGGGTGGCGCTGCGCGACCCAGCCGAGGAAGAAGAAGGTCGCCTTGGCCGAATGGCGGTCGCACAGGTCGAGCACGCGCCGCACGGAGAGCTCGACGCGGCTCTCGAGCTCGTCCCACCGTTCGCGCGGGACGCTGCGCTCGATCCCGCAGACGTGGAACCACTCCTCGACGTCGACCGTCAGCGCGTTCAGCATCGCGCAGACGATACTCGCGGGCGCGGGCGCGAGGCGAGGCGGCGCAGCCCCGGATGGAGCAGGAGCGGCACGAAACCCAAGAGCTTCGCGACGACGGGCGCGGGGTCGGTCGCGGAGAGCGCCTCGTCCTCCACGCCTTCGGGCTGGCGCAGGAAGTGGCGCAGCGGGGGGCGCGGCCGCGCCTTCCACCAATGGAGCAGATCGGCCGGCAGCAGCGCGCGCGAGCGGCGGTCGGTCCGGTAGCTCGCGACGGTCGCCACCGTCTCCCCGCGCGCCAGCCGGACCAGCAGGGCGGGGAAGGAGACCCCCGCGATCTCCGCCTGGTGGAGCGACCCCCAGAAGCGCGGATTGCATTCGAGGAGCTTCAGCTCGCCGTCGCGCAGGTCGCGCTTCCACTCGAACATGGCGACCCCGACGAAGCCGAGGTCGGCGAGGAAGCCCGCGCAGCGCTGCACCAGGTCGTCGGCGCGCAGCGCCTCGCGCAGCGTCGACGAGCCGCCGCTCACCGGGTACTCGCGCAGGCGGCGGTGGGCGAAGCCGGCGACGAGACGCGGTCGTGTCCGCGGCGCATCGCGCCAGAGCAGGAGCGAGACGCCGATCGCCTCGCCCTCGCGCGGCAGCCTCTCCTGCAGGAGCGGCGTCGGGTCGAGCGCGAGCGCCTCGCGGCCGGCGCGCACGAGCTCGCGCTCGTTTTCGGCGTAGCTCACCCCGCGCGCGCCCGACGAGATGCGGCGCTTCACCACGACGGGGAAGCCGAGCTCGCGCGCGCACGCCTTCAGCTGCTCGAGGTCCTCGAAGGAGCGCGTGCGCGGCGTCGCGAAGCCGGCGCGCCGCGCGAAGTCGCCGAAGCGCGCCTTGTCGCGCAGCGTCTCGATGAAGGCGAGGTCGGCGAACGGGAGGGTGGCGCCGGCTCGCTCGAGCCGATCGCGCGCACGCAGCACGACGAGCAGCGTCTCCTCCTCCATCGCGAGCAGCACGACCGGGCCGCCCTCGCGCGCGCGCTCGTGCCCGATCTCCGACTCGAGCGTCGCGAGGAACCGCTCCGTCTGCCGCTGCGGGTCGCCGTGGACGAAGCGGCGGCGCACGGCGTTCGACCAGAGGGCGGGGGCGAGGTGCGTCTGCTCGCCGGCGACGACGCGCTCGCCGGCGGCGGCGAGCGCACGCACCGCGACCAGCGTCTTGGGCCAGAAGCCGTCGAGGACGAGGACGCTGCCGCGCGCGGTCACGCTGCGCCGCCTAGCGCTTCGTGCCGTACGAGGTCTTGGTGACGCCGGGCAGGTGGAGGCGCGCTCCGCTCGCGACTTCGAGCGCGTCCGAGAAGAGAGCCGCGCCGCGCGAGAGGAGCGTCGCCGCGAGCCCGCCGGCCGCCGTCCCGCCGAACGTGCGCGTCGCGACGTTCTCGAAGCCGGTCTCTTCGAGCGCCCGCTCCATCGTGGCCGGCGTGAAGTCGGAGAGGTGCCACGGCGCGTGGTAGAGGTCGTGGCGGATGGCGACGGCGTCGAGCAGCCGCGCCAGCGGAGTCGTGTGGGGCCAGCGCAGGAAGACGAGGCCGCCGGGCCGCAGCAGCCGCGCGACGGCATGCAGGAACGCGCGCGGATCGGCCAGGTGCTCCACCACATAGAAGGCGGCGACGACGTCGAAGGAGCCGGGCGCGAAGGGGAGGCGCTCGATCGGGAGGCCGTGCACGGCAAGTCCGAGGCGTTCCCGCCCATGTCGGCGGCCGTTCTCGGAGAGCTCGGCGCCCTCGACGTGGAGCCCGGCGCCGCGCGCGGCGTCGAGGAAGAAGCCGAAGCCGCTGCCGATTTCGAGCAGGTCGCGCGCCTGCGGCCGCAGCCGGCGGATCGCGCGGAGCGCGCGGCGGATGACCGGCCGCTGCTCGCGCTCCCACTGCGCGATCGCCGCGGCGTCGGTCGGCAGGTACTCCTGGTAGCTCTCGCCGAGGCGCGCCTCGTCGAGCCCCGTCTGGAGCGTGAGGAAGGCGCAGGCGCGGCAGCGCAGGACGCGGTGCTCGCCGCGCCGGCGCACCTCGTCGCAGCGGACGCCGCCGCACCAGCGGCAGACGGCGTCGGCGGCGAACGGCGCGGCGCCCTTGCCGGAGCGCACGCAGCCGCCGAGCAGCTTGACCGGCGCCGCCGCCGTCTTCACAGCGACCCTCCGTCCACGGCCAGCACCTGTCCGGTCACGTAGGTCGCGTCGGGGTCGAGCGCGAGCCAGCGGATCAGCGCCGAGACCTCGCGCCTCCGGCCGACCCGATTCAGCGCGACGCTCTGCAGCAGCGCCTCGCGCCGCGCCGCGTCGAGGCGGTCGTTGGCGGCCGAGTCGATCAGGCCCGGCGCGACGACGTTGACCAGGATGTTGAAGCGGGCGAGCTCGTGCGCGAGCGACTTGGCGAGGCCGGCGAGCCCCGCCTTCGACGCCGCGTAGTTCGACTGGCCCTTGAGGCCGCGCAGTCCCGACAGCGACGAGATCAGGACGATCCGGCCGGCGCGCGCCTTCATCATCGGCCGCGTCGCCGCCTTGCACGCGAAGAACGCCCCCTTCAGGTTGGTGTCGACGACGGTGTCCCACTCCAGCTCGGTCATGAAGCCGAGCAGGTTGTCCTTGAGGACCGCGGACATGTAGACCAGCGCGTCGAGCCGGCCGTGGCGCTCCGCCGCCGCGTCGACCGCGCGCTCGAGCGAGGCGAGCTCGGTCGCCTCGATCTCGATCGGCTCGACGCGCCCCGGACCGAGGCGCGCCGCGTCTTCGGCGAGCTCGGCGAGGCGGTCGCGCCGCGAGCGCCAGCCGGCGACCACCGTCGCCCCCTGCTGAGCGAGGTGCTCGCAGAGGTCGACGCCGAGGTCGGCCGAGGCGCCGACGACCAGGACCACCGGCGCGGACGGGCGCCCGCTCACTGCTTCCCGTCCTTCGCGCCGTCGCCCTTCGGCGCCTCTTCGCCCGACATGCGCACGACCTTGGTCCCGGCGGGCACGTCGAAGACGAGCTCCTTCGGGTCGACCTTCGCGTTCACCACGAAGTCGGTGACGGTGAACTTGAGCTCGTCGCCGTTGGTGCGCGCGAGCTTCCACTCCTTCATGGTGAGCGCGTCGTCGAGCAGGAACTCGATCGCGACGACCTCCTTCTTGAGCGCGTCGTCCTTGGGGGTCATGCGCAGGCGGTGGTCCTTGCTTTCCGCCTCGACCGGCAGCGCCTCGATCGCGTACTGCTGGCGGAGCGCCGCGAAGTCGCCGGTGAAGCCGGGGATGCCGCCTTTCCCGAAGCCCGCCGCCGACCCGCCCGCCGCGCCGAGCGCGTAGATCTCGAGCGTCTGGAACTCCCGGTGGTAGATGCGCGCCTCCTTGCCGTCGAAGGAGAGGAGGCTCGCGCTCGGCGTCTCGGTCGCCCAGAGGAGCTTGCGGTCGAGGTACTTGAGGGTCCCGCTCGAGACGAGCGGCCGCCGCATGAACGAGACGCGCTTCTCCTGGCGGAAGCGGCAGGTGAAGGAGCGCAGCTCGGCGACCGACTTCTGCCAGCGGTCGAGCAGGGCTTCGAGCTCGCTGCTGCTCGCCGCCGGGGCCGCCGCCTGGACGGCTCCCCCCTCCGGAAGCGCAACCGCCTTCGGCGTGGGCCCCGGGAGCGCGAGCGCGAGCGCCCCCATCGCGGCGCTTGCGACGACGGATTGGAGGAAGGGGGCCATTCGTGCAAAGTACCGCGCGCCCCGGGGAAAGTCCGCCCTGCTCGCGCCGTCGTACGTCCGCCGGTGCCCTCGGGAAGGAGTGCTTCGTGATGCCGAGCGTCGCGCTGCCCGCGCGATCCGCCGTGGGCTTCCTCGTCGTGCTCGCCGCCGCGCTCGCGGCGCGTCCCGCCGACCCGCCCGCCGCGCCCCCTTCGCCCACCGTCACGTGGAAGGCCGCGTTCATCGGCCCGCTCTCCGGCCCGCTCGCGGCGTCGGGGAAGGAGTCGCTCGAGGGGGTGAAGCTCGCGCTGTCGCTCCACGCCTCGCAATTCGGGGCGAAGCCGCCGGAGCTGCTCGAGCTCGACGACGGCGACGACGTGAAGAAGGCCGACACCGCGATCGTGAAGGCGCAGCAGGCGAAGGTCGACGTCGTCTTCGCGGCGGCGACCGGCGTCACGGTCGAGGCGCTGGTCGCGAAGGCGCGCACCAAGACCGGCCCGCTGCTCCTGCTGGTCGGGAGCGCGAGCCACGTCCCCTCCCCGCTCGCCGAGGACCCGGTGCTGAGCCTCGCCGCGTGGCCGGCCGACCACGCCACCGCGGTCATCGACTTCCTCGAGGTCCCCTGCCAGTCGAAGCAGCCGGCGCTGGTCGTCGAGGACACGCCGCGCGGCCGCGCGTTCGAGGCTGCGATCGTGCGCAGCCTGCCGGTCCGCATGCAGATCGCGGGCACGCTCTTCGTCAAGCCGCACGCGGCGCCCGCGAAGGACGCGCTCGCCGCGGCGCAGGCGGCCAAGGCCGACCGGCTGATCGTCTTCGGCGAGCCCGACCTCGTCGACGGCGTCGCCGACGGGATCGCGGCGCTCGCGTGGAAGGTGCCGCTCTTCCTCGACGACGGACTCGTCTCGGCGGCGGCGACGGCGCTGCACGACGGCCGCGCCTCGGACGGCTTCGCGCTGGTCGCGCTGCCGCGCTTCTGCATGAAGGCGCCCGACGCGCTGACCGCCGCGTGGCAGGCGAAGCATCCCGGCGCCGACGTGCCGCTGCGCACGCTCAAGGCCTACGCGATGGCGAAGGCGTTCGCCGACGTCGTGGTCCAGTTCCCGAAGCACGCGAAGAGAAACGAGCTGAACGAGGCGCTGCGCCTGCTGCCGTACGGCGACGAGGAGTCGGGGCGGCCGCTCTTCGACATGACCGGCCGTTCGGCGCGCACGCTCTGGCTGCCGCGCAAGCTCGGAGCGACGGGGACCGAAGCGGACGTGGCGAGCTACTACCTCGACCCCGACTTCGGCCCGCTGCTGCGCGCGCGGCCGCCCTCGCTCTACAAGGCGGAGCCGGGATCGCGCGTCGTCTGGCTCACGTTCGGCGACGCGAAGAGCAAGGCGCCGCGCTCCATCGAAGACGACCTCGTCAAGCTCGGGCTCATCACGAAGGGCTACGAGGCGCAGATGGACGAGTGGATCCTCGACGAACTGCTCGCGCGCGCCATGGCCAAGCTGAACCGCCTCTTCCTCAAGAACGAGGACGGGACCTTCATCCCGGGCGTCTCGTTCAACATCTCCTTCACCACGGAGAAGCCGAAGGACCTGAAGCCCGGCGAGTACTTCACGGCCGTCATCGCCGGCAACGATCCCGAGACGGGCGGCCGGGCGTGGCCCGGGGAGGGGCGCTGCGAGATCTACTCCACTTTCATGCAGCGGACGATCTTCCAGAAGGACGCGCTCGCGCCCCCGCTGAAGAGCGAGGATCGGCGCTATTTCACGGGCGCCTACTTGTGGGGATCGGACTCGACGGAGAACCTGCGCTCGAAGACGATCCGCAGCCTGCTCGACGGCTACGCCGGCAGCTTCGCCCTGACCGGCGCGCACGAGATCGGGCACCTCTGCGGGCTCGGCCACGACACCGACGATCCGCGCTCGCTCATGAACGTCGTCGAGGGCGCAGGCCTGCGTGAGACGTCGGCCTGCTGGATCCCCGCTCACGTGAAGACGCTCGAGAAGTTCCTGGGACGCTACGAGCCGCCGAAGGAGAAGCGCCGGCCGTAGCACCCGACTCCGGGGGGAGTGGCGTCATGAAGCGGTTCGCGCCTTTCGTCCTGGTCTTCGCGGCGAGCGCGTCGTTCGCGCCGCCGGCGCGCGCGCAGTTCGTGATCGGCGACCTCTACGTCGCCGACTCCAACGGCAACCTGGTCCATCGCATCGAGCCGGGCAGCTGGAACGTCACGACGTTCGCGGACTCCGGCGACGGCTTGAACATCCCCTCCGCCACGCTGCTCACGCCGGCCGGGACGCTGCTCTGCAGCAGCTACTACAACGCCAAGGTCTACGAATTCGACTCGCTCGGGAACGGGACGGTCCTCTACGACGGTTCGACCGGTCTGGTCGGTCCCTTCGGCGAGAACGGGCTCGCGTTCGACGCGGCCGGAGACCTCTACGTCTCCGACTACGCCGGGCAGATGATCCTGCGCTACCCCGCCGGCGGCGGCAGCTCGACCGTCTTCGCCGACGCGGGCGACGGGATCGTCAATCCGGACGGCCTCGCGTTCGCCGCGAACGGCGACCTCTACGTCGCCAACCGCGGCTCCTACAAGGTGCTGAGGATCGATCCGGCGGGGACGGCGACGACCTTCGACACGCTCCCCGGCGACCCCTACTCGATCGCGATCCGCGGCAACGGCGACATCTACGTCGCGACCGTGGGGATTCCCAAGATCTACCGCTACCTCGGTGGCGACGTGGCGCAGCGCACGACGCTCGCGACCTTCAGCAACAACTCCGGGAATCCTTCGATCCAGCTGTCGATCGACGGCACGAAGCTCTACTTCACTTCAGGCGGGACCGGCAACCTCTTCGAGGTCGACGCCGACACCGGCGCGAACACGGAGGTGATCCTCGCCGGCACTCTCGGGAACGCCATCGCGATCACCGTGATCGGCGCCGGCCACAGCGCGAGCTGGGCGAACTACGGCTCCGGCCTCGCCGGCACCCACGGCGTCCCGTTCTTCACGTCGCAGAACGACCCCATCCTCGGCAGCACGATCACCCTCGACCTCGGCAACTCCCTGGGCCTGCCGACGTCGGGGCTCCTGATCCTCGGCTTCCAGCAGGCGAGCCTGCACACGGGGCTGGGCGGCGACTTGCTCCTGATCCCGGCGCTGCTCGTCCCGATCAGCTTCTCGTACGGCGCCAACTCCTACACCGGGACGCTGCCGAGCGATCCGGCCTACAACGGCTTCGAGCTCGACCTGCAGGCAGTGGAAGCCGACCCGGGTGCCGTCGAAGGCTTCTCGTTCACGCAGGGGCTGCAGCTCCTGCTCGGCTGGTGAGGAGGCGCGCCATGCCGCGCAACCTGCCGATCGCCGTCGCGCTGCTCGCCGTCGCGTCGCTCGCCGCGCCGGCGCGCGCGCAGTTCGTGCCGGGCGACCTGTACGTCAGCGACGGCTGGAACCACCACATCTATCGCGTCGAGCCCGGCAAGTGGAAGGTCACGACGTTCGCGGATGCGAGCGACGGCCTGGACGGCCCCTCCGGCCTGCTGTTCTCGCGGCAAGGGACGCTGCTCTGCAGCAGCTTCTACAACTCCGAGATCCTCGAGTTCGACTCGCAAGGGAACGGGTCGGTCCTCTACGACAGCTCGGACGGGTTGGTCGGCCCCTTCGGCGAGAACGGCCTCGCTTACGACGCGGCCGGCGACCTCTACGTCTCGGATTACGTCGCGCAGAATATCCTGCGCTTCCCTGCCGGGGGCGGCGCCGCGACCGTCTTCGCCGACTCCGCCGACGGGATCTACTACCCCGACGGGCTCGCGTTCGCCGCGAACGGCGACCTCTACGTCGCCAATCGCAACACTTACACAGTGCTGAAGATCGACGCGACGGGCTCCGCCAGCGTCTTCGACACGCTGCCCGACGATCCCTATGGCATCGTGATCCGCGGCAACGGCGACATCTACGTCGCGACTTACACGACCCCCTCGATCTACCGCTATCCCGGCGGCGACCCCGCGCAGCGCTACGTCCTCGCGACGATGACGGCGGGCGGGAATCCCGGGATGGCGCTGTCGCTCGACGAGACGTCCCTCTACTACACGTCGAACGGCTCGGGCAGCCTCACCGTGATCGACGCCGACAGCGGCGCGAAGACCGAGGTCATCGGGAAGAACGGACTGCCCGGCGCCCTCGCGATCGCGGTGATCCCGCAGAGCGCGAAATGGTCGAACTACGGAAACGGCCTCGCGGGCACGCACGGCGTCCCGTCCTTCACGTCGCGGAACGACCCGATCCTCGGCAGCACGATCACCCTCGACCTCGCCAACTCCTACGGCCAGCCGACCTCGGGCCTGATCGCGCTCGGCTTCCAGCAGGCGAGCCTGCACACCGGGCTCGGCAGTGATCTCTTGGTGATCCCCGCCCTCCTCGTCCCGATCACCTTCTCTTTCGGCGCCGACTCGTTCCCCTGGTCGATCCCGGACGACCCGGCGCTGTTCGGGCTCGAGCTCGACCTCCAGGCGGTCGAGGCCGATCCGGGCGCGGTGAAGGGCGTCTCGTTCACGCAAGGGCTGCAGCTCCTGCTCGGCTCGTGAGGAGTCCTGCCATGTCGCGGATCGCTCCGATCGTCCTCGCAGTGGTCGGCTTCGCGTCGCTCGCCGCGCCGGTGCGCGCGCAGTTCGTGGACGGGGACCTCTACGTCAGCGGCTACGGGAGCGCGATCTATCGCGTCGAGCCGGGCAGCTGGAACGTCACGCCCTTCGCCGACGCCAGCGACGGGCTGAACGGCGTCTCGGCGAGCGTGCTCTCGCCGGCCGGGACGCTCCTCTGCAGCAACTACTCGAATTCGACGGTGCTGGAGTTCGATTCCGCTGGGAACGGTGCGGTCCTCTACGACTCCGCCGACGGGTTGAACGGCCCCTTCGGCGAAAGCGGCCTCGCGTACGACGCCAACGGCGACCTCTACGTCTCGAACTTCGGGGCGGGCCAGATCCTGCGCCTCCCCGCCGGCGGCGGCGGCTCCTCCGTCTTCGCCGACGGCGCGGACGGGATCTTCTATCCCGACGGTCTCGCCTTCGCGGCCAACGGCGACCTCTACGTCGCCAATCGCGGCTCCAACGACGTGTTGAAGATCGATCCGGCGGGCAACGCGACCTTGTTCGACTCGCTCCCCGCCGAGCCCTACTCGATCGTGATCCGCGGCAACGGCGACATCTACGTCGCGACCTACATCGTCCCGTCGATCTACCGCTATCCCGGTGGCGACCCCGCGCAGCGCACGCTGCTCCTCGACACTCCGGGCAATTCGAGCAATCCGGCGATCCAGCTCTCGCTCGACGAGACGAAGCTCTACTTCACGTCGTACGCGTCCGGCAACCTGATCGAGGTCGACGCCGAAGACGGGTCGTGGACGGAGGTGGTTCCGGTCGGCGGCCTCCCGGGCGGGCTCGCGATCACGGTCATCGGCAGGCGCCACTCCGCGAGCTGGGAGAACTACGGGAGCGGCGTGCCCGGCACGCACGGCGTCCCGTTCTTCACCTCGCAGAACGACCCGATCCTCGGCACGACGATCACCCTCGACCTCGGCAACTCCTACGGACAGCCGACGTCGGGCATCCTGGTCCTCGGCTTCCCGCGCGCGAGCCTCCACACCGGGCTCGGCGGCGACCTGCTCCTGATCCCGGTGCTCCTCGTCCCGATCTCCTTCTCGTTCGGCGCCAACTCCTTCACGGGCACGCTCCCGAGCGACCCGGCGCTGCTCGGCTTCGCGCTCGACCTGCAGGCGGTCGAGGCCGACCCCGGCGCGGTGAAGGGCTTCTCGTTCACGCAGGGGCTCGAGCTCGTGCTCGGTTTCTAGGTCCGCTTCGCCGGAGGTGCGCACCATGCGTCCGTTCGCGCCGATCGTCCTCGCCTGCGTCGACATCGCGGCGCTCGCGGCGCCGGTGCGCGCGCAGTTCGTGGACGGGGAGCTCTACGTCAGCAACTACTCGGCCGGCAACCTGAGCACGATCTATCGGGTCGACCCGGCGACGTGGACCGTCACGACGTTCGCCGACGGGAGCGACGGACTGAGCGGCCTCTCGGCCAGCGTGCTCTCCCCGGCGGGCACGCTCCTCTGCAGCAACCACTCGAACTCGACGGTGCTGGAGTTCGATTCCGCCGGGAACGGCTCGCTCCTCTACGACTCCTCCGACGGGTTGAACGGCCCCTTCGGCGAGAACGGCCTGGTGTACGACGCGAACGGCGACCTCTACGTCTCGAACTTCGCGTCGAGCCAGATCCTGCGCTTCCCCGCCGGCGGCGGCTCCTCCGTCTTCGCCGACAGCGCGGACGGGATCGTCTATCCCGACGGGCTCGCCTTCGCGGCCAACGGCGACCTCTACGTCGCCAACCGCGCTGCTTTCAACGTCTTGAAGTTCGACCCGTCGGGCAACGCGACCGTCTTCGACACGCTGCCCGCGGACCCCTACTCGATTGCGATCCGAAGCAACGGCGACATCTACGTCGCGACGTTCACCGTCCCGTCGATCTACCGCTACCCGGGCGGCGACGTCGCCCAGCGCGTGCTGCTCGCCGACTTCCCGAACAACAAGGGCAATCCCGCGATCCAGTTCTCGCTCGACGAGTCGATCCTCTACTTCACCTCCGCTGGGACCGGCAACCTGATCGAGGTCGACCCCGACACCGGCGCGCAGAACGAGGTGATCGTCGCCGGCACGCTCGGCACCGCGGTCGCGATCACGGTCATCGGCCCGCGCCACTCCGCGAGCTGGGAGAACTACGGCGCCGGCCTGCCCGGCACGCACGGCGTCCCGTTCTTCACTTCGCAGAACGACCCGATCCTCGGCACGACGATCACCCTCGACCTCGGCAACTCCTACGGACAGCCGACGTCGGGCATCCTGGTCCTCGGCTTCCCGCGCGCGAGCCTCCACACCGGGCTCGGCGGCGACCTGCTCCTGATCCCGGTGCTCCTCGTCCCGATCTCCTTCTCGTTCGGCGCCAACTCCTTCACGGGCACGCTCCCGAGCGACCCGGCGCTGCTCGGCTTCGCGCTCGACCTGCAGGCGGTCGAGGCCGACCCCGGCGCGGTGAAGGGCTTCTCGTTCACGCAGGGGCTCGAGCTCGTGCTCGGTTTCTAGGTCCGCTTCGCCGGAGGTGCGCACCATGCGTCCGTTCGCGCCGATCGTCCTCGCCTGCGTCGGCGTCGCGGCGCTCGCGGCGCCGGTGCGCGCGCAGTTCCAGCAAGGCGACTTCTACGTCACCGGCGTTCCGAGCACGATCTACCGCGTCGACCCGAACACCTGGAGCTCGACGGTCTTCGCCGACGCGGGCGACGGGCTGGGCTGGGTCTCGGCGCTCGCCTTCACGCCGGACGGCACGAGCCTGCTCAGCAGCGACTGGCAGAACGCCAAGGTCTTCGAGTTCGACGCGAGCGGGACCGGGACCGTGCTCTACGACAGCTCGGACGGACTCAAGGGTCCGTTCGGCGAGAACGGCCTCCTCTACGACTTGAACGGCGACCTCTTCCTCTCGGAATACGCGGCGCGCCAGATCCTGCGCTTCCCGGCCGGCGGCGGGGCGGCGACGGTCTTCGCCGACTCGGGCGACGGCATCGGCAACCCCGACGGTCTCGCGTTCGTGGCGAACGGCGACCTGCTCGTCGCCAATCGCACGAAATACAACGTGCTCCGCATCGACCCGTCGGGGAACGCGACCGTCTTCGACACGCTGCCCGACGATGCCTACACGATCGTGGTGCGCGGCAACGGAGACGTCTTCGTCGCGACCTTCAACAACCACGACATCTACCGCTATCCCGGCGGTGACCCGGCGCAGCGCGCCCTTTTCCTCTCCTTCCCGAACAACAGCGGGAATCCGGTGCTGCAGCTGAGCCTCGACGAGACGAAGCTCTACTTCTCGTCGCACGTCACCGGGAACCTGGTCGAGATCGACGCCGACAGCGCGGCCTGGACCGAGGTCATCCCGGCCGGCGGTCTCCCGGGCGCGACCGGCATCGCGATCGTCGGCGCGCACCACACCGCGAGCTGGTCCAACTACGGCACCGGCCTGTCCGGCACGCACGGCGTGCCGTTCTTCACCTCGCAGCAGGACCCGGTGCTCGGCACGACGATCACCCTCGACCTCGGCAACTCCTACGGCCAGCCGACCTCGGGCCTGATCGCGCTCGGCTTCCAGCAGGCGAGCCTGCACACGGGGCTCGGCAGCGACCTGCTGCTGATCCCCGCCCTCCTCGTTCCGATCACCTTCTCCTACGGCTCCGACTCCTTCCCCTGGTCGATCCCGAACGACCCGGCGCTCTTCGGATTCGAGATCGACCTTCAGGCGGTCGAGGTCGACCCCGGCGCGGTGAAGGGTGTTTCGTTCACGCAGGGGCTGCAGCTCGTGCTCGGCTTCTGAGCCGGAGCGGCGGAATGAAGCTCGCCAGCCTTCGTTCCGACCGCCCCAGGAACTCCCTTTCCCCTTCCCGGTCGACGCGCGCCCCCATTTCCCGGGAGGTCCGCCCATGGGTGCGTCGCTGCTCGCCCTGCACGCCCTGTTCGCCTCGAGTCTCACGTTCCAGGGAGGCGACGCGCGCGCGCCGATCGCGCCGATGACTCCCGCTCCGAAGACGGCCGCCGACGCGGTCAACGCCTTCGCGGCCGACCTGCTGCGCGAGGCCGCCGGCCAGCGCGGCAACTTCTTCGCCTCGCCGCTCTCCCTCGAGCTCGCGCTCGCGATGACGCGCGCGGGCGCGCGCGGCGAGACGGCGAAGCAGATGGACGCGGTGCTCCACCTTCCCGCGGTGGCGCCGAAGGCGTTCCGCGAGGCGACGAAGAAGCTGGCGGAGAACGTGCTCGAGCGGCGGTCGCGCCGCGCGCGCGGCGACGGGGAGGGCGCCGACGCGTTCGGGTACGAGCTCTCGGTCGCCAACGGCCTCTTCGTCCAGAAGGACTGGACCTTCGAGCTCGCCTTCCGGAACACGGCGATCCAGGACTACGGCGCCGACTGCCGCGAGGTCGACTTCGCGAACACCTCCGCCGCGCGCGCCGCCATCAACGGCTGGGTCGACGAAAAGACCGCGCACAAGATCCAGGACATCGTGCCGCCCGACCTGCCGCAGCCCGACACGCGCATGGCGCTCGTGAACGCGATCCACTTCAAGGCGGCGTGGAACGACCCGTTCTCCGAGAAGGCGACGGCCGACGCGCCCTTCACCGTGGAGCCGGGCCGCGACGTGACGGTCCGGATGATGGCGGCGACGCGCTCGTACGCGCTGCGCGACGACGCCGAGGCGCAGGTGGTCGAGCTCCCCTACCGCGACCGGATGGCGTCGATGGTGATCGTGCTGCCCAAGGCGCGCGACGGGCTCGACGCGCTGGTCGCCTCGCTCACGCCGGCGCGCCTCGCCGAGCTGACCGCGCGCGGCCAGCCGGTCCGCGTCGCGCTGAAGCTCCCCAAGTTCACGTTCACGACCGCCTTCGAGGCGACGCCGCTGCTGCGGCGGCTCGGGATGGTCGACCCCTGCGACCCGGTCGCGGCCGACTTCTCGGGGATCACGCTCTCGAAGAAGGACCGGCCGTTCATCGGCCAGGTGCTGCACAAGGCGTTCGTGGCGGTCGACGAGAAGGGGACCGAGGCGGCCGCAGCGACCGTCGTGCTGGTGCGGGCGGGCTCGGAGGCGAAACCCGAGGACCCGGTGGTCGTGACCGTCGACCACCCGTTCCTCTTCTTCATCCGCCACGAAGGGACGGGGCAGCTCCTCTTCGCGGGTCGCGTCGACGACCCTACGGCGAAGTAGGCGACCTTACGGCGAAGCAGGCGCCTCGGCGGGAACGTCGGACTTCGGCGCCGCGAGCTTGTACGCCTCGACCGTCGCGATGCCGTAGAAGAGCAGGTCCATCGGCTGGAAGGTGGCCTTCATCAGGTCGGCGGTCGCGGCGGCGTCGAGCGAGCCGAGCACCTGGAAGTAGGGCACGTGCGTGAAGCTCGCGATGTAGGCGACCGTCGCGAGGAGGTTGCCGGCGAGGCAGCCGAGCAGCGCGAGCGCGGCGGCAGGGATACGCAGGCGCTCGCCCGCGCCGCGACCGGCGCGCCGCATCGCGACGCCGACGCCGGCCCCCACGCCGATCGCCATCCAGCCGATCTGCAGGTCGGTCGCGAAGGTGACCGCCGCCCAGACGGCGGCGCCGACCGCCGCGACCGCGGCGCCGACGGCCACCGCCGCACCGAAGCGCGGCTCGCCTTGTTCGGACGGCATCGCGTCGATCGGACGCATCGCCGGCGCGGACGCGGGCGCCGCGACGGGTCGGGAAGCGGGCGGAGGGGCGATTCGGAAGTCGGGCATGGGAACCTCTCGTGCCGGGGCCTCCGTTCCCTTTCGAACGGAGGGCGCGACCGGCCTCGGCCCGATCTCCCCTTCCGATCGAGAAGCTTTTCCCGAACGGCCGCCCCTCCTCCCGGGTCCCCGTGCATGATCCTCCCCCTTCCATGTTCATCCACTGGAGAGTGCACCGGGTCGAAGAGGTCGTCGGCTCGGTCGCCGACTTCTGCCCGATCTGTCGCGCGCTGCGGGCGTTCCGCTTCGTCAAGGTCGAGCGCGTCTCGGAGATCCTCTTCGTCCCCTTGAGCCGGACGGCGCTCGGCCGGTTCGTCCGCTGCCTCGCGTGCGGAGCGACGCTCGCGGCCGACGACTCGCAGTACGCAGCCTTCGCCGGCGCGAAGGAGGACGACCTCGAGACGCTGATCGCGACGACGCGCCCCGGACTGCGCGCGGAGCGGGCGGAGCGGCTCGCGCTGGAAGAGAGGCTCCGCCGCTCCCCCGACGGACTCGCGCCCGCGCAGCGCGCGGACCTCCTCTTCGAGCCGTTCGAGGCGCTCGAGGCGATGGTGCGCAGCCGCCTGAAGGAGGGGATCCGCTTCGACGCCTATTCGGGGCTCGGCTGCGGTGGCGCCGTGGCTGCGCTGGTCGCGGGACCCTGGATGGCGCGCAAGCTGCCGGCACCGTGGCAGTGGCTGGTCGGCCCGGTGCTCGGCCTCGCCATCGCGCTCGGCGCCTACACGCTCTTCGAGTTCTTCCGGAACCCCGGCCGCGCCGCCGGCAAGCGCGTCCTTCCGCTGCTCGCGCGCGCACTCGCGCCGCTGCAACCGCTGCAGGAGGAGCTCGCGCTCTGCATCTACCACTGCCGCAACGAGCGCTGGAAGATCGGCCGCCTGGTCCGGATCGGCCGGCTCCGGGCCGAATTGCAGGCCGTCAGCGCTGCTCCGCCCCGATCCTCCCCAAGAGACGCAGCAGCCCGTCCAGGATCGTGAAGGGATGCGGCGGGCAGCCGGGGATGTGGAGGTCGACCGGCAGCAGGGCGGCGGCTCCGTTCAGGACCTCGGGGTGGTCGACGAAGGGGCCGCCGGAGATGGCGCAGGCGCCGAGCGCGACGACGAGCTTGGGCTGCGGCACGGCGTCCCACGTCTTCTTGACGGCGAGCTCCATGTTGCGCGTGAGCGGGCCGGTGAGAAGGAGGCCGTCGGCGTGGCGCGGCGACGCGACGAAGCGGATGCCGAAGCGCGCAAGGTCGAAGACGACGGTGGAGAGCACGGCGACCTCGGACTCGCAGCCGTTGCAGCCGCCGGCGCTCACGACGCGGAGCTGCAGCGAGCGGCCGAAGACCCGGCGCGCCTGCGCGTCGAGCGCGGCGGCGAGCTTCGGCCCGCGCCCGTCGGAGACCTCGAGGTCCGCGCGCGCACGCGTCGCCATGCGCCACTCCCGCGTGTAGGCGATCGCCCCCTCCGGGCACGCCTGCACGCAGTCGTTGCAGAAGAGGCAGCGGCCGAGGTCGAGCGAGAGGCGCGGCGCATTCGAAAGGCCGCCTTCGGCGGGGCCGCCGCCCGCGGCCGGCTCGCCCTTCACCGTGATCGCGGCGGTCGGGCACGCCTCGACGCAGTCGCGGCAGCCGGCGCGGCACTTCGTCGAGTCGACGACCGGCAGGCCGCGGAAGCGGTCGGGCAGCGCCGGCTCCTCTGCCGGGAAGGCGCCGGTCCGGTGGCCCTGCTTCAGCCGTTCGAGGAGGATCCGCAGCATCGTGCGTCAGCGCCTCACAGGTCGTGGCCGCAGTAGGAGAGGTTGAAGCTCTTGTTGCAGAGCGGGAAGTCGGAAATCTGCTGGTCGCGCAGCGCGAGCGCGAGCCCGAACCAGTTGTGGAAGGAGGGGTCGACGACCTTGTAGCGGTCGAACTTCCCGTCGGATCCGGTCGAGGCGACGTGGCAGATCTCGCCGCGCCACCCCTCGACGAGCGAGACGACGAGCCGGTTGGGCGCGAGGCGGCCGACCGACGTCGCGACCGCACCGGCGGGGAGCGCCTCGAGCTGCTCGCGGATGAAGCGGATCGACTGCTGGACTTCGAGCCACCGCACGTAGGCGCGCGCGAAGACGTCGCCGGTGCTCCACGTCGAGACCGGCACGTGGCTGAACCGGAAGATGCCGGCGGGGAAGTCGCGCCGGACGTCGCGGCCGATGCCGCAGGCGCGCGCCGCGAGCCCGACGAGGCCGATCTCGGCGGCGACCTTGCGCGACAGCCGGCCGGCGTCTTCGAACCGGCTCATGACGGTCGAGGAGTCCCACAGCAGGTTCACGGCGGAAGCGGCGTCGCGCTCCGCGTCGGCGAGCCGCTGCAACAGGCCCTTCGCGAGCGTGGCGTCGACGTCGAAGCCCACGCCGCCGGGCCGGACCAGATCGCGTCCGAACCGGCTCCCGCAGAGGGCGGCGGTCAGGTTGAGCCAGTCGTTCCGAATCCTTCCGCAATACGCGGCGGTCGGCAGGAAGCCAACGTCGCCGGCCAGCGCGCCGAGGTCGCCGACGTGGTTGGCGAGTCGCTCGAGCTCGAGCGCGATCCCGCGGATCGCCTGCGCGCAAGCGGGGACGTGAACGCCGGCGAGCGCCTCGACCGCGAGACAGTAGGCGGTCGCGTGCCCGATCGTCGTGTCGCCGGCGAGCGTCTCCACGTAGTGCACGGTCCGGCGATCGGGGCCTCCCGCCATCCGGCTCTCGACGCCGCGGTGCTGGTAGCCGAGCGAGATCTCGAGGTGGAAGACCTTCTCGCCGTGGCACTGGAACCGGAAATGGCCCGGCTCGATCACGCCGGCGTGGACCGGTCCGACCGCGACCTCGTGGACCTCGTCGCCTTCGACCCGGAACCAGTCGATGACGCCGATCGTCGGCGGAGCTCCTCGCGGCGTCGCGACGGGCGCCGTGCGGTCGGGATCCGCAGCGTGGAATCGCACCGGCTTCAGCCAGGGATGGTCGCGCAACTCGACGCCGAATTGCTCCGCGATCTCCCGCTCGAACAGATGGAGCTGCGGACATTCGGGGGTCAGCGACGCGAACGGGCCGGGCGGCAGGTCGGTGGTCGCGACGTGGATCGACGCGGACAGATCATCGAGCAGCACGACGAGCAAGTTGAGCCCCGCGCCACCCGTGGCCGCGGCCGTGACCGTCGGGCTGGCGAAGAGGGCTCCGACACGCAGCCCTCCCGCGACGGCCGCGAGGATCGTCCGCCGGAATTCGTCGAACGGGAGGTGCGGCACGGCGGCGCGCTCGATCGCCTCGCCGTTCCCCATCGTGGCGACGCGGGCCGGGTCGATCACGGGGGACCCTCGCCGTAGCCGAGATACCGGACGACCTCGTCGACCATCGCGCGCAGCGGCGCCGGCACGCACAGTCCGAGGACGACGACCGCCCCCATCAACAGCGCCGGCGGGACGATCGTGAGGACGCGGTCGTGGAACGGCGTCCCCGCCGCCTTCTCCGACGGCCTCCCCTGCACCACCGCGAGGACGGTCGCCGCCATCCCCATGAAGACGACGAGGAACGTCACGAGCATCCCGGCGCCGACGAACCAGCGCCGTTGCGCGAAGACGGCGTTCAGGATGGCGAACTCGCTGACGAACGGGGCGAACGGCGGCGAGCCGGTCACGGCGATGAAGCCCATGAGGAAGAGCGCCCCCGACACCGGCAGCCGGCGCAGCGCTCCCGCGACCTCGTCGGTCGACTTGCTCTCGTAGGCGCGGTGGATGTTGCCGGCGGAGAGGAACATCACCCCCTTCACCAGCCCGTTGTTCACCAGGTGGAGGACGGCGCCGAAGGCTCCCGCCGCGCCGAGCCCGAGCGCGAGCGTCAGGATCCCCATGTGCTCGACGCTCGACCAGGCGAGCATCCGCTTGAAGTCGCGCTGGCGGACCATGAAGGCGCCCGCGACCGCCATCGAGACGAGCCCCATCCCGATCAGCAGCGGGTTGGCGAAGTCGGCGTCTCCGGCCGCGACGACGACGTGGAAGACGCGGACGATCGCGAGGAAGGCGCAGCTCGTCATGCCGCCCGCGAGCAGGGCGCCGACCAAGCCGGGCGCCTCGCCGTAGGCGTCGGGCTTCCACGTGTGCATCGGTGCGATGCCCATCTTGGTCCCGTACCCGACCAGGAGCAGGATGAAGGCGCCGTGGAGCCAGGGCTTGGAGAGCTGCGCGGCGTGGGCGACGAGGTCGTCGAAGAGCAGCGTCGACTCGTGTCCGCCGGCGAGCGACGAGTAGCCGAGGAAAAGCGAACCGAGCAGCGCGAGCGCGATCCCGACCGACCCCACCATCAGGTACTTCCAAGTCGCCTCGAGCGATCGGCCGGTGCGGTTGAAATAGAGCAGCGGCGCGCTGGTCAGCGTCGAGGTCTCGATCGCGACCCACATGAGGCCGAGGTGATGCGACCAGGTGATGAAGCTCATCATCGCGAGGAACGCGAGCAGGCAGACGCAGAAGACGCGGTTCGGCCGGTCGCTGCGCAGGCGCAGGTAGGCGACCGCGTAGCACGAGCAGGCGGCGAAGATCACGCTGACCAGCAGCAGGACGAGCCGGCCGGGCGGGTCGAGCTCGAGCCACGGGAGCGAGCCGCGCGTGCGACCGCTCGCGAGCGTCGTCGCGGTCGCGGCGAGGTGGGCCAGCCCGAACGCGGGGAGGACGAGCGGCCGCAGGTGGTTCGAGCGGACCAGGAATGCGAGCAGCGCGCCGACCAGCGGGAGGGCGATGGTGGCGAGCTCCATCGTCATTCCCTCAGCGTCGAGAGCCGCTCGGTGCTGATCGACGAGAACTCGCGATGGATGTGGTTGATGATGATCCCCATCACGAAGATCGCGACGAACAGGTCGAGCAGGACCCCGATCTCGACCAGGAAGGGCATCGCATCGAGCAGCAGCAGCCCGAAGAGGAAGATCCCGTTCTCCAGGACCAGGTACCCGAGGACCTGCGTGATCGCCTTGACGCGCGCGATGAGGACGATGAAGCCGCAGAGGACCGTCGCGAACGACGCGGGGACCAGCAGACGGACCGCCGTGTTCCCGAGCACCGGCAGCCGGCTCGCGAGCAAGAGCGACGCCGCGGTCGCCACCGCGCCGAGCACGAGCGACGTCCGGAAGCCGACGAGGGGCTGCACCTCGCGACGGACCGGGAGGTCGGCCATCGCGCGCATCAGCATGCGCGGGATCACCGCCGACTTGAGGACGATCGCACCGATGCTGACGAGCGCCTCGCGCAGTCCGGCGGGGTGGACGAGGACGGGCAGGACGCCGAGCGCGACGCCCTGTGCGGCGACGGTGTAGATGAGCGACCGGATCCGGCCGCTGCCCAGCACGACGAAGTTCAGCATGAGCACGAAGACGAGCAGCGCGTCGGCGGTGGCGCTCACGGGTGCGTCCCGAGCAGGAGGAGGAAGCCGAAGCCGGTCAGCAGGCACGCCCCCATCAGCAGGTTCGGGACGTAGAGCAGCCTGAGCCGCGCCATGGTCGACTCGACCACGCCGACAGCGACGGCGACCGCCAGCGTCGCCGCGACGAAGAGGGCCCACCGCAGCGGCGCGGCGTCGACCCGCACCGGCACGACGAGGCCGACGACGAGGGAGGAGAGGACGAGGAGCTTGACCGCGGCGCCGTGGAGGACCACGCCCAAGGCGGGGCCGCCGTGGTCGAGGACCATCACCTCGTGGACCATCGTCAGCTCGAGATGGGTGTTCGGATCGTCGAACGGGATGCGCGAGTTCTCGACGAGCAGCACGATGAAGAGGCCGAAGAGGACGAGCACCATCGTCGGCGTCGCGCTCGACCACGACGCGGCGATCGGAGCGCCGAAGAGATCGGAGAGGCTCTCCCCCCCGCTCGTCCGCGCGAGCGCGAGGAGCCCGAGGAAGAGCGCCGGCTCCGCGAGGCAGGCGAAGGTCATCTCGCGCGCCGCCCCCATCCCTTCGAACGAGGAGCCGGTGTCGAGCGCCGCGAGCGCCGTGAAGAAGCGGCCGAGCGCGAGCAGGTAGGCGAAGAGGATCAGGTCGCCGTCGAAGCGGATCGGCGCGGCCCCGCCCGCCAGCGGCACCAGCAGCCCCGCGAGCACGACCGCGACCCACGTGATCGCGGGACCGGCGAGGAAGACGGAGGTCGTCGTGCGGCTGAGGACGGCCCCCTTGCGGAGGAGCTTCCAGAGGTCGTGATAGGGCTGGAGGAGCGGCGCGCCGACGCGGCCCGCGAAGGCGGCCTTGGTCTTCACGATCACGCCGAGCAGCAGCGGCGGCAGCAGCAGCAACAGCAGCGGCTGGACGGCGGCGTCGACCGCGCGGTCGCTCATCATCGCGGCACCAGGCCCTTCAGCAGCTCGCCGACCGGCACGGTCGAGAGGGCGAGCGCCAGCACGGCGATCAGCACGTAGAGGATGTAGAGCTGGATCCGGCCGGGCTGGAGGAATCGCAGCCATAGGAGCTTGCGCGCGATCCAGCGCAGCACCGGCAAGAACCACCGGTCGAGGACGACGTCGTCGACGTGGCTGCGATGATGGGCGGACTTCGGGAAGAGCTCGCGCAGTCGTGGCGCGTGCTCGCGCGGACGGAGCGCCCAGCGGAAGATCGCCACGAGCATCTCGGCGAAGGACGAGGACGAATACTGCATCCGCGCGGTCGGCGCCGCGTAGCCGCAGTCCCAGGTCGGCACGCGCTGGTCGTCCTCGACACGCATCCGCCGCCGCAGGAGGAGGACGGCCGCGGCGGCGCCGACCCAGAGCGCGGCGGAGAGGACGGTGATCCATCCGAGCGGCCCGACCGGCGCGAGCGTGCGCAGCGGAACGGGCGCCCCCCCGCCCGCGGTCGCCGCCGCCGACCACGTCGCGGCGGCCCGATCGAGGAACGGCACCGCCAGCGCCGGCAGCAGGCCGATCGCGGCGCAGAGGAGCGCGAGCGCCGCCATCGGCACGAGCATCGTGCGCGGCGCCTCGACCGGCTCGCGTTCGTGGGGACGGCGCGCGACGCCGAGGAAGACCGCGCCGAACGCCTTGACGAAACAGGCCGCGGCGAGGGCGCCGATCATCGCGAGCGCCGGAACGGCGAGCGCGGCCGCGGCGACCGGGCTCCCGTCGGCCGGAGCGAGCGTCTTCCACAGTCCGAGGTAGATCAGCAGCTCGCTCACGAAGCCGTTCAGCGGCGGAAGGCCGCAGATCGCGACGGCGCCGCAGAGGAAGAGGGCGGCGGTGACCGGCATCGACCGCGCGAGCCCGCCCATGCGGTCGATCTCGCGCGTGTGCACCCGATGGATCACGGAACCCGCGGAGAGGAAGAGCAGCGCCTTGAAGAACGAGTGGTTCCAGACGTGGAGGATCGCTCCGCCGAGCCCGAGCGCGATCCAGTCGGCGCGGCCCTGCGAACGGCCGAGCAGCGCGAGCCCGAGCCCCATCACGATGATCCCGACGTTCTCGATGCTGTGGTAGGCGAGCAGGCGCTTCAGGTCGTGCTGGGCGATCGCGAAGACGACGCCGGCGACGCCGCTGATCGCGCCGAGCGCGAGGACGAGTCCGCCCCAGTAGAGGGGCGGGTGCGGGAGCATGCAGGTGAGGCGCGCGAGACCGTAGACGCCGGTCTTCAGCACGACCGCCGAGAGCACCGCCGAGACGTGGCTCGGCGCGACGGCGTGCGCTCCCGGCAGCCAGACGTGGAGCGGCATCAGGCCCGCCTTCAGGCCGAAGCCGAGGAGGCCGAGCGCGAAAATGGCTGCGCACGCCCCCGCGCTCGCCGACGCTTCCGGCAGCGCGTCGAGACCGAACGACCCGGTCTGCGCGAAGACGATCGAGAGGAGCGCGAAGAGGGCGAGCGTGCCGACGTGGGTCGCGATGAAGTAGACCCGCCCGGCCGCGCGCGCCTCGGGGTCGTCGTGGTCGGTCGTGATGAGGAAGAAGGCGGAGAGCGCCATCCCCTCCCACGCGAAGAGGAAGAGGACGCCGTCCCGCGCGATCGTGAGGAGGACGAGCGAGGCCGCGAGGACCCCGTAGAACGCGCGCAGCTTGCGGCCCGTCTCCGGGTGTTCGCGCTGGCTCCAGTAACGCAGTCCGTAGACGGCGCCGAGCGCCGGCACGACGACGAGCGGGACCAGGAACGCCGCGCTCAGCCCGTCGACCTCGATCCGGAACGAGCCGAAGGGGAGGGACCACGCCAGTTCGAATCGCGGGGACGACGCGACGAAGAGGCTCGCGACCGCCCCGACCAGGACCGCCAGCGCTCCGACGCCGTGGAGGACGACGGCGAGCCGCTCGCCCGCGCGCGAGCGGCTCGAAAGGAAGACGCCCGGCAGTCCGCTCGCGCCGATCAGGAGCGCGCCGAGCAGCGGGAGCCACACGGGAAGGAGCGCGAAGAGGCTCGCCGCCGTGTCGCTCGCCGCCATGGGTCAATGGTCCGGGCCGGCGTTCGTGTCGGCGCCCTTTCCGGCATGGGTCGCGGCGCCCGGGATGCGCGATTCGGCCGCGTGCATCGCTTCGAGGATCCGCTCCACCGTGGCGCGCGCCTCGAGCAGCTCACGGAGTCGGCCGTCTCGCAGCACGTAGCCGAGCCGCGACAGGATGTGCAGATGGGCGCGCGTGGTCGGCGCGACGACGAGGAAGAGCGCGTGTACCGGACGGCGGTCGACCGCACCGTAGTCGATCGGCCGCTCGAGGAGTCCCAGCACGAGCATCGGCTTCGGCACGCGCATCACGATGGGGTTGCGCACGTGTGGGATCGCGATCCCTTCGCCGATGCCCGTCGAGCCGAGCTGCTCGCGTGCGAGCAGGATCTGGAGGAGGCCCTCCCGATCGACCCCCTTCGGGAGCTTCAGGTGGGCGACCAGCTCGGCCAGGACCGATCGCTTGTCGGCGCCGCGGACGGGAGAGACCACGCCGCCCGCGCGCAGCGCGTCGACGAGATTCGGGAGGAGCTCGCGCTCGTCGCTCTCCGGATCCTGGAACAGGGTCGCCGGGATCTTCATCCCGCGTGCCGTCGCCCACTCGAAGAGGGCGTCCGGACTGAAGCGGTGGCCGCCATCCACCTTCGAGACCGGCAGCCCCATCTCCTCGACCCAGCGGAGCACGTCCTTCTCGGAGACTCCGAACCGGGACGCGACGTCCCGGATCCCGAATCGCATGGTCCCCTCCTTGGCCGGATGCGCCGAGGCAGATGATATGCGGCCGCGTCAGCGCTCCCCCACCTCGATCTGCCCGAGCAGCCGCAGCAGCCCGTCCAGGATCGTGAACGGATGGGGCGGGCAGCCGGGCACGTAGAGGTCGACCGGCAGCAGCGCGCTCGCGCCGTTCATCACTTCGGGATGGTCGACATAGGGTCCGCCGGAGATCGCGCAGGCGCCGACGGCGACGACGAGCTTCGGCGCGGGCACCGCCTCCCACGTCTTCCTGACCGCGAGCTCCATGTTCTTCGTGACCGGGCCGGTGATCAGCAGCCCGTCGGCGTGGCGCGGCGACGCGACGAACTGGATGCCGAAACGGCCGAGGTCGAAGACGAGAGTGCCGAGCACGTTCACGTCGGACTCGCAGCCGTTGCAGCCGCCGGCGCTCACCTGGCGCAGCTTGAGCGAGCGGCCGAAGAGGCGCCTCGCCTTCTCGTCGAGCGACTGCGCGAGCACGAGCTTCTGCCCGTCGGTCAGCATCAGGTCGGCGCGCGCGCGCGTCGCGAGGCGGTACTCGCGCGTGTACGCGATCGTCCCTTCGGGACAGGCCTGCACGCAGTCGGTGCAGAAGAGGCAGCGGCCGAGGTCGAGCTCGAGCGACGTCCTTCCCGTGTCGGTGGTCTTCGCCGTGATCGCCCGCGTCGGGCAGGCGTCGACGCAATCGCGGCAGCCGTCGCGGCACTTCGTCGAGTCGATGACCGGCAGCCCGCGGAAGCGGTCGGGCAGCGCCGGCTCCTCTGCCGGGAAGGCGCCGGTCCGGTGGCCCTGCTTCAGCCGTTCGAGGAGGATCCGCAGCATCGTGCGTCAGCGCCTCACAGGTCGTGGCCGCAGTAGGAGAAGTTGAAGCTCTTGTTGCAGAGCGGGAAGTCGGAGAGCGGCTGGTCGCGCAGCGCGTGCGCGAGCGCGTCCCAGCCGTGGAACGACGGGTCGACGACCTTGTAGCGCGCGAAGCGGCTCTGCTCGTCGGTGAGCGCGACGTGGCAGATCTCGCCGCGCCACCCCTCGACCAGCGCGACGGCGATGCGCCCCGGGAGCAGCCGCGTGCGCTCGCCGCGGATCGGGCCCGCCGGCAGCTCGGCGAGCTGCTCGAGCAGGAACTGCGCGGAGCGCTGGATCTCGAGCCAGCGTACGAACGCGCGCGCGAAGACGTCGCCGCCGCCCGCTGTGGAGACGGGGACCTGCGCGACGCGCCACGCGCCGGCCGGGAAGTCGGTGCGCACGTCTCTCTCGAGCCCGCTCGCGCGCGCCGCCGGCCCGACCACGCCGAGCTCGTCGGCCACGTCGGTCGCGACGCGCCCCGTCCCCTCGAAGCGCGCCATCACCGACGGCGAGTCCCACAGGAGCTGCACGGCGCCGCGCACCTCGCGCAGCGCCGTCGCGACCGCGTCGCGCATCTCGCGCGCCTGCGCGTCGTCGACGTCGAACGAGACGCCGAACGGCCGCACGAACGAGCGGCCGAAGCGGCTGCCGCAGAGGCGCGCCGTCAGGTTGAGCCAGTCGCCGCGCAGCCGCCCGCAGAACGCCGCGGTCGGCAGGAAGCCGACGTCGGCCGCGAGCGCGCCGAGGTCGCCGGTGTGGTTGGCGAGGCGCTCGAGCTCGAGCGCGACGGCGCGCAGCGCGTGCGCGCGCGGCGGCGCGTGGCCGCCGGCGAGCGCCTCGAAGAGCTGGCAGTAGGCGGTCGCGTGGCCGATCGTGGTGTCACCGGCGAGCGTCTCGATGCGGTGGACGGTGCGGGCGTCGGGGCCGCCGACCAGCGAACGCTCGATGCCGCGGTGCTGGTAGCCGAGCGCGATCTCGAGATGGTGGACCGTCTCGCCGTGGACCTGGAAGCGGAAGTGGCCCGGCTCGATCACGCCGGCGTGGACCGGCCCCACCGCGACTTCGTGCAGCTCCTCGCCGGCCATCGAGAAGAAGCGCTCCTGCAGCCGCGCGCGCACCGGCTCGGGGCGCGGATGGCCGATCGGTCGGAGCTGCCACTGCTCGAGCAGCTCGCGCTCGAACTTGTGCAGCTGCGCGCAGCGCGGCGTGAGCGACGGGAACGACTCCTGGACGTCGCTCGCGAGCAGCTCGAGTCGCCCGCGCTCGGCGTCGGCGAGCACGGCGTGGAGACGCACCCGCTGTCGTGGATGTTGCGACGCCTCCGCGAAGAGCGGCTGGCCGAAGAGCGCGGCGACGCGCACGCCCGCCTCCGCCGCCGCGACCAGCGCGTCACCGAACTCGTGGAACGGCAGCAGCGGCACCGACGCGAGCGGCGCCGCGGAGGCGTTGCCGAGGAGGAGGCCGCGCGGCGCGTCGGCGGCGGCCACGTCAGCGCCCCCCGAGCAGCGCGGCCGCCTCGCGCAGCGCGTGCTGGACGAATGGCGGGACGTAGACGCCGAGCCCGAGCACGAACGTCGCGAGCAGCGCCGGCGGCGCGACCGACCACCACGACTCCGTCGGCCACCCCGATTCGGCCGGCGCCGCGCCGGCGTGCACGCGCCCCGCCGGCGCCGGCCCCTGCGTCATGCGCAGCAGCACGCGCGCCGTCCCGAGGAAGACGACCGCGAGCAGCGCGAGCGTCGCCGCCCCGACCGCCGCGTGGCCCTGCGCGAAGCAGGCGCGCAGGATCGCGAACTCCGACACGAACGGCCCGAACGGCGGCGTGCCGGTGATGGCGAGCAGCCCGATCCCCCACAGCGTCCCGGTCGCCGGCAGCGTGCGCAGCAGCCCGGTCACGTCGCGCGTCGCGCGCGAGCGGTAGGCGTGGAGGATGTTGCCGGCGAGCAGGAAGAGCATCCCCTTGGTGAGCGAGTGGTTGACCGCGTGCAGCAGCGCCGCGTCGATCCCGCCGCCGCCGACCCCGATCGCGACCGCGAGCAGCCCCATGTGCTCGACGCTCGACCAGGCGAGCATCCGCTTGTAGTTGCCCTGCCCCAGGATGAAGACGGCCGCGAAGACGAGCGAGGCGATGCCGAAGCCGATCAGGAGCGGCGACGCGAAGGCGAGGTGCGCCGCGCCGGCCGCCGCGTCGGGCCCAGTCGCCCCGAGCACCTGCAGCGCGCGCAGGATCCCGAGGAAGGCGCCGTTCAGGAGCGCGCCGGAGAGCAGCGCCGAGACGAGCGAGGGCGCCTCGCTGTGCGCGTCGGGCAGCCACGCATGCATCGGCGCGAGCCCCATCTTCGTGCCGAAGCCGACGAGCAGGCAGAGGAACGCGACGCGCGTCCACGTCGGGTCGAGCGCGCCAGGATGGGCCAGCCACGCGTCGAGCGCGAGCGGCGAGGCGCCGCCGTCGGCCAGCCCGGGCGCCGCCTGCGCCGCGAGGGCGAGGGAGAAGTTGCCGAGCAGCGCGATGCCGATGCCCACCGAGCAGAGCAGCAGGTACTTCCAGGTCGCCTCGAGGCTGCGCGCGTGGCGGTGGAAGTAGAGGAGCGGCGCGCTCGAGAGCGTCGTCGCCTCGATCGCCACCCACAGGATCCCGAGGTGGCGGCTCGCCGCGACCAGCGAGAGCGTCGCGAGCAGCCAGAGCAGGCAGCCCGTGAAGACCGCCTCGGGTGCGTTGGTGAAGAGGAAGCCCTCCTCGAATTCGGCGCGCGGGCCGACTCCCTCGCGCGCGAGGTAGCCGACGGCGTAGAGCGCCGCGGCGCAGAAGAGCGCGCTCGCGAGCGTGAGGACGACGAGGCCCGCCGCGTCGAGCCCCACCCAGCCCGCGACGAGCGGCGCCGGACGGACGATCCACGCCGCGCCGACCAGCGCGAGGTGCGCGAGCGCGACGCCGACCAGCAGCGCGCGGCGCGTCCGATCGCCCTTCACGAAGAAGGCGGCGGTGCCGGCGAGCGCCGGGAGCAGCAGCAGCGCGAGGATCACGGCTCGGAGTCCTTCAAGGCGGAGAGCCGGTCGGCGCTCAGGTGGCGCAGGTCGCGCTGCAGGTGGAAGAGCGTGATCCCCATCACGAAGACGCCGACGAAGACGTCGAGCAGCACGCCCATCTCGACCAGCAGCGGCTGGTCGCGCACCAGCGGGACGCCGAACCCGAAGATGCCGTTCTCGAAGACGAGGTAGCCGATCACCTGGTGGAGCGCGCTGCGCCGCGCGACCAGCAGCAGGAGCCCGGTCAGCAGCGTCGAGAGCGCGACCGCGACCCCGAACGACGGCGTCGCGCGGCCCGGCAGCGGCAGCCGCGCCCCGCACCAGAGCGCGACCGCGAGCAGCGCGACGCCGAGCAGCAGCGACGTGCTGTAGCCCACGTAGGGCTCCTCCTCGCGCCGCACCTCGGCGTCGCGCAGCGCGCGCTTCAGGAAGCGCGGGAAGACGATGCCCTTGAGCGCGAGCACCGCCGCCGAGAGCGCGATGACGTGCGCGGTCGGGTCGTCGATGTGGGCGAGCCACGGCAGCAGGCCGACCGCGCAGCCCTGCAGCGCGACGATCCGCACGGCGAGCCCGAGCCGGCTCGCGCCGAGCAGCGCGAGGTTCGTCAGGACGATGACCACGCTCAGCACGTCGACCGGCGTCGGCGCCGCGCTCATGCGCCCGGCCCCCCGCGCAGGAGGAGGATCGCGCCGAGCGCCGCGAGCGACGACGCCGCGACCAGGAGCTGCGGGACGCGCGCGAGGCGCAGGCGCGCCATCGCCGACTCGACCAGCCCGATCGCGACTCCGACGCCGGCCATCCCGGCGAGCGCGGCGGCGAGGTCGGCGAGCGGCGCGCCGCTGCGCACCGGCACGGCGACGTCGACCAGCAGCGCGGAGAGGAGCCAGAGGCGGACCGCCTTCGCCCACTCGATCAGCGCGAGGTCGGGCCCGCCGTGGTCGAGCACCATCACCTCGTGCACCATCGTGAGCTCGAGGTGCGTGGCCGGATCGTCGACGGGAATCCGGCCGTTCTCCGCGAGGCAGACCAGCGCGAGCGTCGCGACGAGCAGCGCGAGCGCAGGCCCCTGCGCGACCCAGAGCTCGGGCGTGACGCCGGCGCTCATGGCGGTGAGCGAGAAGCCCTGCGTGGCGCGCGCGAGCGCCGCGAGCGCGAGCAGCAGCGCCGGCTCCGCGAACGAGGCGAAGCTCGCCTCGCGGCTCGCCCCCGCCCCCTCGAAGGCCGACCCGGTGTCGAGCGCCGCGAGCACCGTCGCGAAGCGCAGGAGCGCGAGTGCTCCGACCAGCGCGACGAGGTCGCCGCTGAAGCTCACCGGCGCCGCGATGCTCGCGAGCGGCACGAGCAGCGCGGCGACTCCGACGCACGCGGCGCTCGCAACCGGGCCGGCCCGGAACAGCCACGTCGTGGTCCGGCTGAAGACGGCGCCTTTCCGGAGGAGCTTCGCGAGATCGAAGTAGAGCTGCAGCAGCGGCGGCCCTCTCCGCCCCGCGACCCGCGCCTTCGTCCGCTGCACGACGCCGGCGAGCAGCGGCGCGAGCGCGAAGGCGAGCAGCGGCGGCGCGAGCGGGAGCGCGCTCACGGGCCCCCTCCCGACACTCCCGACAGCTCGACGATCAGCAGCGCGAGCAGCGTGAGCAGGATCACGAGCACGTAGAGGTGGATCGAGCCGTGCTGCAGGACGCGCAGCCGCGAAGCCGTCGCCGTGAGCAGGCGATCGAGCGGACTCCAGAGGCGCGTGCGCCACGGGTCGTGCGTCGTCGTCGCGAGCGAGGCGTCCGCGGGGAAGAGCCCCTGCGGCCGCTCGAGCTTGCGCGCGAAGCCGACCAGCGGCCCCCAGAACGTCACGAGCGGCTGCCCGAACGACGACGCGGTCGTCTGCATGCGCGCGTCGGGCCGGTGGTAGCCGCAGTCCCACGTGACCGAATCCTCGCGCGGACGTCCGCGCAGCAGGAGGAGGCGCGCGCCGGCGACGGCGGCGAGCGCGACGGCGAGCAGCGACGCGATGAGCATCGCGCCCGACGTGAGGCGCTGCAGATCGTGGTCGAAGCAGAAGCTCCAGGACGCCGGCGGTCCGAGCAGCGGCGCGAGCACCGGTCGCACGAGCTTCAGCATCAGCGGTGCGCCGAGCCCCGTCGCGAGGCAGAGCAGCGCGAGCACGAACAGCGCCGCGCGCGTCGCCGCCGGCGGCTCCTGCGCCGCCGCCACCGCCGGATCGCGCGGCGCGCCGAGGAACGTCGCCCCGAAGGCGCGCGCGAGCGACGCGAGCGCGAGCGCCGACGCGAGCGCGACCGCGCCGACCACCACGAAGAGCGGTGCCGCCGTCGCCGGCGCCTGCGTGGCCGCGCCTTCCAGCGCTCCCGTCAACAGCAGGAACTCGCCCACGAAGCCGTTGAAGGGCGGCAACCCGCAGAGCGACGCGGCGCCGATCGCGAAGAAGAGCCCGGTCGCCGGCATGAGCTTCAGCAGGCCGCCGAGCCGGTCGAGGCGGTCGTGCCCCGCCGCCGCGGTCACGGCGCCCGCCCCGATCCAGAGCACGCCCTTGAAGAGCGCGTCGTTCACGACGTGGATCAGCGCCGCGCACAGCGCGAGGACGGCGACCGCCTGCGCCTGCGCCGCCTGTGCGAGCAGCGCGACCGCGAGCGCCGTCGCGACGAGGCCGGCGCTCTCGATGCTGGTCGCGGCGAGGACGCGGCGCAGGTCGCGCTGCGCCAGCGACTGGAGGACGCCGAAGCCGAGCGAGAGGAGTCCCACCGCGAGGAGGACCCACGCGAACGCGGCGGGCGCCGGCTCGCGATGCGCGAACTCGGCGATCAGCCGCAGCAGGCCGTAGATCCCGAGCTTCCCCATCGCGCCGGAGAGCAGCGCGGCGACCGGGCCGGGCGCGCTCCCGTAGGCGTCCTTGGCCCACGCGTGGAACGGGACGAGCGCCGCCTTCGTCCCGAAGCCGACCAGCGCGAGCCAGCACCACGGCCATGGCGCGCCTGCGAAGCTCGCGCTCGGATCTGCCCACAGCGCGCCCGGCCCGCCGCCGCGCTGCAGGAAGAGGACGACGAGGAGCGCCGTGCCGAGGTGGCTCGCGACCAGGAACGGGAGCGCGCCGCCGTACGCGCGTGCGCCAGCCGTCATGAGCAGCGCGCCCGCGAGCACCATCGCCTCCCATGCGATCAGGAAGAGCAGCGCGTCGCGCGCGACTACCTCTTGCGCCATCGCGCCGACCATCGCGTGGAAGAGGAACCACCACGTCGAGGGGGCCGGCACGCGGTCGCCGCGGCCGCGCAGCTCGCCGAGCGACGCGAGCGCGCACGGCGCGGCGAGCAGCCCGATCGGCAGCAGGAACCACGCGGAGAGCGGATCGATCTCGACGTGGAGCGTGCCGCCCGGCATTGCCCACGGCAGGCGCGCCGAGGAGGTCGATCCCGCGAGCAGCGTCGCGATCGAGGCGGCGAGCAGCGCGAGCGCGACGACGCACGCGCCGCCGACGCCGAACGCATTCGCGACGCGCGCCGAGCGGCCGCAGGAGAGCGCGAGCACTCCGGCGGCGGCGCTCGCCACGAGCGCGCACGCGACCAGCGCGAGCGGCGTCATGCGGCGCCCTCCGCTCGAGGCGGCGCGCGATCGAGCAGCGCGAGCTCGGCCGCGCGGAACACCGCGAGCGCGTCGTCACGCGCCGATCTTCGCGAGAGAGTGGCGCGGACCGCCGCGTCGCGCAGGAGCACGCCGAGCACGGAGAGCAGGTGGAGGTGCTGGCGCACCGTCGCCGTGACGAAGGTGAAGAGCGTGCGGGTCGGCTGACCGTCGGCGGCCCGGAAGTCGACCGGCTGCGCGAGGTGGGCGAGCGTCACGACCGGGCGCGCGCCGGGCAGGACGAGCGGCGAGCGGACGTGCGGGATCGCGATACCGTCGTCGAGCGCGGTCGAGCCCGACTTCTCGCGCGCGATGAGGAAGGAGAGGAAGAGGTTGCGGTCGGCGTCGTCGGCGAGCGGCAGCCGGCGCACCACCTCCGACAGCACCGCCTCGCGGTCGGCGCCGGGAAGGTCGACGTGCACGCCGCCCGCCGCGAGCGCCTCGGAGAAGGAGGGCGGCGGCCGGACCGACGCGAGGCGCGCCGCGATCTCCTCGCCCGTCCGCCGCTCGAGCAGCTCGGGCGCGATCGCGAGGCGGCGCGCCGTCGCCCACTCGAGGAGCTCGACCGGGTGGAAGCGCAGCTGCTCCTGCATCCGCTGGGAGCGCAGCTCGCCTACGTCGGCCGCGCGGACGAGCGTCCGCTCCGCCACGTGGAGGAGGCGGGCCGCGTCCCGAAGGGAGAGCTGCATGCCGACGAACCCCGGCGCCTCGCGCCGGGATCGGTCGGACGTGCGCGAGGAGCCGCGCCGCTCAACCGCCGGGAGCGAGCAGCAGCGTCGCGCGTTTCGACACGACGAGCCGCAGCGCAATCGTCGACTCGAGGCGGGCGCGTGTCAACTTGGCGAACGCGGCGCCGAGCGCGCCGAAGCTGCGGCCGGTCGCGATCTCGCGCTGTGCGATCATCAGGGCGACCTGCGCCTCGACGCGCTCCGCCAGCGGACCGCCGCCCGCCTGGCGCCGCAGCGCCTTCCACTCAGGCACGCCGGAGAACTCCGCGGCCGCCAACTTCCCGAACTCGTCGAGCGACGGCGACTTCGCCGCCGGCAGCGCCGCGATCGCCGCGTCGAAGGCGGCGAGCGCGACCTTCGCGTCGTCGGCCGACGGAAGCGAGGCCGAGAACATCAGCAGTCGGCCCGCCGGCACGGCCGCGTCGGCGCTCGCGAGCGCGACGATCTTCTGTTTGGCGAGCGCCGCGTTCTGCCGGAGCTGGAGCGAGAGGAGCTGCGCGAGCGCGAGCGCCTCGGCCGCGTCTTCGGCGCTGGCGTCGGGCAGGACGTACCACGCGATCAGGTGGGCGCTCGGCAGGTCCCATTTCGCGACGCGGTCGCCGGTCGCGAGCGGCGGCTCGCCCTTCGCCTTGCGCTTCTCCGCCTCGATCTCGTAACGCTTCGCGCCGCCGCCCGAGAGCGCGCCGCCGAGCGCGCCCATGCCATTCATGCTGGCGAGCAGCGGCTCGGCCAGCTCCTTCACCTGCTTCAGGGAGAGCGGCCCCGCCGCGACGATGCGGACCTTCGAGAGGTCGACGTGCGCGTCGATCGCCGCCTCGACCTGGTCGACGGTCGCACGCTCGACGTCACCGCGTACGGACGCGTGGTCCTGGCCGAGCCGGGCCACCTGGTTCCACGCGGCGAGCGCCCACTTGTGGGTGTAGCCGCCGCGGCAGGTGTTCTCGATCTCGAGCGCGATGTTCTTCTTCTCGGCCGCGAGCTGGTCGCCGTCGACCTCCGTCGCCTGCAGCCAGCCGAGCAGCTTTCTCAGTGCATCGCTCGCCAACTCGGGCGGCGCGTCGACGTCGAGCCGCAGCGCGATGTCGCCCGTCTCGCCGTTGAAGGTGATCGCCCCGTCGGAGAGCCCGCTCTTGTCGGTCGAGCGGATGAGCATGTGCTCCATCAGGTGGGCGAACTGCGCCTCGCCCGGCTCGTCGGCGAGCAGACCGCAGGGGAGGAAGGCGAGGAAGCCCTGGCGCGGCGCGTCCTTCACCTCGAGGACGGAGAAGCGCGGCCCGTTTTCGGGCTTCCACTCGGCGAAGGGTTCGTTGCCGGCGACGGCGAGGACGGCGGCACACGCGAGAGCGAAGCGAGGCAAGAGCGACATGGAATCTCCGTTCAGCGTCCGAGGACGCGGTCGATCAGGGAAAGGAGCGGCGGCGCGATCCAGCCGAGCGGGACGCGGAGCCAGCGATCGAAGAAGTGCGCCGCCGCGACGTCCTGGCGCTCGGCCGAGAGCACGTGCGTGCCGATCGCCTGGCCGCCGAGCGCGTAGCGGCCGATGGCGAGTCCGCCGATCGCCGTCAAGCCGATCGCGAGCCCCCCCACCGCGATCAAGCCGAGCGCGACGCCCCCCAGCGCGAGCCCGCCCGCCGCGAGACCACCGAGCGAGACGACGCCGAGGCTCATCCCGCCGAGCACGATCCCGCCGCGCGCGAAACCGCCGAGCGCGAGCACCCCGGTCGCGACGTCGCCGACCGCGATCCACCCCTTCGCGTGCGACGCGGGCTGCACGCCGAACCAGCCGAACTTGAAGACCCACGTGCCGCCGTGCGACCGCCTCTCGACGATCGCGCGGCCGAACTTCACGTGCACGAGCGGGAGGCCGAGGAGCGTGCGCTCCGACTTGTATTCGAACGGCACGCCGCCGTGCCAGCGCTCGAGCGCGACGCGCAGCGGAGAGTGCGGCCGGAACTCCCGGCCCGCGACGGTCGGGCGCCCCTCCGCGAGCGCCTCGAGGTCGGCGGCGAGCTCGGCGGCCGAGGCGTAGCGCTCCTCGGGCAGGCGCGCCATCGCGTGCGCGACCACCGCCTCGACGTCGCGCGAGACGTGGGGATTGAAGCGGCGGACCGGCGGCGCGAATTCGCGGCGGATGGCGTCGAAGAGCTGGATCGCGGTGTCGCCGCGGAACGGGCGGCGCCCCGCGAGCAGCTCGTAGAGCGTGACGCCGAGGCTGTAGACGTCGGTGCGCGCGTCGACCTTCGCGCGCGTCTGCTCGATCTGCTCGGGCGACATGTAGAAGGGCGTGCCGATCGGCTCGCCGGTGAGCGACGTCGCGAGGTCGCCGAGCCCCGCGTCGCCCTTCGCGAGCCCGAAGTCGGCGACCACCGGCGTGCCGTCGCGCCGCAGCAGGAGGTTCGAGGGCTTCAGGTCGCGGTGGATGACGCCGGCCGCGTGGGCCGCCGCGACGGCGCGCGCGATCGGGGCGAAGAGGCGCGCGACCGCGCGCTCGAAGGAACCGGGCGAGGCGTCGGCGGGCGCCGTCGCGCCGCCGTCGCTGCGAAGCGCCCGCTCGAGGTCGGCGCCGGTGCGGGCGGGCGCGGGCGGCAGCTCCTCGAGCGCCTTCGCGAGGTCCTTGCCGTCGACCAGCTCCATCACGAGGTAGAGGTGGCCGTCCTGTTGCCCGACGTCGTGGATCTTCACGACGTTCGGATGCTCGAGGCGCGCGACCGCGAGCCCCTCGCGGCGGAAGCGCGCGACCTGGCGCGGATCGACCGCGAGCCCCGGCCGCAGGACCTTCAAGGCGACCGTGCGGCGCAGCGCCGTCTGCTCGGCGCGATGGACCGTCGCGACGCCGCCGCGCCCGATCGTCGCGACGATGCGGCAGCCGCCGAGCACGGAGCCGGGCACGAGGGGTTTCGGGACGGCGAGCGGCGCCGCGCCCAGCTCGACCATCTCGAGGCAGCGCGCGAGCGCCGGCCGCTGCGCGTCGGGGACCTGGCTCAGCAGGTCGTCGACGTCGCCGGCGCGCCCGTTCGCCACGCGATCGGCGTAGAGAGCGACGATCCGGTCGAGCAGCTCGTCGAGGTCCTGCGATTCCATGCCGGTTCCAGACGAGAACGCGCCGCGCAGTCGTCGCGGAAAATCAGGAGGGGCCGTCCTCCCGGCGCAGCACCCGGCCCCACGCCTCCAACGCCCGCCGGTAGAGCGAGTTCACGGCGTCTTCGCTGCGCCCCATGCGGCGCGCCGTCTCGGCCGCCGAGATGCCCTCGAACTGGCGCAGCCCCAGCACGCGCCGGTGCTCCGGCGTGAGCCGGTCGAAGGCGGCGAGCAGCCGCGCCTGCTCCTCCCACTGCGCCGCCTCGGTCGAGGGGCCCGGCCCGGTGCCGGCGACGAGGCTCTCGAGCAGGCCGGTCCGGCTCCAGTCGGAGTGCGACAGCCGGAACTCGCGCGCGCCGCTCGTCCGCTTGCGCGCCCGGATCGCTCGCACCGCGTCGACGACGACGCTGCGCGCCAGGCGGGCGAGGAAGCGGCGCAGCGGCAGATCGGCCGGCTCCTCCGGCGGGAGCTGGTCGGCGTGCGCGATGGCGCGCACGTAGACCTCCTGCGAGAGGTCCTCGAGCTCGACGCGCGCGCGCACCTGCCGGCCGGCGAGGTGCATCAACAGCAGGCGCAGCCAGCGTCCCTGCGCGACGATGCGCTCGCCGAGCTCGAGCGGCGCGTCGTGGCTCATCGCCTCACCCGGACATCTCCACGAGCTGAGGAATTCGCGCGATCATTGCTGCTGGACCGTTGGATCGCGGCGGCGGCGGCGATGGTAGCAGTCGGATTCCGTCGACGGATTCCCGATGTCCGAGGAACGCCGTGACCGCTACGGCGCTCCGAACCGGTCCTCGACGACGACGGCGCGCGCGCTGTTCTGCGCGCCGTGAGTCCAGCCGAGGACGATCACGGTGTAGACCTTGCCCGCGTCGAACGACGTGGCCGGCAGGAGGATCAGCGAACTCTTCTCGTCCTCGCGCCGCACGTCGAGCTGGCCGACCATCGCCGTGATCTGCGCGTAGGCGGTCGCCTCCTCGAAGTCGACTTCGGAGAAGAGCGGCTTCTCGGCGCCGGGCGTGTAGAGGTCGAGCTCTCCCGCGTCCGGCGAGGCGTTCACCAGGCGCAGCATCGCCATGCCGGACGCCGGCGGAACGAGTTCGTCGGCGAAGACCACCAGACGCGCCTTCGCCGAGTCCGACCTGCGGATCGCGACGACGGTGTAGTGGCGGCCGGCCGTGACGCCTTCGTCGCCGACCGCCATCGGAACGGCCATGTCGTCGCCGGCGCTGCGGATGCGGAAGGTGTAGCTGGCGTCGGGCAGCTCGCGGAACGCCGTCACCGTGCCGTACCCCGCGCCACTGAAGATGCGCATGTCGTTGGCGTAGACGTCGACGCTCGCGACGTCCGGGATCGCCTGGACGAAGCGCACGAATCCGTCCGAGCGGCGCGCCGCGTCGGCCGACGACGGCACGCTCGATACCTCGCCGCCGGACGTGGTCGAGACCGGCATCAGCTCGTCCGATTCGCCCAAGCAGGCGGGAGCCAGGGACAAGGCGCAGAGCAGAAGTGAGCGGGATCGCATGTCGGGAAACTCCGGGATGGGGGGACGAGGTCTAGTTGCGGATGCCGTCGAGGAGTCCCGCCAGGTCGTCGGCGTGCTCCTCCTCGGTGGCGAGGATGCTCTCGAGCAGGATGCGCGACGTCGGATCGTCGCCGCCGAGGAAGCGGATCACCTCGCCGTAGGACTCGATGGCGATCCGCTCGGCGACCAGGTCCTCCTGGAGCATCTCCTTCAGCGTGCCGCCGGCGACGTATTCGGCGTGGCTGCGCTCGGCGAGGCCCTCGGGCGAGAAGTTCGGCTCGCCGCGCAGCTGGATGATGCGCGCCGCGAGCAGGTCGGCGTGCTCCGCCTCCTGGTTCGAGTGCTGGAGGAATTCCGAGGCCGCGACCTCGGCGTGGATTCCCTTCGCCATGAAGTAGTGGCGCCGGTATCGCAGCCAGCAGACCAGTTCGGTGGCGAGCGCCTCGTTCAGGAGGCGCAGCACCTGCTGGCGATCGGCGCGATAGCCGGTCGTGACGGCCCCGTCCTCGAGGTGCTCGCGCGCGCGTTGACGAAGCGTGGCGATGTCGGTGAGTCGGACTTTTGGTTCTTGCATGGGCGGAGCGTGGCAAGGCCCATGCCCGCGGGGCGTCGCAGCCAGAATCTCACCGGGATGCGCTCGCTGCGAGAGCGAAACAGGAACCCCAGTCGAAGGGCGGGATCGCCTGAAGACGCGCGGCAAGGAGCTGCTTTCCGACGGCTGCGAGGCGATCGGGCGGTATCAGGGCGAGGTGAAGAAGTACATCGCCGCGAACCCGTTCAAATCGATGGATTCAGTTCGAGAGCGTCGTTGTGTCGGCAGTCGCTTGCGCGTCGACCTCGAGCGTTCGAACGCCGGTTTCCGAGACGCTTTCCGATGGGCGAAGTTCGGATCGAGGAACGCGCGGCGCCTGCGGTTCACCTTGACCGGTCGCGATACAAAAGCCCAGCAGCGGCGAGGACGCGACCAGTGACAGGATCTTCCATCGGTTTGATTTCATGTTCGACGTCTCCAGCGCACAGGATTGGTCAGCGGTCCGTGAACGAGCTTTCGGGCGGACGCGATGGCAACGCGCGTGCCGGCGACGACTTCTCACTTTCAGACCTGGCCGGAAGGATCGGCGACTCGAACTTCATTCAATGAGTGGAATGGCGATGTCCGGTGCGACGCGCCGGTCCTGGCCGCGATTCGGAGTTCGGCTTTCTGGACGCGGTCGAATGAGCCTGGTGGTGCAGCCCACGAGAATTCACGCCGCGCATCCAGGAGCACCGGACTGTGGCGCGTCCGGGGAATCGGGCAGCGGGACGTCGGTCGTCTCTGGCGGAACAGCGGGGGTCTCGTACGGCTGTCGTGCGGGTCGTTCGGCGGGCCTCGACGGCACGTCGGGTCGGGGAGCAGGCGGCGTGATCGGCTCGCGCGGTCCGCCGGCCATGTCGTTGGAATCACCTGCGCCGCCTCTTTGGAAGACGTTCATCGCTCTCTCCGTTGGCGTCGACGGCGCCAAGGCGAAGTCGAGGCGAGCGCGGCGACGTGGTCGAGCGACCTTGCAATGCGTGCGCCGTCGCGGCCGTGACTCCGCGGGATCGCGACGGAGGAGGGATCGTGAGCCGACTTCTACAAAACCCCCGTCGTCGGACTCGTTCCATCGACCCGCCGCATCGCCGCCTTCGACGAGACGCGATCGGGCGGCGACTTCGCGCACTCACCGGTTTCGGCCCGCCCGATCGAGGCGATCGTCATTCAGGCCGGCGGCACGGTTCGCAACCACGTCGCCTCGTGATTCCCGGCAGGAACGGCACGTCGTCTGCGATCGATTGGCGTCCAGTCGCAAGTCGAAAGGAGATTCCCATGATCTATTGGGCAGCAGTCTTTCTCGTCATCGCGGTGGTATCCGCGCTGCTCGGCCTCACCGGCATCGCGGGCATGTCGGCGAACATCGCCTGGATCCTCTTCATCGTCGGCGTCGTCTTCGCGATCGTGCTTTTCCTTACGGGCCGACGTCGCAGCGCCTAGCCAAGACACTCAATTCGGCGCTCTTCCCGCGGACGCGTGGGAAATCGCCAAGCCGCACCACAAATTCGGTACGGCTCGAAACAAAAAGCGGGGCCGGCCTGACCATCACCCGTCGGGCCGGCCCCGCGTTTTCGTGGGTGACGCGGTCGAAGGAGCTCGCGAGTCGGCGTGCGCGACGGCGCGCACGTAGACCTCCTGCGAGAGGTCCTCGAGCTCGACGCGCGCGCGCACCTGCCGTCCGGCGAGGTCCATCGGCAGCAGCCCCCTCTCGCCAGCGAGACGAGGGGAGCCGCGCCGAGCGAATCTTCGTGGTTCACAGCGACGCGCCGAAGGCGGGCGGCGAGCGCCGCTGAAGCGGCCGTCGCGTCACCGCCAGGGGAAGTCGACGTAGCGCGTCGACCAGGGCTGCGGCACGCGCAGGCACGCCGCGTATCGCCGCGCCGGATCGAACAGGAGCGCGCCGCACTCGCCTTCGCAGAAACGGAAGTCGAGCGCGAAGGGCGAGATGCCGCGATCGGGGCCGAACGGGCCGCTCGTGCGGTCGGCGTCGTAGTAGCGCGGGACCGCGACGGTCAGTTCCGGCGTCGCGAGCCGCAGCGGCCCGTCGAAGGTCTTCCCGTCACCGACGAGGTCGCCGTCGCGCACTCCCGCCCAGAAGGTCGCGACGGTCGACGCGAGGGCGTACTCCACCGGCGCAGGCGCGCGCGGCGACGGCTCGGCGAGGGGCGGCGCGACGCCGTCCGCCGCGGAAGCGCGCGGCGGGCGCAGGATCACGCCGCGGCCGCGGAAGTCCGGCGCGCCGCGCGCGAGCGTCGCGACGACGTCGTCGTCGGTCGCGAGCTCCTCGATGCCGTGGCCGCGCGCCGCGACGACCACGCACGGGTGCGCGCCGGCCGGCGACGGCCGCCCTTCGTCGTCGACCTGCACGAGCTCCGCGTCGAGCGGTTCAGCGGCGGCAGCGAAGCCGGCGTCCGCCGGCGCGTGCGCGTACGCGCGGTAGTGCGCCTGCGTGAGCAGCAGGACGACGCGATCGGTCGCGCGCTCGACCACGACCTGCAGGTTCTCGCCGTCGTTCTCGTGCGTCATGTGCAGCAGGACGTCGTAGTGGCACCAGTCGCGCGGATGGAACAGGTGGTAGGAGAGGAACCAGTGCGTCTCGGTCGCGACGACCGCGTAGTAGACGACCGGCGGCAGCTCGAACGCCGCGAAGTTCTCCCAGTCGTCGTCGCCGCGAAGGTTGCCGTCGAAGTCGACCCGCGTCGGCAGGTCCTGGCGGCCGCCGCAGTCGTCGGTCTCGTGGAAGATCCACGGCGCGTGGCGGCGCGCGAGCTCGAGAGCGCCGTCGACCTGCAGCGGCTCGGCAACCCGCGCGAGGGGACGGTCGGACCGCGCGGGCACCTGGCAGCACGACGCAGCCAGGACGGCCGCGCCGATCAGAGTCGCCGCCGCGCCGATCCAGAGTGCGCCCCGTCCGGAGCCTCCCGCGATGCGTACCCTCGCAAGAGTCGTCGCCCTCGCGTTCGTCGCCGGTCCGGGGTTCGGCTGCAAGTCGGACGCTCCCGATTCGCCGCGGCGGCACAGGACGCCGGGACCTCCGCCGGAAACCTACCCGGTCCCGAGGGCAGCGCCCCCTACGTCCTGGTCCTCGGCACGGCGCAGGACGGCGGGCTGCCACACGTCGGCTGCGACCAGGGCAACTGCGCACTGGCAAGGCGCGATCCGGCGCGGCGGCGCCTCGTCTCTTCGCTGATGCTGTGCGACCCACGCAGCGGACGGCAAGCCCGCGTCCGCCCCTCTTCGACGAGATGTTCCTGACTCACGCCCCAATGAGCCACTACGGGGGGCTGCTCCAGCTCGGGCGCGAGGCCGCCTCCGTGCAGGCGGTCCCGACCTTCGTCACGCCGCGCTTCGTGGCGTTCCTCCAGAACAATGATCCGTGGAAGCGGATGGCGACCGACGGACGGCTGCAGCTGCGCGAGCTCGAGCCGCCGTCCGCCACCGCCCCTCCCCATCGCGTCACGCTGTCCTCGGGGATCGCGCGTGCAGCGCGGTCGCCCCCAGGATCAGCGCGCCGCCCGCGAGCGTCCACGGCCCCGGCTTCTCGTGCAGGAAGAGGAAGGACCAGACCGGATTGAAAGTCGGCTCGACCAGCAGCAGCAGCGACGCCTCCATGGCCGGCACGCGCGACATGCCGCGCGCGATGCAGATGTAGGCGAGCCCCACCTGGAAGCAGCCGAGGAATGCCAGCACGCCGAAGGTCTTCGGCGGCAGGCTCGCGACGCCGTGGAAGAGGCCGTCGCCGGTCGCCTGCGCCAGCAGCGCGCAGACGGCGAAGCAGGTGAAGTTGCCGAGGACGACCGACGCACCCGCGCCGCCACTGTCCTCTCCCCCGCCGCGGCTGCGCTGCCCGAACCAGCGCAGGCCGACGATCGTGCAGGCCCAGAGGATCCCCGACACCAATCCGAAGGTGTTGCCGAGCAGGGGGTTCGGCGCGGTCGCCTGCACCGTCGACGAGCCCGACCACCACTCGTCGCCGAAGCAGAGCGCGAGGCCGACCGCGAGCGTCCCCATGTAGAGGAGGTCGCCCGCCTTCACGCTCTCCCGCAGCACGAGCGGCGAGAGGAGGAGGACGTAGAGCGGCGCCGTCGACTGCAGGAAGATCGCGCTCGCGGAGGTCGTGTAGGTGTTGGCGGCGACGAAGGTGGCGAGCGTGCCGGCGTAGAAGAAGCTGAAGATCAGCGCCTTCCACGTGTAGCCGCGCCGCGCCCGCTTCCAGACCAGCAGCAGGAAGAGCGCGGCGATCGCCGAGCGCAGCCCCGCGCGCTGCCACGCCGTGAGCCCCGCGAGCTGCTTGATGCAGACGCCGCCGGTCGAGAAGAGGAGCGCGGCGGTGATCAGGGCGAGGCGCGGGTGCTTCGAATCCATGCAGGCGCGCGACGCTACCGAACAAACCGCCGGCCCGGAGCGCCCGCACGGCCTCCGGGCCGGCGAATCGGTGGGAGACGCTCCCACCGTGCCGCAAGTCTTTTCAGGTCACAGGATGTCGAAGATCTCGATCAGGGCCGCGGTCTTCGCGCGGTAGTTCGAGTCGATCGTGAAGCGCGAGCTCCACGGCAGGTCGGTCTTCTCCGCGAGCAGGCCGAGCCCGACCGCCGCGAAGCCGCGCCGCTGCGACGTCTCGCCCGCGTCGCGCAGCACCGCGACGAGCGGCACGATCGCGCCGCGGTCGCCGATCAGGCCGAGCGCCTGGACCGTCGCCGACGACTCCTGCAGCGTGTTCGACTCCTTGAACTGCCGGGTCAGGACGTCGATCGCCTTGGGGTCGCCGAGCAGGCCGAGCGCGCGCGCGTACTGCAGCTTCGCCTTGGAGTCGACGCCCTTCGTCTCGAGCGCCGCGATCAGCGCCTCGGAGTGGCGGCGCGAGGCCATCAGGCCGAGCCCGACCGCGAGGTAGCCGCGCAGCGAACTCTCCCGCGAATCTTCCAAGCACGAAGCGAGCGCGTCGGAGTGCTCGGCGGCGCCGAGCAGCCCGAGCCCGATCGCCAGCGCGCCCTTGAACGAGGGGTTGTTCTCGCGCTCGAACTGCGCCGCGATCGCGGAGCGCGCCGCGTCGGAGTCCTTGCGGTCGAGCGAGGGGTTGCGCGCCCACACGCCGAGCCCGAGCGCCCCGTAGGGCTTGTCGGCGGAGTGCGTCGGCTGCTCGAGCGTCCGCGTGAAGAGCGCGCCGAGCCGCTGGTGCAGCGCGGCGTGGCCGGGGGCGTCGCCGTCGCGCGCGCCGAGCTCGGCGAGCGCCATCAGGGAGAACTCGCGCGTCGAGACGTCGCCGGCGTGCTCGCTCGCGTCGGCGAGGCCGTCGATGACCTCGACGTCGTCGGGCCCGGCGATGCGGCCGAGCGCGATCGCCAGCGAGCGGCGCACGTCGTCGGACTTCTCGTCCTGGAAGCGCGCCAGCAGGAAGTGGAGCGCGCCGCGCGCGGCGGTACGGCCGGCCTCCTGGTCGGCGATGCGCGCCAGCGCGATCGGGGCCTGCGCACGGACCAGCGCGGGGAGCTCGCGGTCGCCGAGCGCGTCCTGCTCGAAGGCGACGATCGACTCATGGCCGCCGGAGAGGAGCCCGAGCGAGAGGAGGGCGAGCGCCTTCAGGTCGTCGTTCGCGCCGAGCTTCGGGTCGCGCACGACGCGCTCGAGGTCGGCGGCCGCCTGCGGCGCGCCGATCAGTCCGAGCGCCGCGGCCGCGAAGGCGCGCACCTGCGGCTCGACGCCGTTGGGGTGGCGCGTAGCAGCGCGGCCGTCCGGCGTGTCGAGCAGGAGCTCGCGCAGGTCGACGACCGCTTCAGGCGCGCCGAGCACGCCGAGCGCGAGCGTGGCCGACTCGCGCACCGACTTCGCGTCGTGGTGCAGCGCGGCGCGCAGCGCCGGCAGCGCGACCGCCGACTTCTCGGCCGGGAGCACGCGGGCGAGCGCCAGCACCGCGGAGTCGACGAGGTCGGCGTCTTTCGAATCCATCACGGAGAGCAGGGCCGGGACGATCGTGTCGGCGACGTCGGACGGCGTCGGGCGGCGCGCCGGATCGGCGTTGCTCGAGAGGCCGCGTGCGAGGCCCGACTGCGAGGTGACGCGGCCGCGACGCATCCGATCCTTCAGCGCGAGGAACGGATCGTCGTTGTTCTCCCACCAGAACTCCCACTGGTCGTAGCCGCCGCTGCCCTTGTTCTTGGTCCGGCCGCCGAGCTTGCCGGGGCCGCGCATGCCGGGCGTCGACGGTGGCGTCGGCTGGCCACCGGTCGTCGGTCCTTTGGGCGCGCCGGTGGGCGGCGCGCCGGTACCCGGTCCGCCGGGATTCCCGGGGCCGCCGGGCGTCCCGTCGCCGTTGCCGCCGAGGTTGGGCGGGACGGAGTCGGACGGTCCCATGTAGCGGCCGCCATGCGCGAAAGAATCATTCGAGAGCGTGAGAGGCGACATCGCGACCGCGGTCGCGAGCGCGAGCCGGTGCGCGAGCCTTCGATGGCATTGCATGACGTGAGAACTCCCCGCGCCGGGAGATGAGCGCATGGACGATCGGTTCGGGGAGAAGGCTCGGACCAGGTGTCCGCCGCGAGGGGCGGGCGCCTTGGCAACGGCTGTTCCATGGCGCGTACAGGGGAACGGCCCCGCGCCGGCGCGGACGAGTCGTCACCGATGTGACACGAGGATCCGGCGCAGCCGCTCGACGGCGGCCTCGGTCGCCGCCTCGCCGCGCGGCTGGAAGCGCCGGGCGGGAAGCATCTGCGCGACGTAGGCGCGCCCCTCGGCGAGGTCGCGGAAACGGCCGGCCGTCACCGCCTGCACCAGCAGGTTGCCGATCGCCGTCGCTTCCGCGGGACCGGCCAGGATCTCGAGGTCGGTGACGTCGGCGAGCGCCTGGTTCAGGAAGTCGTTCCGGCTTCCGCCTCCGATCACGCGCACCGCTCGCAGGCTCCGGCCGGAGAGGCGCGCGACCGTGCCGAGCACTTCCGCGCAGCGCAGCGCAAGCGATTCGAGGACGATGCGTGCCAGCGCGCCCGGCTCCTCGGGCACCGGCTGCCCGGTCCGCTGCAGGAAGTCGCGCACCGCCGCGACCATGTCGGCCGGATGGAAGAAGGCGGGATCGTCGGGGTCGATCGCGGCGACCCACGCCGGCTGGCGCGCGATGGCGCGCTCGAGCCCGTCCCAGCCCAGCGCAAAGCCCTGCTGCTCCCACGACTTCCGGCACCCTTCGAGGATCCACAGCCCCGCGACGTTCTTCAGGAAGCGCGTCGTGCCGGCGACGCCGCCCTCGTTCGTGCAGTTCTCGCGGAACGTCTCGTCGTTCACGAGCGGAGCGGGCAGCTCGACGCCGACCAGCGACCAGGTGCCCGAGCTCACGTAGGCGGTCTGCTCGGAGAGCGGCGTCGCGGCGACGGCGCTCGCGGTGTCGTGCGCGGCGGGGGCGACCACCTCGCAGTCGAGCCCGGTCGCGCGCGCCACCTCGGCCTTGAGGCGGCCGAGCCGCGTGCCGGGCGGCACCAGCTTGGGCAGGATCGAGGCGGGGATGCCGAGGCGGCGGCAGAGCTCGCGGTCCCAGTCGTGCGTGTCGCAGCGTACCAGCTGCGAGGTCGAGGCGTGGGTCGCCTCGCCGACGTCGCTGCCGCAGAGCAGGTGGTGGAAGACGTCGGGCATCGGCAGCAGCCGCACGGCATTGCGCGGCCACGCGCTCGAATGGACGTGCGCGTGGAGCTGGAAGAGCGTGTTCATCGGCATCAGCTGGATGCCGGTCGCGGCGTGGATCTCGGCGGCGGGGACGATCGGGAAGACGCGCTCGAAGGCGCCGGTCGTGCGCGCGTCGCGATAGGCGACCGGCTCTTCGATGAGCCGGCCGGCGCCGTCGAGGAGGCCGTAGTCGACGCCCCACGTGTCGACGCCGACCGACGCGACGCGCGCGCCGCCGCCCGCAGCGAGTGACTTCGCGACCTGGCTCAGCGCCGCGACGATCTCGGCGAAGAGGTCGCGCGTGCTCCAGCGCAGCGTCGTCCCGCCCTCGCCGGCCGACTCGACCAAGTCGTTCTTGAAGCGGCGCACCTCCTCGAACTCGAACTGGTCGGCGCCGAAGCGGCCGCGCACGACGCGGCCGCTGCTCGCGCCGAGGTCGACCGCGACGAAGCTGCGCTCGGGCGCCGTCACGGGCCGAGCACCACGACCAGCTCGCCCGGACCGTGCACGCCGAGCGTGAGCTGCAGCTCGATGTCGGCGCTGCGGCTCGGGCCGGTCACGAGATGGAGCG
>DAINBU010000015.1:0-3504 GCA_036732755.1 Planctomycetota bacterium
GTTGAGCTGGTTGAAGATGGCGATGTCGACTAGTGAGAGGATGAACCAGACGGAGAGGATCGTGGTGATCATGCGGCGACTTTGTACGGTGTTAGATTGTCCGAAAGCCCTCGACCCGCGTCTCCCTCGAATCGCGCCCTACCTAGCGCGTCTGCCCTCGTTGACCACAAGACGAAGCGCCGCACCGCGGCTCTTCGCGATTCGGGCGCCCGCGACGGGACAGCGGCGAACGCCGGCAGAACGACGGTCGGACTCGGCTCGACCAATCGACTCCCTCCCCGCCCATAGATCTTGATCGGCGGAAGCAGCGCGTTCCACAGTCCGCCACAACGAATGGAATGCCGCGCACGGGCGCGAGTGCACGGCCGGTCGCCACCTCGGCCGTGCTCCGCGCTGCCCTGCGCGTCCAATTTATGTCGGAGCCCCGGGGCCTCCGCAGGCGTGGAAATCCCTGCATCGGAGAAGTCCCGAGCCGCTGGCGCCGCCTGAAAAGAATGCGCGGGGAGGTTCCTGAGGTCCTGACTCCGGACCGCCAGTCTCGGTGGCGAAGAGTTGTTCATGTCGAATCCCCCGGGAAACATCGTGCTGGGACGCGTCGCTGCCGCGGCGGTGCTCCTCGCGCTGCCGGCCGCCTGCGACCTCGGGGGCCTCCTCGGCTCGGGGAGCGCGGAGAGCAGTTCGGCGCCCCAGTCGACCGTGCACGCCTTCCCCGAGGCCGAGGGCTTCGGCGCCGACACGGTCGGGGGCCGCGGCGGACGGGTCTTCGAGGTGACGAACCTCGACGACGGCGGCATCGGCAGCCTGCGCGACGCGGTCGAGGCCTCCGGCCCGCGCATCGTCGTCTTCCGCGTCGACGGGACGATCGAACACCACATGCCGCTCAAGATCGAGCACCCCTTCATCACCATCGCCGGCCAGAGCGCGCCGGGGGGCGGCATCACGCTGAGCGGCGAGGAGGTGCGCGTCCAGACGCACGACGTGGTGATCCGCCACCTGCGCATCCGCACCGGCGACGTCGTGACGCCGGTCGACGGCTGGGACAACCGCGACGTCATCAACTTCGGGAAGCCCGAGGACGTCGGCGGTACGTACAACGTGGTGCTCGACCACTGCTCGTTCAGCTGGTCGGTCGACGAGACGCTCACGACCTGGTACCGGACGCACGACGTCACGGTGCAGAACTGCATCCTGAGCGAGGCGCTCTTCCACAGCAAGCACCCCGAGGGTCCGCACAGCATGGGGGTGCTGATCAGCGACGACAGCGAACGGATCTCGCTCCACCACAACCTGCTCGCCCACATCAACGGACGCAACCCGCAGATCGCGGGCGGCAGCTTCGCCGACCTGCGCAACAACGTCGTCTACAACTGGGGCGAGTACGCCGCGCTGATCAAGGAGGCGGGCAACCGCGTCAACTTCGTCGGCAACTACTACCGCCCCGGCCCCGACCAGAGCACGAGCTGGTCGCTGAACGCGGTCAAGCTCCACACCGACGTCACGGGTCTCCTGCTCTTCATCGACGACAACATCGACCCCATCTGCCCGACCGGCACCGAGGACAACTGGGACATGGTGGTCTGGACGACCGACCAGCCGGTCACCGACCGCTCGATGCGGCTGAGCGTCGAGCTGTCGCACCCGGCCACGACCACCTGGGAGCCGGGTGATGCAGCCGCGTGGGTCCTCGAGAATGCGGGCGCCACCCAGCCCGAGCGCGACGCGATCGACGCGCGCGTCGTCGCCGAAGTGAAGGACGGCACCGGCGCGATCATCGACTCGCCCGCCGACGTCGGCGGCTGGGTCGCGATGTGGCAGGGCACGCCGCCCGCCGACGTCGACCACGACGGCATGCCCGACGCGTGGGAGACCGCGCACGACCTCGATCCGGCGAATCCCGACGACGGCGCCCAAGATCGCAACGGCGACGGCTACACCAATGTCGAGGAGTATCTGAACGAGCGCGCGCGGTCGTAGTCGCGCCCCTCGTCGGCTCCGACCGCGCCCGCGCCCCTCGGGCTATGCTGCGCCCCTTGCGTCGCCGCGCGCTCGACCCCGCGCTCCGACGCGGAGGGAAGCCCCGCATGGCCGCGCAGAACGCCCCCGCGACGTCCGACCGCCCCGAGGAGATCTTCGACTCGATCCTCGACGCGGTGGGCGAGACGCCGATCGTCCGGCTGAAGCGCATCGCGCGCGGGATGCCGTGCGAGGTGCTCGGCAAGTGCGAGTACCTGAATCCCGGCGGCTCGGTCAAGGACCGCATCGGCGTGCGCATGGTCCTCGAGGCCGAGAAGTCGGGCCGCATCCGGCCGGGCGACACGCTGATCGAGCCGACCTCCGGCAACACCGGCATCGGGATGGCGCTCGCGGCCGCGGTCCGCGGCTACCGCATGATCATCACGATGCCGGAGAAGATGAGCCGGGAGAAGCAGGTCACGCTCGAGGCGCTCGGCGCCGAGATCATCCGCACGCCGACCGAGGCGGCGTGGGACGCTCCCGAGAGCCACATCGGGGTGGCGAAGCGGCTGAAGGAGATCCTCCCCAACAGCCACATCCTCGACCAATACAACAATCCGGACAACCCGCTGGCGCACTACCACGGGACGGGCGCCGAGATCGTGCGCCAGTGCGGCGGGCGGCTCGACGCGATCGTGATGACGGCCGGCACCGGCGGGACGCTCACCGGCGTCGCGCGCAAGCTGAAGGAGGAGATCCCCGGCTGCCGCATCGTCGGCGTCGATCCCGAGGGCTCGATCCTGGCCGGCCCGGGCGAGATCAAGTCCTACAAGGTCGAGGGCATCGGCTACGACTTCATCCCCGCCGTGCTCGACGTGAAGCTCGTCGACGAGTGGATCAAGAGCAACGACCGCGACAGCTTCCTGATGGCGCGGCGGCTGATCCGGACCGAGGGGCTCCTGTGCGGCGGCTCGTCGGGCTCGGCCGTGTGGGCGGCGCTGAAGGTCGCTGCGAAGATGAAGGCCGGGCAGCGCGTGCTCGTGATCCTGCCCGACTCGATCCGCAACTACATGACGAAGTTCGTCGACCCGCAGTGGATGCGGGAGAACCGCTTCGTCGAGCGCGATTTCTCGATGGGGGAGATCGGCGACGTGCTGCGCGCGCTGCCGCGCCGCGCGCTGATCGCGGTGAGCGTCGCCGACACGCTCGGCCGCGCCGTCGAGACGATGAAGGAGCGCGGCATCTCGCAGGTGCCGGTGCTCGACGGCGACAAGCTCGCCGGGATCCTGACCGAGAGCGACATGCTGCAGGGGCTCGTCGCGCAGCAGTGGCAGCTCACGACGAAGGTGGCCGAAGCCATGTGCCGCCGCGTCTCGACCGTGACCGAGCACACCCCCGCCAGCATGCTGCCCGAGATCTTCGGCCGCGGCGAGGTCGCGATCGTGATCGACGGGAGCCAGAAGGTGCTCTGCCTCCTGACCAAGATCGACTTGGTTGGCCATGAAGAGCTGGCCGCCCTGCCACTCGAGGAAGTAGCCGCGCCCGCTCTCC
>DAINBU010000015.1:3514-17902 GCA_036732755.1 Planctomycetota bacterium
ACCATGCCGGGGCTGCCCAAGGTGCCCTCCGCGACCAAGATCGACCTGGTCGAGTACCTCACCCAGACCGAGCGGCTGCAGCAGACGACCGCACCGGTCTGAGCCGCGCGCCGTCGCGGCGCGGCGTCACGGCACCGCGATCGTGCCCTCCGGCTCGGCGCCGGCGGGGCCGCCGGTCAGGCGCTTCAGGTGCTCCTGCATCTGGTTGCGCGGATGGAGGTCGCCCTTCTGCTGCGCGATCTCGACGCCCTTGTTCCAGGTCTTGAGCGCGCGCGCGAGCTTGCCCGCCTTCTCGTACGCCTCGCCGAGCAGCACGTAGGCCGCGGTGAAGTCGGTCTTGAGGGCGAGCGTCTCCTCGAGCACGCGCGCGGCGTCGTCCGCGCGGCCCGCTTCGAGGTAGGCGCGGCCGAGCGTGAAGCGCGAGAGCGTGTCGGAGGCGCTGTGGGCGACGAGCTTCTCGAACTGCTCGATCTTCTTATGGAGCGCGGCGCGGTCGGCGGCGAGCGGCGCGGGCGCGCCCGCCTTCGGCGCTTCGCCGAGTCCGCCGATCATGCTCACGAGTTGCGGTGCCGCCTCCTGCGTGGCCGGCAGCGCCGCTTGCGAGAGCTCGTTCTCCTTCCCGCCGCCCTGCGCGAGCTCCTGCTTCCAGCCGATGAGCCGCGCCTTGCCCTGCTCCTCCTCGGCGCGCTCCTTCATCCCCTTCTTCTGGAAGAAGCGCGACAGGTTGGTGTGGGCCATCACCTCGTCGGGCCGGAGCGCGGCGAAGCGCTCGGTCGCGGCGATGGCGTCGTCGAGCCGGTTCAGCTTGTCGTAGAGGACGCCGAGCGCCTCCCAGGCGTCGACCATCTGCCCGTCGGCGGCGACGGCGCGCTCGAGCAGCGCGACCGCGCCCGCGTAGTCCTTGGCGCGATGGAGCCGGAGCCCCTGGCGGTAGAGCTCGAAGGCGTCGCTGTCGGCGGGGCGGGACATCGGCTCAGCGCTCGGGAGGATTGATATCGCCGTCGAGGCCGGCGTCGGCCCCTTGCGACGCGTCCTCCGCGCCGATGCCGAGGATCTTCTTGCCCTGCGGCGAGATGAGGTGGGGGCCCCACGGCGGGCTCCAGACGATGTGCACCAGGCACTTGCTGGCGCCGAGCGTCTTCATCACGCGCGACTCGATGCTGGCCGGGATCTCGCGCGCGGAGGGGCACGACGGCGAAGTGAGCGTCATCACGACGTTCACCTCCGCCTGGTCGACGTCGACGTCGTAGATGAGGCCGAGATCGTGGACGTTGACCGGGATCTCGGGGTCGTAGACGGTCTTCAGGACCTCGACGACCTGTTCCTTGGAGATGGTGGGGGTCGGCACGGACGCACTCCTGATCGCGCGGCTCGCCTCGCTCGCGCGGCCGGCGCGGGGCGACGATCTTAGCCGTGCGCCGCCGCGGAGACCCGGGCGCGCTCCCTTGACCCGCGCGGAGGGGGAGGCGACGCTCTCGGGATGGCGCGGGTCCGCGTGCTCATGGTCTGCCTCGCGAACATCTGCCGCTCCCCGATGGCGGAGGCGGTGCTGCGCCATCGGGCGCAGCTCGCGGGGCTCGGCGGCGACGTCGAGGTCGATTCCGCCGGCAACCGCCCGTTCCACCCCGGCGGTCCGGCCCATCCCGGCACGCTCGCCGAGCTCGCGCGCCGCGGCGTCGACGCCACGGGCCTCGCCTGCCGCGGCGTCACGGCGGCCGACTTCCAGGAGTTCGACCGCATCCTCGCCGTCGACCGCCACAACCTCGCGCAGCTCGGCCGGGTCGGCACCGGCCGGGCGCGCGTCGACCTGCTGCTCCCCTACGGGACGAGCGGCGAGCTCGACGTCCCCGACCCGTTCCTCGCCGGCGGCTTCGAGCACGTCTTCGAGCTCGTCGACGACGCGTGCCGCGGGCTGCTCGCCGACCTGCAGGCGAACGAGCTGGCGCGCCGCGGCTGACGGTCGCAGATCCTGCCGGTCGCCGCCGTCGCGGACGCTGTTCGACCTCAAGGCAAGCGGAAGAGTTTGCCGACGAGGTGGACGGACGCGCCCCCGATCCGACTCTAGGGATGTCGGAGACGAGGCTCCGACGGAGACCGTCATGCAGGCCCCGACCCGGATCGACGCGGTTGCACTCGCGCGCGGGCGCGCGCGCAAGTGGCTGCGCGTCTTCCTGCAGCTGGTGCGCGTCCTCGACCGCCTCGAGTCGCGACGGGACTCGCGCCTCGCGGCGTCGCTCGTCTTTTTGGTCCAGCGCGCGCTCGGCCGCCTCGACGCCCCCGAGCCGGTCGCGGCCCACGCGCCCGACGACTCGAACGAGCTGCTCGAGAACGAATCCTCCGAGTGCGGCGGCACGGCGCTCATGACCGCGATGGCGCTCGCGCGCGCGCCCAAGACGGCGCGCGGGCAGAAAGAGGATCCGGCGAACGACGAGCTCGAGGTGCTGCTGGTGCTGTCGGGCTCGCTCGCGCATGCGAAGGACGACGGCCGCTTCGACGACAAGAAGCTCACGGTCGCGCAGCTCGTGAAGGACTTCTCCGCGCTGAAGCAGGGCACGGCCGACGCGGTGCAGAAGGCCGAGCTCTTCCCGACGGAGTTCCGCCGGCGCTGGGCCGAGCTGCTCGAAGCGGCGGCGCGGCGCGGCGATCCGATGCGCCGCCTCGCCTTCGAGCTCTCGATCATGAAGTGCATCCACGCGCTCTACGCCATGGCGATCGGCTTCCGGTCGGCGTCCGACTTCGAGGAGTCGCAGACCGAGAACGACGCGTGGCTCGCCTGGTCGGTCGGCGAGTCGATGCTGAAGTCGGGCCGCCGCTGACGGCGCCTCCGCGCCTCAAGGCGCGGGCATTCGTCCGGGCCGATCCGCTTCCGCTGTAAGCGCTCGCCCTTCCTTCGCAGTCCACGTCGCAGGTCGCGCCGGGGACTACCATTCCGCTCCGGCGGTCCGGGAGCGGTCGGCGTCGCGAGGTTCCCTCCATGCCGGACGAACGACGCGAGGAAGATCCGCGCGACCCCGTCGAGGCGCTGGTCGAGGAGTTCTTCGACGGCCGCCGGCGCGGCGATCGATCGGACGTCGACGAATTCGCGCGGCGCGTGCCGGGCCGCGCGGACGAATTCCGACGGCTCGTGAGCGCGCTCGACGTCCTCGAGGTCGCGGGCGCCGCGGCGACGCCGCCCGCGAAGCGCGAGCGCCTCGGCCGCTTTCGCCTGCTGCGCCTGGTCGGCCGAGGCGGCATGGGCGCCGTCTACGAGGCGGTCGACGAGGAGCTCGGCCGCCACGTCGCGCTGAAGGTCCTGCCCGGCCACGCCACGCTCGACGAGCGCGAGCTCGCCCGCTTCCAGCGCGAGGCGCAATCCGCGGCGCGCCTCAACCACCCGCACATCGTCCCGCTCTTCGGCGTCGGTGAGGACGAGGGCACGCACTGGCTCGCGATGCAGTTCATCGAGGGGGAGAGCTTCGATCGCGTGCTGCAGCGCATGGCAGGCGCGGGCGGTCCGCGTTTCGCCGCCGCCGACGTCGCGCGCCACGGCCTCGCCATCGCCGAAGCGCTCGCGTGCGCGCACGCGGAGGGCGTGCTGCATCGCGACGTCAAGCCTTCGAACCTCCTGCTCGATCGAAGCGGCACGGTCTGGATCACGGACTTCGGGTTGGCGAAGTCGGAGGGGTCCGCGACGATCACGCGCACCGGCGAGTCGGTCGGCACGCCGCGCTACATGGCGCCCGAGGCGTTCTCGGGCTGGGCCGATCCGCGCACCGACGTCTGGGGCGTCGGCGCGACGCTCTACGAGATGCTCGCGGGACGGCCGGCATTCGACGGGCGCGGCCGCGCCGAGCTCCTGAAGCAGATCTACGAAGTCGAGCCGGTGCCGCTGCGCCGCGTCGACCCGAAGATCCCGCGCGACCTCGCGACGATCCTGCACAAGTGCCTGCAGAAGGAGCCGGCCGCGCGTTACGCGACGGCGGCCGAGCTCGCCGACGACCTGCGCCGCTTCCTCGCATCCGAGCCGATCCGCGCGCGCCCGCCATCGCTCGCCTATCGCGTCGGGCTGATCGGGCGGCGCCATCCGACGGCCACGGGGCTGCTCATCGTCGCGTTGACGGGCGGCGTCGTCATGACGCTGCGGGAGGCGACGCGGGCGCGCGCGGCCGAGAAGCGCGCGCAGGATCGGTTCGACGACGTGCGCCGGCTCGCCGGCTCGTTCCTGTTCGAATTCCACGACGCGATCCGCAACCTGCCGGGCTCGACCGCAGCGCGGGCGCTCATCGTCCGGCGCGGGCTCGAATACGTCGACCAGCTCGCCGCCGAGAGCGCGGGCGATCCCGGCCTGCGCCGCGAGCTCGCCGCCGCCTACCAGCGGATCGGCGACGTGCAGGGCAACCCGTTCCAACCGAACCTCGGCGACATGGCCGGCGCGCGCAAGAGCTATCAGGCCTCGATCGGCCTGCTCGAGCCCGTCGTCGTCTCGGGAACGGCGAGCGACGAGGATCGCGCGCTCCTGGCGAACGCCTTCCTGGTCACGGGCGGCATCGAGATCGCGGCCGGAGATTCGAAGCGCGCGATCGAGATCTCGGAGCGGGGACTCGAGCTGCGCAAGGCGATCGCCGCCGGCGATCCCTCCCCGGCGCGACGCCAGGAGCTGGCGTCCGCATGGCAGTACCTCGCCTTCAGCCTCGGCTGCGCGGGCCGCGCCGACGACGCGATCCACGCCCTCGACGAGCAGGCGGCGATCCTGCGCGAGCTCCTCGCGACGACGCCGGACGATCCGGCGCTCCTGCGCGGACGCGGGCAGAATCTCTATCTGATGGGCATGCGCCGCCGGGAGCGGCAGGAACTGGCCGAGGCTCGAACCTGCTTCGACGAGGCGATCGCCGTGCAGCGACGACTCGCGGCCGCCCATCCGGGCGACACGTCGCTGCGGCGCGATCTGGTCTGGACCCTCACCGACCAGGCGATCCTGTTCGAACGGAAGTTGCAGTACGCGGAGGCGCTCGCGCGCCACCAGGAGGCGCTCGCGCTGAACGGCGCGCTCGAGGCCGCGGATCCCGAGAGCCGGGACGCGCGCGTCGCCGTCGCGATGTCCCAGAACAACGTCGGCACGACGCTCAACACCCTGAAGCGGCCCGAGGAGGCGCTCGCCCACCTCGAGGCTGCGATCGAGCGCTGCGAGACGCTCTCCGCCGCCGATCCGTCGAACGCGTTCGTCGAGGGACTGCTCGCGGTGGCGGACCTGAATGCCGCCATCGCGAACGAGGCGTTCGGCGACCCGGCGAGTCTCGAAACGGCGTGCGACCACTACCGGAAGTCGATCGGCATCCTGGAGCGGATGGAGGCGGGGAACCGCCTCCCGCTCGACCGGAAGGGACTGCTCGCGAAGGTGCGGGCGTGTCTCGCGACGTGCGAGGCGCGGACGGGACGGTGAGGGCTGGAACGCTCAGGGTCGCGTTCCGCTGATCTCGTCGAGGATCGCCCGCAACCGCTCCGCGGCCCGCAGGTAGCGCAGGCTCGCGCCGCCCGAGGTGAGGCCGAGCAGGCGCGCCACGTCGCCGTTGCTCAAGTGCTCGAAGTGGCGCATCACGAGGACCTCGCGATCCTCGCGCTTCATCGACTCGAGCGCGGCGCCCAGCTTGCGAACCGTCTCGGCGTCCATCGCGATGGCGGCGGGCGACGGCGCGCCGCCGTCGGCGATCGCGCTCGCGACGGAGACGCCGCTCGCGTCGGGTGCGCCGCCGAACAGCGGGACCTCGCGCTGCGCCGCGCGCATCTCCATGCCGAGATGGTGGCGGTGGAGCTGCAGCAGCTTCTGGCCGGTGAGGAAGCGCAGCCAGAGATGGAGCGGCATGTCGTCGCCGTCGAGCCACTCGGGCAGCCGCGCGACCGCTTCGGCGCACGCGTCCTGCACGACGTCGGAGGCGTCGAGCCGGCCGCGCAGGCGCGGGTCGAGGCGCAGCGCGACCATGCGCCGCAGGCGGTCGCGCTCCACGGCGACGAACTCGCCGAAACGCGCCGGCTCGGCGCGCAGTCGCTGGCGCAGCGGCTCGTCGTCGTGGTCCATCCTGCGAGTTCTCCGCCGCGCGATTCTAGGACGGGGAGAGCGGGCGCCGGCGGTCGGGACGTACAGTCGAGGAATGGCCGGCATCGAACTCTTCCTCACGCTCGACATCGGCGGCACCAAGTGCGTCGCGGCGCGTGTCGCGGCCGACGGGACCGTCGAGGCACAGGAGCGCCGGCCGCCGGTCACCGGCCGCGGACCCGAGGCGTTCCTCGACGGTCTTTGCGAGCTGGTCGAGAAGGTGCGCGCGCCGGGCGTGCGCGCGCTCGGCGTCGCGGCGCCCGGGCCGCTCGACCTGCCGGCCGGCCGCATGCTCTCCGTCCCGAACATGCCCGGCGTCGGCGACGCGCCGGTCAAGGAGACGCTCGCGCGCCGCTTCGGGCTGCCGGTCCTGCTCGAGAACGACGCGAGCTGCGGCGCGCTGGCCGAGGGGCTCTTCGGTGCCGGCCGCGGCGTCGACGACTTCGTCTTCCTCACGCTCAGCACCGGCCTGGGCGGCGGCGCAGTCGTCGGCGGCCGGCTGCTGCGCGGCGCGTCGGGCAACGGTGCCGAGGTCGGCCACCTCGTGGTCGACCCGAACGGCCCGCGCTGCGGCTGCGGCAAGACCGGCTGCCTCGAGGCGTTCTGCGGCGGTCTCAACCTCGCGCGCCGCGTCGCCGCCGATCGCGACTTCGCCGCGAGCGCGCTGCCGAAGATCGCCGGCGCCGGGCCGTTCAGCGCGAAGCACCTCTTCGAAGGCGCACGCGCCGGTGACTCGCTCGCGCGCCGCTACCTCGCAGAGTGGGTCGAGATGCTCGCGCGCGGCATCGCCGATCTCGTCTTCGCCTTCGACCCGCGCCGCGTGCTCCTCGGCACTATGGCGGTCCAGTCGGGCGACCTCTTCCTCGCCGACCTGCGCCGCCGGGTGCTCGAGTCCGTCTGGCCGGTGCACCGCCGCCACCTCGAAATCGTCCCCGCGGAATGTGGTGAACGGATCGCGGTGTTGGCGCCGTTGGCTTTGGCGCTGACGGGAGGGGAGCTGCAACGAAGGGAGTGACGGTGCGAGGCGCCCCGCGCTCGTGCCGCCCGGCGGTAGGATCGGGGAGTCGCCCATGCCGACCGCGTCGATGCTCGCAGCCCTGTTCGCTCCGATCGCACTGCAGCAGGGGGACGCAAAGCCGGCGGACCCCGCTCCGACGCGCGTCGAGCTTCCGGCGCAGGAGATGGTCCGCGTCCACGGAACGGCCGTCGCCGTCGACGCCAATGGGACCGAGCACGCGCGCGAGGACGGCCTGCTCCGGCTCGCGCAGTGGCCGACGGGGCTGTTCGAGGTGCCGGTGCACGACGGGAAGTTCGAGGCGACGGTGGTCGCGGGGGCGAAGCTGCTGATGCCGCGGCTGCAGCTCTCGAACCGGTCGGTCGAGCTCCAACACGAAGTGGTCGGCGCGAATGCGGACGGATCGATCGACCTGCGCGGGCCGTGGGGAGGCGATCTCGACCTGAAGGTGGTCGACGCCGCGACGCACGCCGAACTCTCCGATTGCGAATGGATCCACGATCCGAGCTTCCGGATTCTCGTCGATCTCAACGGCCGGCGCTCGCTTGCCGGGGAATCGGCGAATCACGTCGCTTCACCACTGAAGCTGTCGCAGGCGGGGCGGTACTGGGTGCGCGCGCCGGGCCACGCGTGGCAGCTCTTCGTCTTCGAGGGCGGGGACGCGGGATCGCACGGCGAAGCGACGCTCGCGCTGCCGAAGGCGTGCACGCTCGACGTCGTCCTCCCGGAAGCGAAGACGACGGAGCGCGAGTGGCTCGTGGTCGACGAGGTGCCCGACGAAGTCGTGGCGTCGACGAACGGAAGCGCTCCGAGGCCCTACTTGTCGACGGGACCGCGGCCCCTGCGCTGGTACGTGCGGCGCGGAGCGAGCGCGACGATCCGGCTCGAGTCGCTTCCGCCCGGGCGGCTGTTCGCGCGCGCGATCCTCGATTTCGAGTTGCACCCGTGGTTCCCGACCGAGGTTCCGTTCGCATCCGCGACGGTCGACGTCGCCCCCGATCGGGAGAACCGGCTCGTGATCTCGGAAGGAGCGATCCCCGCAGGCTTGCACGAAGACGGGACCGTCGACCGGACCGGGATCGTGACGATCGCGGGAGCGAAGCCTGGGTCGCCGGGGCCGAGGTCGGGGACACTAGAAGCCGGTTTCGGCGTGCGCGACGTCTTCCAGCGCGAAGGCGGACCGCCGCGGGGCGTGGGTGGGATCAACCGCATCACAAGAGACGGCATCGAGTCCTCGTTGTCACCGCCCTTGGAAGTCGTCGACGGCAGGGTCCGCCTGCGCTGTCCCTACGGCTGCCTGCTCTGGATCGGCAAGGTGACGCTGGACGGCGTCGAATACCCGCTGAAAGGCGAGATCGTCGCCGACACCACGACCGAACCCTTCACGATCGAGATCCCCGACCTCGAGTCGCTCGGCGGTCCGCCGACGATCGTGCACGTCGTCGACAAAGAGACGCGCGCGGAGCTGCAGCACGTCTCGATCGCACCGTACGACTTCGATCGACCGCGAGAACTGAGATTCGTCGATCACCCAGGATCGGTGCGGACGGAGCGACTGGTCGTCGCCGACGGAATCTCCCCCGTCCGCCTTCGCGATCCGACCGGTCGCAAAGGGGTGGCGGTGCTCCACGTGCGCGCGGCCGGCTACGCATGGACGAAGTTTCAGCACGACTGGTCGAAGCCGTCGGAGCGTACGGTCGAACTCGAGCGCGCGTGCGACCTCTCGATCACGCTCGAGCCGTCGATCGATGCCACCGGCATGGTCCTCGCGGTCTTTCGATTGAAGGAGAGGGATGCCGTCATCGAGCAATACAAGGGATACGTGGCGCGATTCCTCGACGAGAAAGGTTCGGTTGTTCCGGGCAATGAGAAGAGCGTGTCGAGTCTGCGCTCGGACATCGCTGAACTCGAATCGTCCGATTTCGCGCCGGCGCTGATCCGAGCGTCAGGGCTGCCTTGCGCGCGCGAGGCGCCGGCTCGCTCCGGCGCGACCCGGATCGAGGGAGTCCCGCTCGGCCGTCTCGCGGTCGCCCTGCGCAATCCGAAATCGATCCAGTCTCCGATCGGTTTCGCGCTCGTCGACGCGACCGCGGGCGGCGAGATCCCGGTGTCCATACGCATTCCTCCGAACGCGTTGCGCGCCGCCGTTCCGCTCGCGGGGACCGCGACCATTCCCCGCGAATGGGGCGCGACGAAGGCGGAAATCCAGGTCATTCCCGTCGGCGCGCTCGCGTCATCGTTGCAGCCCTCGCTCAAGCACGCGCTCACGCCGGTCGACCCCGACGATTCGAAGGTCGAGAAGTTCACGTGGGACGCGGGGACGGTCCTGCCGGGTACGTATCGATTGTCGGTCGAGTTGTACGGGCCAGTACCACACGACGCTCGACACGCCTGCCGCATTGAAGTGAAGGAGTCCGGCGAGACGAATGCGCAGATCGACTTTCCGAAGCCATGCGACGTCCAAATCGACGTCGTCGACGACACGACAGGTGCTCCCGTCTTCGTCCAGCACTTCTCCTGGAAACCTCTCGACGATGCAGACGCGACGACGTCGTCATCGACGTTCATCTCCTCCGAGATCGGGAAGGACGGTTCGCTGAGATTCCGCTGCCCGGCCGAACGGATCCGGCTCTGGATCCACGACGGCAAACTCATCGATCGACAGGAGACCTTCGAACTTGCTTCGCCCAGCTACCACGGCTCGATCCGGATCGAGCGGCACGGCGGTATCCACCTGCGGTGGATGCAGGGGACGCAGCCCGCGAAGCCCGATCTGGATTACTTCGTCACGCTCTATGCGATCGCTCCTGACGGATCTGCGACCGAGGTTGAACTCGACGAATGGTTCAGCGAGTGGATCTCCGTCCCGAAACCGGGCCGCTATCGCGTCGCGTTCGCGATCGAGGACGACGAAGAAGAAGGGGAAGACGAATCGTCCGGTATCGAGCCGGTCGATGTCATCGTGCCGTCGGACACGATCGTCGACGTCGACGTCCAACTCCCCCAACCGAAGAAGAAGGACGGCTGACGCCGCACAATGCCGGCTCGCGGCGTCACTTCACCGCAGCCGCAAACGTCCAGTGCCGGTCGCTCGTCTGCACCACGCAGTTCGGGCAGAGGCCGAGACTGTCGACGATCGCGCGCACCTCGTCGACGGTGAGCGCGGCGCGCAGGCTGGCGTCGAACAGCGCGCGCTGGTGATCGTTCGCGCCGGAGGCGTACAGCGCGACGAGGCGGTCGACCTCGGCGTCGCTCTCCGGGCGCAGCAGGTCGCGGAAGAAGAGGCGGCCTTCCCGGCGCGTCACACGCAGCGCCTCGGCGAAGGCGTCGGCGGGATGGGGGATGTGGTGGACGATCGAGTTCGACATCACGGCGAAGAAGGCGGAGTCGTCGAAGGGGAGGCGTTTGCCGTCGGCCTTCTTCACCTCGATCCGATCCGCGAGACCCGCGGCGGCGACGTTCATCCGCGCGAGTACCAGCATCGACTCGGCGAGGTCGACGGCGACGACGCGCGCGGCGGGGGCGGCGCGGCAGAGCTCGATCGGGATCTGTGCGGTGCCGGTCCCGAGGTCGAGCACCGGCCCATGCCGGGAATCGTCCAGCGGCCCCTCCGCGAGCAGGTCGGCGACGAAGCGCGCGTTCACGGCGGCGTGGTCCATGCGGTCGTAGTCGCGCGCCTCCTCCTCGCTGTCCATCACCTCCGGTTCGAGGACGCGCGGGAGCATGGTCGCGGCACCCCGACGGCGCGGCTCAGCCCGACGCGGCCTGCACGACGACGAAGATCGTCGCCGCGAGCGCCGCCATCAGCAGCACGAACCCGGTGATCTTGAGCGCGCTCCAGGGCCGCTCGCCCTGCACCTCGCCGGTCGCGGCGTTCACCACGACGCGGAAGGGCTTCTCCTTCCACTTGTAGGTCGCGAGCCAGACCGGCAGCAGCACGTGCTTGTAGGTGAGCGCCGACCACTGCGTGTCGATCGAGAGGACGCGCTGCTCGTCGCCGCCGATGCGGCTGCGCACGTCGGCCTCGAGCTCCGCCTCCATGTGGCGGCGCGCGGAGCGGAAGCACTTCTCGAGCGTCAGGTCGTAGGTGCGTGCCAGGAAGCCCGACAGGAACTGCGGCGAGTAGGGCTTGAGCCCCTTCAGCGGCCACGGTTCGAGCGCGTCCATCTGCTTCTCGGGCAGGCCGCTGCCGGCCGACTCGATGCGGTCGTCGAAGAAGCGGCGGAACTCGCCGGCGACCGGCCACCAGCGCGTGTGCCGGACCGTCCTGCGCGACTTCCCGCTCCCGACCGTGACGTAGTAGTGCTCGCCGCGCATGCCGGAGAAGCGGTTGGCGGTGAAGGCGTCGAAGGTGAAGAAGGGGAGATAGACGCCGACGAACGCCGCCTGGATGCCGTCGCGCGCGAGGTCGGAGGGGAGGAACCAGCGCGACTTCGTCCAGGTGCGCAGGTTCTGGCGCGCTGCCGCGTCCTCGACCTGGAACGCGAGCACGCCGTCGACACGCAGCCGGTCGGGCGAGTCGTGGACGCCGGCGCGCTCCATCGGCGTCGCGCAGTAGGGGCAGGCGGACGCGGTCAGCGTGCCGACGAACTGGACCGTTCCGCCGCAGCTCGTGCAGGTGATCTCCTGCGTGCCGGCGACGAGCCCCTGCTCCTCGCGGCGGTGCGCGGCGCACGCCTGCAGCGCCGCTTCGAGGTCCTGCTCGACGACGTCGGCGCCGTCCTCCAGCGCGATCGGCTGCATGTTCCCGCAGTAGGGGCAGGCGAGCTCCTGCTGGCGCGGGTCGAAGGTGAGGTCGGCGCCGCACTTGGGGCAGGGGAAGGTGCGGCCCGCGGCGCGCCGGTCGTGGTCGTCATCGTCCGGCCGCGGCGGCGGCGAGGACGGCGCGCCGGTGGCGACGACGTCCTCGGGCGGAGGCGGCAGGTCGATGGGCGGCGCCACGCGCGCGCCCCGTTACTTCGGCGGCGGGGGAGGTCCGAAGCGAGCCGCGAGCGCGGCCACCGTGGACGCCGGAGCCCACCCCGCCATGCCGGCGCACCACACCATCGTGTCGGGACGCAGCTGCCCGCCTGCGATCGCCTGGTCGACCTGATCGAGCGTGAGCGGCCCTTGGCTCGCGCCGTTCACCGCGACGTGGAAGGCGGGCGCGGAGGGCAGCGGCGGCGGGGACATCCCGGCGGGGCCGGCGGGGGCCATCGCCCCGCCCATCGTGCGCGCCATCTGCTGCGCCAGCGCGAAACCCATCCCCATGCCCATGCCCTCGGCGGCGGCGCCGCCGCGCGCGTTCATCTCGGGGAGGCTCTTGCCGACCTGGTACTGCTGGAAGCGGCCGAGGTCGCCCAGCACGCCCATCGAGGTCCGCGCGTCGAGCGCCTTCTCGACCTCCTCGGGAAAGGAGACGTTGACGAGCGCGAGCATCGGGACGTCGAGCCCGTACTCGTCGTCGACGCGCGCGAGCACCTCCTTGCGCAGCCCCTCCGACAGCCCCTGGTAGTTCTGCGCGAGGTCGAGCGCCGCGATCTGCGCCTTGCCGATCAGGTCGGTGAAGGCGGTGGCGATCACCGAGCGCATCAGCGTCTCGAGCTCGTTGGTGTCGACGACGGCGTCGGTGCCGACCAGCTCCTTCAAGAGGGTCTTCGCGTCGGCGCACTTGAGGGCGTAGGTCCCGAACGCGCGCAGCCGGATCGGCCCGAAGTCCGGGTCGCGCAGCATGATGGGGTTCGGGGTGCCCCACTTGAGGTCGGTCACCTGGCGCGTGCTGAGGAAGTAGACCTCGGCCTTGAAGGGGCTGTCGAAGCCGTACTTCCAGCCCATCAGCGTCGAGAGCACCGGCAGGTTCTGCGTCGTGAGCTGGTAGTGGCCCGGCTCGAAGACGTCGGCGATCTTGCCCTGGTTCACGAAGACGGCGGTCTGGCCGGGCCGGACGATCAGCTGCGCGCCGTTCTTGATCTCGTTCTGGTACCGCGGGAAGCGCCAGACCAGCGTCTGCCGCGAGTCGTCGATCCACTCGATGATGTCGACGAGTTCGCCGCGCAGCTTCGAGAAGAGGCCCATCGCGTCTCCTTGGGGAACGGTCCGCGCGGCTGCGGCCTACGGTCGATTCATAGTCAGCCGCGAGCGCGGACATGGTAGCGAGCGCTGCTCGCACGGAGGCGACTACCGGCGGTCGGGCGTCGGGGATCGATCGGCCGGCGCGATCGTGCCGCGCGCGCGAACTTCTTGCGCGACGCTCAGACGCCCGCCGCGCCCTGACCCGCCGCCTCCTGCGCCTCGGCCTGCGCGATCTGCGGCAGCGGCGCCGCGCCCGCATGGGGGGACTGGCGGACCGTCGCGAGGCAGAGGTGGCTGTTGCCGAGCCCCTTCAACTCGTTCTTCCAGGCGATCTCGCCGTTCGCCGGGTTGAGCGCGAAGACCTGGCCGCCGGTCGCCGCGTAGAGGACGCCGTCCTCGTGGAGCAGCGTGACGACGCTCCACCCGGTGCGCGGGAGATTGGTGCGCCACGCCTCGGTGCCGGTGAACTTGTGGAGCGCGGCGACCCAGCCGTACGTGCCGACGAAGAGGAGGTCCTCGGGGGGCGTCTGCGGCATGGCGCGTCTCCGCGGGTCGAGCTCGTTCCCGGCCGCTTCCCTACCGGCCGGCGTCACTTCGGGATCGAATCGACGATCTGCTTCACGACGTTGGGGTCGGCGAGCGTGGTGACGTCGCCGAGGTCGGCGGTCTCGCCGCTCGCGATCTTGCGGAGGATGCGGCGCATGATCTTGCCGCTGCGCGTCTTGGGGAGGCCCGGCACGAAGTGGATCCGGTCGGGCGTCGCGAGCGCGCCGATCTCGGTGCGCACGGCGGCGGCGATCTGCTTGCGCGTCTCCTCCGGGTCGCCGCCGGTGCCGGTCTTCAGGATCACGAAGGCGTAGATCCCCTCGCCCTTGATCGGGTGGGGGAAGCCGACCACCGCCGACTCGGCGACCGCGCTGCAGGTGACGATGGCGCTCTCGAGCTCCGCGGTGCCGAGGCGGTGGGCGCTGACGTTCAGGACGTCGTCGACGCGGCCAGTGATCCACCAGTACCCGTCGGCGTCGCGGCGGCAGCCGTCGCCGGTGAAGTACTTGCCGGGGAAGCGCGTGAAGTAGGTCTCGACGAAGCGGGCGTGGTCGCCGTAGACGGTCCGCATCATCCCCGGCCACGGGAACGCGATGCAGAGGTTGCCGGTCGCGTCGCCGTCCGCGTCGGCCTTGGCCTCGCGCCCTTCGTCGTCGACGACGACCGGCCGCACGCCGAAGAAGGGCAGCGTGGTCGAGCCGGGCTT
>DAINBU010000015.1:17912-54319 GCA_036732755.1 Planctomycetota bacterium
ATCGCTCCTGGCAGCGGTGTGATCAGGATCCCGCCTGTTTCGGTCTGCCACCAGGTGTCGACAATCGGGCAGCGGCCGTCGCCGACGACGCGGTGGTACCAGCGCCACACCTCGGGATTGATCGGCTCGCCGACCGTGCCGAGCAGCCGCAGCGAGCGGCGGCTGCGCCGTTTCACTGGCGCCTCGCTGTGCTGCATGAGGGCGCGGATCGCCGTGGGCGCCGTGTAGAAGACCGAGACCTCGTGCTTGTCGACGACGTCCCAGAAGCGGCCGATGTCGGGGTGGTTCGGGACGCCCTCGTACATCAGCGTCGTCGCGCCGTTCGCGAGCGGCCCGTAGACGATGTAGCTGTGGCCCGTCACCCAGCCGATGTCGGCGGTGCACCAGTAGACGTCGCCCGGCTTCAGGTCGAAGACGAGCTCGTGGGTGAGGCTCGCGTAGACGAGGTAGCCGCCCGTCGTGTGCAGCACCCCCTTCGGCTTCCCGGTCGAGCCCGACGTGTAGAGGATGAAGAGCGGGTCCTCGGCGTCCATCGGCTCGCAGGGGCAGTCGTCGGAGATGGCCGCGTCCTTCAGCTCCTCGTCGAGCCAGAAGTCGCGGCCGTCCTGGGTCGGCACCCACTTGCCGCTGCGCTGCTTGATCAGCACGCGCTCGATCGACTTGCACTCGGCGACCGCCTCGTCGGCGATCTTCTTCAAGGCGATCGGCCTCCCGCTGCGCACCCCCTCGTCGGCCGTGATCAGCACCTTCGCGCTGGCGTCGTTGATCCGGTCGCGCAGCGAGTGGGCCGAGAAGCCGCCGAACACGACCGAGTGGATCGCGCCGATGCGCGCGCACGCGAGCACCGCGACCGCGAGCTCCGGGATCATCGGCAGGTAGATGCAGACGCGGTCGCCCTTCTTCACGCCGTGGCGCTTGAGGACGTTCGCGAAGCGGCTGACCTTGCGCTTGAGCTCGCGGTAGGTGATGCGCGCGTCGACGGTGGGGTCGTCGCCCTCCCACAGGATCGCGACCTGGTTGCCGCGCCCCGCCTCGACATGGCGGTCGACGCAGTTGAAGCAGGCGTTGAGCTTGCCGCCCTCGAACCACTTGACCTTGGCGGTGGTGAAGTCCCACTCGAGGACCTTCTTCCATTTCTCGGTCCAGACCAGCCGCTCGGCCTGCTTGGCCCAGAACGCCTCGGGGCTCGCGACCGAGTCGGCGTAGAGCTGGCGGTAGCGCTCGAACGTCGGGACGTTCGCCTTCGCGGAGAACTCGGGCGACGCGCGCACGAGCTCGTCGTCGGGGGCGGTCGGGGTCAAGGTCGGGCTCCGGTTCGCGGCGAGGCCGCCGCACGGGAAAGCAGGGGGATCAGCGCGAGCGCGACCAGGAGCAGCAGCAGGTCGGCCGCGCTGTAGATCCCGTGCCACATCATGAAGCGGCGCAGGTCGGGCGGGGACCCGCCGGTGCGCGGCACGAAGTCGAGCGCGCGACCGTGCGCGATCATCCACGGGACGAGCGGCGCGAGGGCGACGGCGAGCGCGACCGCGAGCAGCAGGAGGCGGCGCGCCAGCTTTTCGTGGGCGCGCCCGGCCAGCGCGCCGCAGCCCAGCAGCGCCGCCGCCGCCGCGCCGACGATCTGCGCGACGGCGACCGCGGGGAAGAGCGCCCGGTTCGACTCCGACGCGAACCAGCGCGCCGCCATCGTCTGCGCCTCGTCGCCCGGGATCGCCGCGACCACCTCGCGCGCCTTCGGCGTCTTCTCGAAGTTCGCGATCTCGAAATTCTTGGTCGCGACCCAGAACGAGGCGAGGATCGCCCCCGCAGCGAGCGCAAGGCACGCGGCCGCCAGTGTCAAGCGCAGGACGCTGCGATCCACGGCGCGCTCAGCCCGGCACGTCGAACTGCACGCCCTGCGCGAGCGGGAGCGTGGCGCCCCAGTTGATCGTGCAGGTCTGGCGCCGCATGTAGGCCTTCCAGCTGTCGCTGCCCGCCTCGCGACCTCCGCCGGTGTCCTTCTCCCCGCCGAACGCGCCGCCGATCTCGGCGCCGCTGGTGCCGATGTTGACGTTGGCGATGCCGCAGTCGCTGCCGGCGGCGGAGAGGAAGCGCTCGGCGCTGCGCACGTCGCGCGTGAAGATCGCGGAGGAGAGCCCCTGCGGGACGTCGTTCTGGCGCGCGATCGCCTCGTCGAGGTCGGCCACCTCGACCAGGTAGAGGATCGGCGCGAAGGTCTCGTGCTGCAGCATCGGCAGCGTCGCTTTCGCGCGGACCAGCGTCGGCTCGACGAAGCAGCCCTGCGCGAGCGCGCCTTCGCTCAGGACGCGGCCGCCCTTCAGCAGCTCGCCGCCCTGCTTGGCGATCTCCGCGAGCGCCGAGGCGTACATCTCGACCGCCGAGCGGTCGATGAGCGGGCCGACCAGCGTCGCCGGGTCGGAGGGGTCGCCGATCTTCAGGCTCCCGTAGGCGGCGACCAGGCGCTGCGTCAGCTTCGCGGCGATCCCCTTCTGCACGTAGACGCGGCGCGTCGAGGTGCAGCGCTGGCCCGCGGTGCCGACCGCCCCGAAGACGATCGCGCGCAGCGCAAGGTCGAGGTCGGCGTCGTCGAGCACCACGATGGCGTTGTTGCCGCCGAGCTCGAGCAGCGCGCGGCCGAAGCGGCGCGCGACCTTCTCGCCGACCGCCTTGCCCATGACGCAGCTGCCGGTCGCGCTCACCAGCGGCACGCGCCGGTCGTCGAGCATCGGCTCGCCGACGTCCTTGCGGTCGCCGATCAGGAGCGCCATCACGTCGGGATGGCCGTTCTTCTGGAGGACGCGCGTCACGATCTGCTGGACCGCGACGGCGGTGAGCGGCGTCTTGGGGGAGGGCTTCCAGATCGACACGTCGCCGCAGACGGCGGCGATCAGCGCGTTCCAGCTCCAGACCGCGGCGGGGAAGTTGAACGCCGTGATGATCCCGACCACGCCGAGCGGGTGCCACTGCTCGTACATGCGGTGGCTCGGCCGCTCCGAGTGCATCGCGAGGCCGTAGAGCTGGCGCGACAGGCCGACCGAAAAGTCGGCGATGTCGATCATCTCCTGGATCTCGCCCTGGCCCTCCGTCGCGATCTTGCCGGCCTCGAGCGTGACGAGCTTCCCGAGCGGCTCCTTGTGCCGCCGCAGCTCCTCGCCGATCTGGCGCACGATCTCGCCGCGCCGCGGCGCCGGCACGAGGCGCCACGCCTCGAAGGCGCGCGCGCACGCGGCCACCGTCGCGTCGTACTCCGCGCGCGTCGCCTGCTTCACGGAGCCGAGCTTCGCGCCGGTCGCGGGGTCGAACGAGTCGAGCGTCTTGCCGCCGCCGCCGCGCACCTCGCCGCAGATCACGCCGGGCGCGGGGTCGGCGACGCCGAGCTGCTTCAGGACCTCGTGCATCGCGCGCTCAGACCTTCCGGCGCAGCTGGTCGTAGGTCTGCTCGGGCTTCGCCGCGTTTTCGACCGGGAAGCCGAGGTCGGACCACCCCTTCTCGACGCGGCCGAACGGGTCGCGCATGCCGCGGAAGCCGCCGACCATGTTGACCAGGTTGTTGTAGCCGGCGTTGACGAGCACCTCGCACGCCTTCGAGGAGCGACCGCCCGACGCGCAGGCGAGCACCAGCTTCGCGTCCTTCTTCCAGTTGGCCTTCACGACCGCCAGGAATTCGGGGTTCACCTGCATCTGCGGCGGCGTCCCGATCGCGAAGGGGATGTTGCGCGCGTTCGCCGGGTGGCTCGCGGCGTACTCGCCCTCGGTGCGGACGTCGACGTAGGTCCACCCTTCGGGGCCGTCGAGCAGCTCCTTCACCTGGGTGGGATTGAGGTTGCGATAGGGCATGGCGGCCTCGTGAAAGGGCCGCGTACTTTGCCCCGCCCGCGCGCGCGTCGCAAGGTCGGCAGGCGACGCGGCGCGGGCAGAACGGGGAGACGGTGCGTCACTTCGCTCCGCCGAGCGTCTTCAGCAGCTCGCCGGGGAATTCGGCGGCCGCAACCTTCTCCCATGCGTGCGAGACCTTGCCGTCCTTGCCGATGACGAAGGCGGCGCGCTTCGCCGAGTTGGGCGAGCCGGCATCGAAGGCGCCGTACGCCTTTGCGATCGCCTTGTCGGAGTCGGAGAGGAGGTCGAAGTTGAACTCGAACTTCTCGGCGAACTTCCGGTTGGCCTCGACGCTGTCGAAGCTCGCGCCGAGGATGGTCGCGTCGATCTTCCCGAAGTCGCGGATTCGATCACGGAATCCGCAGCCCTCCTTCGTTCAGCCAGGGGTGTCGGCCCGGGGATAGAACCAGAGCACGACGGTCTTGCCCTTGAGCTTGCTGAGCTCGACGTCCTGACCCTTGTGGTTCTTCGCCTTGAAGGCGGGGGCGACGTCGCCGACCTTGACCATGGTCTTCTCCTTGAGTGTGCGCGCTGGAGCGCGTGGGTGTGCGCGCTGGAGCGCGCGAGGGCGCCGGGCGGGCGGCCGCGGCGCGAGGCGGCAAGCGACGATAACGCGGGGCGGCGGCGTGCCCGAACGGCGCGGCGCGCCGGACCGTACACTCGCGCCGTCCGGCGATGGGGGGCAGGGGAGTTGGCGATGGCAGCGGGCGTCTCCTTCTTCACGAACGTGGTCCGCCTGCTGACGCTCGGGGTCGTCACGACCGACGGCGTCTTCGGCTGGCGCGCGTGGAACCGCGAGAGCGAGCACGCGCAGCAGATCGCCGCCAAGGACCGCGCGATCGAGGACCTCCACCGGGAGGTCGCGCAGCAGGGCGCGAAGATCCAGCAGCTCACCAGCGATCTCGCGACGGCGAGGAAAGAGATCGAGCGGCTCGGGCTCGCGCTCAAGCTGCTCAAGGTCGACCGGCGCATGGCGCGCGTGGTGGTCCTGGAGCAGGGGCCGTCGGCAACGCCGGGCCGCGTGAAGACGAAGCTCCGTTTCGAGGAGGTCGACGCCGCGGGCAACCCGGTCGGCGCGCCGCGCGAGCTGACGCTCGAGGGCGACGTCCTCTACGTCGACTCGCTGGTCGTCAAGTTCGACGACATCCTGGTCGAGAAGGGCGACCCGCTGCGCGCCGCGTCGCTCTGCCACTTCCGGCGTCTCTTCGGCGAGTTCCAGCAGCCGAGCGAGGGGGTCGCGCTCGACGCACCCGGCGAGCGGCCCGCGATCTACGGCGGCGGCGCCGAGATGTCGCCGCTCGAGCAGGAGATCTGGCGCGACTTCTGGAACCTCGCCAACGATCCCAAGAAGGCCGCCGCGCTGGGGATCCGCGCCGCGCACGGCGAGGCGCCTTCGATGAAGCTCAAGGCCGGTGAGGTCTACCGCATCACGCTGCGCGCGAGCGGTGGCCTCTCGATGCTGCCCGACCGCCCCGACGCGGGCGGCAACTGAGGGGTCGGCTGCCCGATCCGACGCCGACTCGATAGGCTGTTCCTTCCTCTATTGGTCGCCCCGTGAAGGAGTCGAGCATGGTTCTCACCTCGTCATCGCCGCTCCGTCGTTTCCTCTTCACGGTCGTCGGGTTCGCGTCGCTCGCCGTCGTCGCTGCGGCGCAGGGCAACCGCGGCGGTGGCCCGCCGGTCGAGGTGAAGCCCAACTACGGCGCGATGCGCGAGGACCGCGGCACCGAGAGCCGCGTCGCCGATCTTCTCAAGGTCCACGTCCGCCTCAAGCTCGACGAGAAGGCCGACAAGTTCGAGGGCGACGTCATCAACGAAGTCTCCTGGCTCGCCGCAGGCACGACCGACGTGTGGTTCGACGCGGTGAACATGAAGATCGGCGCGGTGCAGGTCGACGGCAAGCGGGTCGAGTTCAAGCACGACGACAACCGCATCCAAGTCACGCTGCCGGCGCCCGCGGTGTACGGCGCGAAGGCGGCGATCGAGATCGACTACGCCGTCGAGAAGCCGCGGCGCGGGCTCTGGTTCATCCATCCGACGCCCGAGGAGCCCGGCCTGCTGGACGAGATCTGGAGCCAGGGCCAGGCGGAGGACAATCGCAATTGGATCCCGACCTGGGACTACCCGAGCGACCGCGCCGCCTTCGAGGGCGAGTTCACCGTGCGCGACGGGCTGACCGTCGTGAGCAACGGCAAGCTGGTCGAGAAGAAGCCGCTCGGCGACGGCTGGACCACCTGGCGCTGGTCGATCGACTTCCCGTTCGCGACCTACCTGATCTCGCTCTGCGTCGGCCACTACGAGCGCTACGCCGACGAGTGGCGCGGCATCCCGGTCGAGTACTACGTCCAGAAGGGGGTCGGCGAGGCGAAGGCGCGCCGCAGCTTCGGCCAGACGCCCGACGCGCTCGAGTTCTTCTCGACGAAGATCGGGGTGCCCTATCCCTACGCCAAGTACGCGCAGACCTGCGTGCAGAAGTTCATCGCCGGCGGCATGGAGAACATCTCCGCCACGACGCAGAGCGACAACACGCTGCATGACGAGCGGGAGCACCTCGACCGCGACAGCCAGGGCCTGATGGCGCACGAGCTCGCCCATCAGTGGTTCGGCGACTACCTGACCTGCCGGACGTGGCGGCACCTCTGGCTCAACGAGGGCTTCGCCAACTACTTCGAGGCGCTCTACCGCCGCCAGTCGCGCGGCGAGGACGACTACCGCCTCGCGATGCGCAACGAAGTGCGCTCCGCCGCCGCCAGCATGAACCGCGGCGCGCCGCGCCCGCTGGTCGAGAGCTTCTTCAACCGCGCGCCCGACGGCAACGGCAACAACGCCGTCTACGTCCGCGGCAGCTCGACGCTCCGCATGATCCACGCGCAGCTCGGCGACGAGCTGTGGTGGAAGGCGATCCACCACTACGTCACGAAGCACGCCGGACAGCTCGTCGACAGCCTCGACTTCGAGGTCGCGATCGAGGAGGCGACCGGGAAGAACCTCCACTGGCTCTTCGAGGAGTACTGCTACCTCGGCGGCCACCCGAAGTTCGCGATCACGCAGGCGTACGACGGCGACAAGAAGGAAGTGGTCCTGCAGGTGAAGCAGACGCAGGACACCTCCAACATGGTGCCGGTCTTCGTCTACCCCGTTCCGATCGAGGTGGTCTGCAAGGAGGGCCGGGCCACGCACACGGTGTGGGTGCGCGCCAAGGAGCAGGAGATCCGCCTACCGGCGCCGAGCGCGCCGCTCATGGTCGCCTTCGACTCGGGCAACGTGATGTTGAAGGAGGTCGACTTCAAGAAGGGCGCGGCGGAGCTCTCCTTCATCGCGCAGGGCGGCGATCCCGACGTCGTGGCGCGCCTCAACGCGGTGGATCAGCTTGCCGACGTCGCCGACGCCGACAAGGAGCTCGCACGCAAGACGCTTTCGGGCGTGCTCGCGAGCAAGGACCACCGCGACTTGCGCGCGGCGGCGGCCGAGGGCGTCGGCAAGCTCGGCGGCGCGACCGCCGGCGCCGCGCTGAGCGCGGGCCTGAAGGACCCCGAGTCGCGCGTGCGGCGCGCGTGCGTCGCGGCGCTCGGCCGGATCGTCAAGGAGCTCGGCGATTCGAAGGAGGCGGTGACGCAGGCGGTCGCCGATGCGCTCCGCACCGACCTCTCCTACAACGTGCAGCAGGCGGCGTGCGACGCGCTCGGGAAGCTCGGCGGCGACGCTTCCGTCGTCGCGCTGCGCGCGGCGACCGACTTCCCCTCGCCCAACGATCGCGTCGGCAGCGCGGCGCTGCGCGCCCGGCTCGCGCTCCAAGATGGCATGGCGGTCGACGAGGTCTTCCAGATGGTCGGGCGCGGCGGCGACCCGAAACGGCGCGCGCTCGGGCTGGCGTCGATCGGTGGGTTGAACGACGCGCAGCTCGGCCCCCGCCGCGACGAGGCGATCGCGCTCCTGATCGACGCGGCGCAGCGCGAGGACGCCGGCGCCCGCTCGGCGATCCAGGCGCTCGGCGAGCTCAGGGCGGTCGAAGCCGAAGAGACGCTGCGCAAGCTGGCCGAGCGGCAGAACGGTCCGCGCTTCGTCGCCTTCGCGGCGCGCAATTCCCTGCGCCAGATCGACGAGGCGAAGAAGAAGGCGGCCGCCGACCTCGCCGCTGCGACGCCCGCCAAGCCGACGCCGACCGCCGAGGAGCTCGCGCGGACCGTCGGCGACCTCCAAAAGCAGATCGACGCGCTCCGCACGGAGCTCGACGGAATGAAGAAGGCGGCGCCCGCCGCCCCCAAGCCCACGACGAGTCCGGCTCCGGCCCCCGGCCCGGCGACCCCTGCAGGTCCGCCGCCCTCCGGAGCAGCCCCCGGCACGAACCCGTCCGCCCCCGCGGCGGGCGGCGGCCGGTGACCCCTGAGGAAGGCATGCCGACCCAGCCCAGCAAGAGCCTCGAGACCTTTCCCCATCCGCGCCCGGGGCGGAACTTCCTGATCTCGATCGACTGCCCCGAGTTCACCTGCCTCTGCCCCAAGACCGGGCAGCCCGACTTCGCCACCCTCAAGCTGCGCTACGTGCCGGGCGAGCGGTGCGTCGAGTTGAAGTCGCTCAAGCTCTACTTCTGGAGCTTCCGCGACGAGGGGGCGTTCCACGAGGCGGTCGTGCAGCGGATCCTCGACGACCTGGTCGCCGCCCTCGCGCCGCGCTGGATGCGGATCGAGGGGGACTTCTTCGTCCGCGGCGGGCTGCACACCCGCGTCTATGCACGCCACGGAAAGCTGCCCGACGACGTCGGCGGCGAGCCGCCGATCTGATCGGATCGGGTCGTGGGAAAGCGGTTGAACAGTTCGAAGCGCATTTCCAAGGTTGACGTAGGGGGGCGAAAGCGGCCAAATCCCCCCCATTCAGCGACCGAGGCGGCGGCGCGGGACCAGATGGCGGGACCGCGTCGAGGACGTCGCAAGAACGGTCGCGAGCGCCGACCACGGCGCAGCCGGGTTCGACACCATTCGCGTGCTTTCGCGGGGGAGGGATCCATGCAGAAGCGTCGCTGCGTCGCGTGGTTGGCATTGACGGGTAGCGGCCTGCTCGCCGCGTGCCTCTCGTCGCCCAACGAGATCAAGACCTACACACCGATCCAGCTCACGAATCCCGTATCGGTCGTGCGCGACAACGAGCCGATCATCGTCCCGCTCTCCGAAGTGAAGTCGCGCTACCCCAACTTCGACGTGAACGACTTCTCCGTCAACCTGATGGCGTCGAACTGGAATCCGCGCGAGTACGACCCGATGCTCGCGACCGATCCGCCGCCGGTGATCCCGGCGCAGCTCTTCGACACCAATCGCGACGGGCAGCCCGACGCGCTCCTCGTGATCTGCGACGTCGGCCCGCGCGAGAGGCGCGTCCTCTCGGTCTGCACGCCGCGCTTCAGCAAGCTCAGCAAGTCGATCGGCCCGCACGAGGGCGGCGGTCTCTACGTGCGCGAGAACACCCACCGCGAGGGCGGCAAGCTCAAGTCGGAGGGCGCCTACTCGCCGGTCGCTTCCGCGGTGCTCGACCCGGGCCACACGCGCGGCGACGACCTCTACCAGTGCGGCGGCCCGGTCTTCGAGACCGACGCCAATGGCTGGCGTCTCCTTTTCGATGGGCGTCTCTGCCTCGACGTGATCGGCAAGAAGCAGCGCGGCCTCGTGATGGCGAACAGCACGAAGGAGCCGCTCGACCTCACGAAGGTCGGCTGGGGCGGGTCGCTCTTCGGCGAGCCCGAGCAGGTCGGCGCGGGTTCGCTCGGGTACAGCGAGAACGGGACGTTCGTCCCGATGGCCGGCTTCGACGCCGTCGCCTATCGCATGGTGAACGACGGCACCGCGGCAAAGGAGATCGAGCTCACGATCTCGGGCGCGAAGCTCGGCCACGACAGCTTCGAGCTGCGCTGGCGCATCACCCACTACGCCGGGAACCGCTACCTGCGCCACGACGTGAACGTGTCGCGCGGCGGCCACCACCTCGCCTTCGCGCTCACGGCGACCGGCGCGCGCCGCGAGGCGCTGTCGGGCCACGTCGGCTGGACGCGCGCGTCGACCTGGGGCTCGACCGGGCTCGCGACGGGCGTCGCCGGCCAGCTCGGCGTCGGCATCCTCGCGAGCGGCCGCGTCGTGAACGGCTTCGTCAAGAATCCGCAGGACGTGATCGGGCTCGAGTTCGACACGAGCGCGCGCAACATCTCCTTCTACACCCTCGCCGCCTGGGACCAGGAGCCGCAGGGGCTGCGCAGCGTCGACGACTTCACCAAGGCGATCGACGACCTGGCGGCGGGCTTGAACGACCCGATCCAGGTGCGCAACTTCGAGAAGCAGGCCGACCAGTAACCGCCGGGCCGGCCCGCGGATCCCCGCATGCTCGCCGCCCAATCGATCCTCGTCACCGGCGGCAGCCGCGGCATCGGGCTCGCGACCGCGTGCGCGCTCGCCGGCGGGACGCGGCGCGATCTTGCGCTGGTTCTCGCGGCGAGAGACGGCGACGCGCTCGCGCGCGCGCAGCTCCAGGTCGAGCGCGCCGGCGCCGGAAAAGGACCGCTGCGCGTCGCGTCGGTCGCGATGGACGTCGCCGACGCCGCGTCCTTCGAGAAGGGGATGAAGGCGGCGCAGGAGTTCTGCGGACCGCTCGACGGGCTGGTGCTGTGCGCCGGGATGGCCGAGAGCGCGCCGCTCCACAAGACGCCCGACGAGACGCTCGAGCGCCACCTCGCCGTCAACCTGTGGGGGGCGTTCCGTCCGCTGCGCGCCGCGCTGCCGGAGATGGTGGCGCGCGGCTTCGGGCGCGTCGTCGCGGTCGCGTCGATCGCCGCGCTCGCCGGCGCGAGCTACGTCGCCGCCTACACCGCGAGCAAGCACGCCCTGCTCGGTCTGGTGCGCGCCGCCGCGGTCGAGTACGGCGGCCGCGGCGTCACCGTGAATGCCGTCTGCCCCGGCTACGTCGACACCGACATGACGCGCCGCGCGCTGCAGCGCATCGCCGAGAAGACGGGGCTCGCGCCCGAGCAGGCGCGCGAGCGCGTGCTCGCCCGCATGCCGCAGCGCCGCCTGATCCGGCCCGAGGAGGTCGCCGAGGCGATCGTCTTCCTGATGAGCGAGGCGGCGGCCGGCGTGAACGGCGCCGCGCTGCCGCTCGACGGCGGCGAGCTCGCATCGTGAGCACGAAGCCGACCGCGGTCGAGCCGGACGGCTGGCCGAAGCCGAAGGGCTACTCGAACGGGATGGTCGCGCCCGCCGGCGCTCGGCTGCTCGCCGTCGCCGGCCAGGTCGCCTGGGACGAGCGCGGGAAGATCGTCTCGGACGACCTCGCGGCGCAGTTCGGGCAGGCGCTCGCCAACGTGCTGAAGGTCGTGACGGCGGCGGGCGGGAGCGCCGAGCACCTCCTCCGCCTCACCTACTACGTGACCGACAAGGAGGAGTACCGCCGCCGGACCGCCGAGATCGGCGAGCGCTACCGCGCCGTCCTCGGCCGCAACTATCCGGCTGCTACGCTGGTCGAGGTGAAGGGGCTCCTCGAGCCGGGAGCGCGCGTGGAGATCGAAGCCACGGCGGCACTGCCGCCGGCTTGACGTCGCGGCGCTGCCGCCGCCGTAGCCCCGCGCGCCATCGATTACGATGCGCGGCCCCGAACCGCTCCCGCGAGGCCGTGCGATGCCCCGACCGCAACCGACGTCCTTCCGCTACGACGAGGACGCGGCGGGCGTCGCGACGATCCGCCTCGACCGGCCCGAGCGCCTGAACGCGCTCACCTTCGCCTCGTACCGCGAGCTCGCCGACACGTTCCGCGCCCTCGACTCGCGTGAAGAGGTGCGCGCGCTCGTCCTGACCGGCACCGGCAAGGCGTTCTGCTCCGGCGGCGACGCGCTCGAGATCATCCAACCGCTGCTGAAGATGGACGCCGAGCAGCTGCTCGACTTCACGCGCCTCACCGGCGAGCTGATCCGCAACATGCGGGAGCTGCGCACGCCGATCGTCGCGGCGCTGAACGGGACGACGTGCGGAGCCGGGGCCGTGATGGCGCTCGCGTCCGACTTCCGCATCGCGACGCCGGCCGCGAAGATCGCCTTCCTGTTCACGCGCGTCGGCCTCTCGGGCGCCGACATGGGGGCGGCCTTCCTGCTGCCGCGCGTCGTCGGGCTCGGCCACGCGACGAGCCTCCTCATGAAGGGGAACTGGCTCTCGCCCGAGGAGGCGCGCGCCATCGGCCTCTACCACGAGGTCGTACCCGACGCGGAGCTCGCGACGCGCGCGCAGGCGCTCGCGCGCGAGCTCGCCGATGGCCCGCGCTTCGGGCTGCGCATGACCAAGGAGATGCTGAACCGCGAGCTCTCCATGGACCTCGCCTCCGCGATCGAGGCCGAGGCGCAGGCGCAGGCGCTGTGCATGCGCAGCCCCGACTTCTCCGAGGCGAACCGTGCCTTCGTCGAGAAGCGGCCGCCCGACTTCCGGCGCCGGGGCGGCCCGTGAGGGGGCAGAGCGTCGCGCGCGTCCCGGAGCTGCCCGCGCCGTTCCTCGCGCCGCGCCATGTCGAGCTCGCGGCGGAGATCCGGGCGCGCTTCGGCGCGACGCTGGCCGCGATCGACGATGACTTCGCGGCCGGGAAGCACGACGAGTCGGCCGCGGCGCGCGCGGTCGTCGCGGCGTTCGCCGGGTCGCGCGCGCTGCACGAGGTCGTGCTCGGCGACGCGAGGAGCTTGTGTGTCGCGCGTACGGAGGTCGCCTGCATCTCCGGCTTCGCCGACACGCTGCTCGCGCTGCAGGGGCTCGGCAGCGGGCCGCTGCGGCTGGCCGGCACGCCCGAGCAGAAGGACCGCTGGCTCGAGCCGGTGTCGTTCGGCCGGCGCATCCCCGCCTTCGCGCTGACCGAGGCGGAGGCCGGCTCCGACGCGCGCAGCATGAAGACGAGCGCACGCCGCGACGGCCTCGACTACGTGCTGGACGGCGAGAAGACGCTCATCACGAACGCCGGCATCGCCGACCACTACTGCGTCTTCGCGCGCGTCGACGGCCCGGAAGGGCCGCACGCGGCGTTCGTCGTCGACGCCGACGCGCCGGGGCTCACGGTCGCCGAGCGCTTCACGGTGCTCGCGCCCCATCCGATCGGGCGCGTCGTGCTGCAAGGTTGCCGCGTGCCGGCGCGCCAGCGCATCGGCGCCGAAGGCCAGGGCCTCACGCTGGCGCTCGCGACGCTCGACCGCTTCCGCGCCAGCGTCGGCGCGGCGGCGATCGGGCTGGCGACGCGCGCGCTCGGCGAGGCGCGCCGCCATGCACGCACTCGCCGCCAGTTCGGCAAGGCGCTCGCCGACTTCCAGCTCTTGAAGGCCGACCTCGCCGACTGCTTCGCCGATCTCGAGCTCGCGCGCCTCGCGGTCGGCCGCGCGGCGTGGCTCTTCGACACGCTCTCCGAGGCGGACGGCGGCGCGCCGAAGCCCGACGACGCGCAGCACCTGCGCGCCGGCGCCGCATCGTCGCTCGCCAAGCTCCAGGCGACCGAGGCGGCGAGCCGCATCGTCGACCGCGCCGTCCAGATCCACGGCGGGCAGGGCGTCGTCGTCGGCTCGATCGTCGAACGCCTCTACCGCGAAGTGCGCGCGCTGCGCATCTACGAGGGGACGAGCGAGATCCAGCGGCTGATCGTCGCGCGCGAGCTGCTGCAGGGCTCGCTCGCCGACGAGCCGGCGTGAGGACGGCATGGCCCGCTTCGACCACCACATCTTCGTCTGCGAGAACGTCCGGCCCCCCGACGCGCCGCGCGGCTGCTGCTCGGCCAAGGGATCGGCGGAGGTGCGCGCGCGCTTCAAGGAGGAGGTCGAGCGGCGCGGGCTGAAGGGCCGGGTGCGGGCGAACAGCGCCGGCTGCCTCGACCAGTGCGCGCTCGGCGTCACCGTGGTCATCTATCCGGCGCAGACCTGGTACGGCGGCGTCACCGTCGCCGACGTGCCCGAGATCCTCGACGCGCTCGCAGCCGGCCGGGTCGTCGAGCGGCTGCGCATCCCCGACGAGAAGCTGACCGGGCGCGGCGGCGCGCTCCCGCGGAGCACGGCATGAACCCGACGGACGTCGCGCGGACGGGGGGCACGAAGGCGCTCGGCGGCGTCGCCGACGTCGCGCCGTCGACGCCGGCCGAGGAGCGCGACCTGATCGAGCGCCGCGCCGAATTCCCGATCCTCGCCAAGACCAGCTACCTCATCAGCCACTCGCTCGGCGCGATGCCGAAGGGGGTCGAGGCGTCGCTGCAGGAATACGCCCGCATGTGGGCCGAGCGCGGCATCCGGGCCTGGGCCGAGGGGTGGTGGGCGATGCCCGGCTCGACCGGCGACGTGCTGTGCGAGATCCTCGACGCGCCGCGCGGCTCGATCGTGATGCACCAGAACGTCTCGGTGTGCGAGTCGCTGCTCGCGAGCTGCTTCGAATACCAGGCGCCGCGCAACGTCATCGTCTACGAGTCGCTCAACTTCCCGACCGTGATGTACGTCTGGGAGGCGCGCAAGCGCGAGGGCGCGGTGATCCGCGAGGTCGCGTCGCCCGACGGCATGACGGTGTCGACCGAGGCGATGCTCGCCGCCATCGACGAGCGCACGCTCCTCGTCCCGATCTCGCACGTGCTCTACAAGAGCTCGTGGCTCCAGGATGCGAAGGCGATCGTCGAGAAGGCGCACGCGGTCGGCGCGCGCGTGATCCTCGACTGCTACCAGTCGGCGGGGACGGTGCCCTTCTCCCTGAAGGAGCTCGGCGTCGACTTCGCGTGCGGCGGCTCCGTCAAGTGGCTGTGCGGCGGGCCGGGCGCCGGCTGGCTCTACGTGCGGCCCGACCTGCGCGAGCAGCTCGAGCCGAAGGTCACCGGCTGGATGGCGCACGCGGCGCCCTTCGACTTCACGCCCGGTCCGATCGAGTACGCGAAGAGCGCGTACCGCTTCCTGCACGGGAGTCCGGCGATCCCGGCCATGTTCGCGGCGCTGCCGGGCTACCGGACGATCCGCGACGTCGGCGTGGCGAGGATCCGGAGCAAGTCGCTGCGCCAGACCGAGCTCTTGCGCGCGGCGGCGCTCGAGCGCGGCCTGCGCGTCACCTCGCCGCCCGATCCCCACCGCCGCGGCGGGACGATCACGGTCGACCCGAGCCCGCTCGCGCCCGGCGGCGCCAAAGCGGCGAATGCTGCGGACGGGATCGGAGCCGCCATCGTCAAGACGCTCGCGAAGCGCGAGATCCTCGTCGACTTCCGGCCCGGCGCCGGCATCCGCGTCTCGCCGCACTTCTACACGACCGACGACGAGCTCCTCGCCTGCCTCGACGCCATGGTCGAGATCGCGAAGACGCGCGCGTACGAATCGTCGGCGGGCGGCGCGAGCTACTGAGGTCCGGCCATGATCGAGATCCCCGAGCGCTTCAACCTCGCCTCGTGGCTGCTGGAGGGGAACCTCGCGGCGCGCCCGCAGAAGGTCGCGCTGCGGACCGCGGCGCGCGACGTGACCTACGCGCAGCTCGGCGACGAGGCCGCGCGCGTGCAGGCGCTGCTGCACGAGCTCGGCCACCTGCACGAGCAGCGCGTGCTCCTGGTCGTGCCCGACGTCGCGGAGTTCGCGACGGCCTGGCTCGGGACGCTGCTCGCCGGCGGCGTCTTCGCGATGGTGAACCCGCGCCTCCCCGCCGAGGAGTACGCCTACTACCTCGAGTACTCGCGCGCCCCGGTCGCGGTCGTGCACGCCGAGGCGATGGCGCCGTTCGCGGAGGCGGCGCGCGGCGCACGCTTCCTGAGGAGCGTCGTCACGATCGGCATGAACGGCGCCGATCCGGGGCTGAAGGCGGCGACGGTCGCGTACGAGAAGGCGGTGCCCGCGACGAAGCCCGCGGCCGCGCCCTTCGACACGCACGCCTATGACCTCGCCGGCTGGCTCTTCACGTCGGGCACCTCGGGCAAGCCGAAGGCGGCGATGCACTACCACCGCGACTTCGCCTGGAACATCCAGCGCTACGCCGGCGAGGTGCTGCGCGTCGCCGAGAGCGACGTGACGATGGCGGTGAGCAAGCTCTTCTTCGGGTACGCGACCGGGATGAACCTGATGTTCCCGATGGCGGCCGGCGCGACGGCGGCGCTCTTCCCGGAGCCGAGCAAGCCGGAGGTCGTCGTCGCCAACGCTCGACGCTTCGGGCCGACGCTGCTCGCCGCGGTGCCGACCACGTTGAACGGGATCCTGCAGCTCCCCGACGCCGAGGTGAAGGAGGCGTTCGCGAAGCTGCGCGTCGTCGTCTCCGCCGGCGAGGCGCTGCCGCCGCAGCTGCTGACCGAGTTCCAGCGCCGCTTCGGCGTCGAGATCCTCGACGGCATCGGCTCGGCGGAGATGTTCCACATCTACATCAGCAACCGGCCGGGCGAGGCGACGCCGGGCAGCCTCGGCCGGCTCGTGCCGGGCTACCGCGCGCAGGTGCGCGGCGCCGACGGGCGCGAGGTCGCCGACGGCGAGGTCGGGACGCTGCACGTCTCGGGAGAGTCGGCGGCGATCGGTTACTTCCAGGACGGCCGCAAGTCGCGCGACACGTTCCACGGCGAGACGGTCGTGAGCGGCGACCTGTTCCGGCGCGACGCGCAGGGGCGCTTCTGGTACGAGGGTCGCGCCGACGACATGTTGAAGGTGGCCGGCTGCTGGGTCGCGCCGCGCGAGGTCGAGGAGTGCCTGCTCGCGCACGCCGCGGTGCGCGAGTGCTGCGTGGTCGGCGTCGAGGACGAGAACGGCCTGGTGATCCCGCTCGCCTACGTGGTGGCGAACGAGGGGCACGCCGGCGGACCGGCGCTCGCGCGCGCGCTGATCGACCACGCGAAGGCGAAGCTCGTCCACTACAAGGCGCCGCGCCGCGTCGAGTTCCTGGCGGCGCTGCCGCGCAACGACCGCGGCAAGATCGCGCGCGCCGAGGTGCGCAAGCTCGCCGGCGACGCCGCGCCGCGGCCGAAGGCGGCGCAACCGTGACGCGCCTCGCCGACCTGCCGTGGCCCGAGGCGGAGCGCGCGGCCGGCGGTCCGTTCCTGGCGCTGCTGCCGGTCGGCTCGACCGAGGCGCACGGCCCGCACCTGCCGCTCTCGACCGACACGCTGCTCGCGGAGGGGATGGCCGACGCGGCGGCGGCGCTGCTGCGCGCGCGCGGCCGGCGCGTGCTCGTGCTGCCGACGTTTCCCTACGGCGTGACGGAGTGCGCGGGCGAGTTCTTCGGGACGCTCTCGGTGTCGGCGCGGACGGTCGAGTCGCTGGTGACCGACGTCGCGGCATCATTGCGTGCCCGCGGCTGTGCGAAGCTCGGCCTCGTGAACGCCCACCTCGAGCCGGCCAACCGCCACGCGCTGCGCGCCGCGGCGCAGGCGGCGACCGCGGCGGGGCTGCCGACGGTGCTGCCCGACGTCGTGCGGCGCGTCTACGCCGAGCGGCTCGGCGCGGAGTTCCGGAGCGGCGCCTGCCACGCCGGCGACTTCGAGGGCTCGCTCGTGCTCGCGCTGCGGCCGGAGCTGGTGCGCGAGGGCGTGCGCGTCGCGCTGCCGGAGAACCCGACGTCGCTCGGCGCGGCGCTCGCCGCCGGGAAGCAGAAGTTCAAGGAGGCCGGCGGGCCGCAGGCGTACTTCGGCGCGCCGGCCGTGGCGTCTGCGGAGACGGGCCGCGCGCTCCTGCGCGAGCTCGCGACGATCGTGGCCGACGAGATGGAGGGTCCCGGATGAGCTCTCCGCCGCCGGCCCGCTTCTCCGCGGACATCAAGGTCCGCTTCAGCGACGTCGACCGCGCCGGCATCGCCTACTATCCGCGGGTCATTCACTGGTTGCACGTCGCCTTCGAGGAGTTCTTCGAGCAGTTCTGCGGCGTGCCGTACGCGACGGTGCTGGAGAAGGAGAACCTCGGCTTCCCCGCCGTCGACCTGAAGACGGAGTTCGTCGCGCCGTGCCGGTTCGGCGAGGTCCTCACGGTGCACGTGAGCCTCGCGAAGGTCGGCACGAGCTCGTCGGTCTTCCGCTACCGGATCGTCGGCAAGGGCGGCGACGAGCGCGTGCGCGCGCTCGTGACGGTCGTCTGCGTGCGGCTCGACGTGCTCCAGTCGACGCCGCTGCCGGCGCGCTACCGCGAGCGGTTCCTCGCGCTGCTCGAACCGCCGGCGGGCAAGGCGCCGTGAGCCGGCGCAACGGCGCGGCGGCGCGGCCGCGCGCAGGCGACGAGCTCCTGCGCGGCGGCGCGCTCGAGCGCGTCGCCATCGATCCGAGCCGCGCCTCGGTCGAGCTGGTCGTCGCCGGCCGGCGCTGCGTCTTCGAGGAGGTGCGCGCCACGACGCTCCTCGCGCCGTGGGACGGGACGCCGGGCACCGTCGAGTGGCTGCGCGTCGTCGCCGCCGACGCGGAGACCCTCGCGCTCGAGCTCCGCGTGCAATGGCGCGACGTGCCGCGCGTCTACCGGATGGTGTGCGGCGCGCTCCGGATCGCGCGCGCCGCGCCGGCGGACGGGTCCGCAAGGCGCCGCGCGCTCAGACGTGCGACGCGGTCGACGACTGCAGCCAGAGCAGCCCGGCCGTCAGCAGCCCGCCGATGATGGCGAGCTTCCAGATCAGGCTCTTGGCGCGCTTCTCGGCCGCGTAGGAGTCGGCGTCGGCCCGCTCGAAGTCGATGCCCTCGGCAGCGAGGAGGTCTTCGACCGATTTGGCCGGGGCCGGCGGGGCGCCCGTCTTCAGGACCGAGAGGCTCGCGCGCATCTCCTTCAGCGTCGCGCTGCACGATTCGCACGCGAAGATGTGGGAGAGAACCGCTTCGTCCGGCTGGTGCCCGGGATCGCCCTCGGCCACGGCGAGCAGCACCTTGCCATCGGCGTGGACCTGAGCAGCGGCATCCGTCGTCGACATCGTGGTTCCCCAGACCTCGTGGTTCCGCACGAATCTTCGAGCGGGGCGCGCGTGCGACCTGAGCGGGGGGACCGCGGACGGGAAGGGATTTCGACTCCAGGAGCCCGTCCGAGTATTCGTCCTGGCTTCGCCCGGCTGCGAAGCCCGCCGGACATCGTCGGACCTCCTCGAAGGATCTCTCCGTTGATCCGTCTCGTCGGTCCTCCTCGCCGACGGGCTTCTCGCTCGGGCTCGGGCCGACGGCCGAATACTCGGACGGGCTCCTCGCCGCGCCGCTCGCAGGCGCGCCCCCGTCAGCTCTTGGTCTGGCCGCAGCTGCAGCGGAAGAAGGTGACGGTGCGCCAGTAGCCGGGCTTCACGATCTTCGTCTCGTAGACCGGCTTGCCCTTGGCGTCGACGCCGACCTGCACCTTCTGCTTCTCCGGCGGCACCCACTCCTTCTGCGACTGCTTCACCCACGTGTGGGTGTGGGCCGGCGCGGGCTTCCCGTCGCCCGTGCCGCCCCACACGGAAACGTTCGCCGAAGCGGCCGGAACGGCGGCCTGGGCGGGAGCGCCGTCGACGACGGCGAACGCGACGACGGCGAGCGCGAGCGCGACACGCGGCATCGACCGGAGCGGTGACCGGTGGAACATCATGGAGTGGAGTATCGGCTGCCGCAGGGGGGTGTCAATCGACGACGGCGCGGGCGCAGGGCGGACGGTCGGCGTTGACACGGGAATGTCGCCCCGAAGGTCGCGCGGGCGCCGGTCGGTCCCGGCGCCCGCGCGCACGACGGTCAGCGGCGGAGCGTCTGGCCGCACGAGCAGGTATCGAAGCAGCGGACGCTCCAGTACCCGTCGCGCACGAGGACGCGGCGCACGATCGGGCGGCGGAACGCGTCGTAGCCGACGACGCGCAGCTCGACGAGCGGCTCGACCCAGACGCGCTCGTCGCGACGGACCCAGACGTGGCGGTGGATCGGCCGGCGGCAGCCGACGTCGAGCTCGAAGCGCGGAGTCGCGACGCGGAAGACCGGGAAGCGCGGGAAGAAGTGGGGGAAGCGCGGGCCGCGGCCGTCGTGCGCGACGGCGGGCGCGGCGAGCAGGCCGGCGAGGGCGAGCGAGCGCAGGAGAGTACGAACCATGGCGGTTTCTCCGTCGGAAGGGCGAGTCGATCGGACTCGCGTCGGGAGGCCGCGTTGGCAACGCCCGTGCCCGCACGCCCTCGGGGCGACACCGCGGCGGCGCCACGCACCGATGACGGCCCGTTATCGGTACCCGGGAAAAAGGATCGTGACGTCGCGACGGATCAGCGGACGAGCTCGCGCCACGCCTGCGTCGCGGGAACGAGCTTCTCGTAGATCGACCAGCGGCTCGGACCGACCACGCGCGGCCGCTCGCCGCCGAGCGCGCCCGGCACGCCGACGACGAGCAGCAGGTCGAGCGTCGTGTCGTTCTGGGCGATGAGCTGGCGGTGGAACTGGACGTCGGGCGCCAGCATCTGGATGCGCAGCGGTCCCTCCGGCAGCGCGACCAGCGTCCGCACCTGCTCGCGGCCGACGAGGCGCGGCACGAACTCGAGCGTGCCGAGGTCCTCGCGCCGCAGCCCCAGCACGCCGAAGCAGAGCGCGGTGTGGTAGGCGGCGGCGTCGGGCCGCAGCGGGAGGTCGAGGTCGCGGAGCGCCGCCTCGATCGCCGCGGTGCGCGCGCGGCCGGCCTCCGTCCTCCCCGCCTGCAGGAGGCCGCGGGCGAGCAGCGCCTCGCGCCAGTCGAGCGGATCCTTGGCGGGCGCCAGCGCCGCGAGCCGGTCGATCGCCTTCGCGTGGGCCCCGAGATCGGCGAGCCCGAGCGCGATCGCGGCCGCCGCCTCGCGCGGGTCGCCGTCGGCCGCGCCGCCGCCGGACCATGACGCGGCCGACTTCAAGAGCGCGTCGGTGTGCTGCGCGATCACATTTACCGCCGCCTCCTCGCGGCCGATCTGCCCGAGCGCGTCGGCGAGCTCGCGGTGCGCCGCCGCGAGCGCGCAGCGCAGGTGGTCGAGCGAGAGGCGCGGCATCCCGGCCGGATGGCCGGGCGCGAGCGACTCGAGCGGCGCGCCGGCGGCGCGGGCGCGCGCGTGCTCGAGGGCGCGCTCGAGCTGCGCCGCGAAGCCGCGCAGCGCGTCGCCCTCGTAGGTCCAGCGGAACCAGCGGCACGCGCGCAGCACCGCGTAGCAGTCGCGCTCGATCTCGACGAGCGGCGGCGCCTCCGCGGTCGCGTCGCCGCGGATCGCGCCGTCCGGCGCCTGCGTCGAGAGCAGCCATCCGATCGTGGCGCGCTCGCGTCCGGGCGAATGGAAGAGCGTCCACTCGTCCTCGTAGTAGGCCGCGGCCGAGGCCGGCCCCTCGGGCGGCACGAACACCGGCACGTCGCCGCGCGGCCGGAAGTTCAGCAGGTTGGCGAGCGCCGAGACGCGCGACGCCAGGCCCGCGGCGGCGTTCGTCTCGCTCGGTTCGCAAGGAATGAGCGCCGCGTAGCCCGCCATGCCCGCGGACCACGCCTTCGCGCCCTGCACCGCCGTTCGCGCGACCTCCTCGAGCGGCGGGCCGCCCGGCGCCGTGCCGACGACGGCGCCGAACAGCGTGCACGCCGCCATTTGCTTGAACTCGCCCGGCTTCTTCGCGAACTCGACGCGCAGGTCGAGCGCGACCGGGGCGTCGTCGCTGCCGACCACGTCGGCGTCGGGCGCCGCGATCCCGACGGCGCCGTCATGGAGCAGGACGAGGTGCTCCTCGGGCTTGCGGACCACGCGCAGCGCGCCGCCGCGCGCCGGGAAGAGGCGGACGCGCCAGCGGAAGGAGAAGTCCTCCTTGCCCGATTGCGCGATCGAGAAGACGACCGCGCGCGCGCTCGAAGCGACCGGATCGTTGGCGACGAACGGCGCGAACGAGGTCATGCGCGTGGTGTACTGCGCGAAGCGCGGATCCTCGATCTGCACCGACACGACGGGGAAGAGCGGCGCCGGCGTCCGCTTGTCGAGGCGGCGCACTGGCGTCTCCTTGCCCGACGCCTCGACGAAGGAGACCTCGACCTGCGCGGCGAGGCGCCAGGCGCCGTCGGGCTGCAGGAAGGTCACGCGGTCGAGCAGCGTCCCCGACTTGCCGAGCGACGCGAAGGCGGAGAGGTTCCCCACGCGCGCCGACAGGTCGCCCGCGATCGCCAGCGCGCGCAGCAGTTGCGACGGCGCGGGCGAGAGGAGCAGCGCCGGCCCCGCCTCGAAGCCGCGCCCGAGGCGCTCGCCCTTGAACGTGACGACGAGCTGGTTGTCGCCCGCGACGAGGTCGGCGGAGTCGACGTCGAAGCGCGGGCCGGCGCGCAGCTCGGCACGGTCGGCGCAGGCGTCGACGATGCGCGTGAGCGCGCGTCCGTTCAGCGCGGCGTCGAGCTCGAGCCCCGGCCCGCCGAGGCAGAGCAGCCAGTGGCCGCCCTCCGGCGCGCCGTCGAGCCGGAAGGTCGCGCGCGCGCGCACCCACGCCACGTCGCCGTCCGCTTCGCCGACGGAGATGGCCCGGAATGTCTCGCCGGTCGCCTCGGCGGACGCTTCGAACGGCCCGATCGCGCGCTGGACCTCGCCGGCGCCCGTGGCGAGCGGCGCGGCCCAGAGGAGGGAGGCGAGGGAGGCGAGGCTCGCGAGCATTCCGTTCTCCGTCGTCGTACGCGCGTCATGTCTCGCCGCGGCGGACGCGCTGGTAGGTCAGGCCGCGCTTGAACGCGAACTGCCGCCAGGTGTTGGGCTTCATGCCGTGGAAGAGGCGGGCCGCCTGGTCCTCGTCGGGAGGACCGTGCAGCTCGAGCAGGGTCTTCTCGATCACCTCGCGCACCGCCTCGTCGCCGTACTGGTGCGCGAGCTCGGCGAGCGTACGCCCCTCCTCGCCGTCGAGCACGCGCCGCCAGAGCGGCTTCTCGGCCGCGGCGGTCGGTGTCTCGCGCGGCAGCACCTTCGCGATGTGCTCCGCGCCGATCGGATCGGTCGCGTCGTCGAGCTCGCTGAAGAGGCGCTCGAGCGCGTTACGCAGCTGCCGGACGTTGCGCGGCCACGGCTCGCGCGCGAGCTTCGCGAGCGCCTCGGCCGTGATCTTCGTGAAGCCGGGGACCTGGAAGCGCGCGCGCAGCTCGTCGAGCACCACCGCCGCGATCAGCGGGACGTCCTCGCGCCGCTCGCGCAGCGGCGGCAGCTCGAGGTGGACCACGCTCAGCCGCTCGAGCAGGTCGGCGCGGAAGCGTCCCTGGCGCACCGCCTCCTCGAGGTCGACGTTGGTGGCGGCGACGACCACGACGTCGACCTTCGCGTCGTGCTCGGCGCCGACCGGGCGGAAGGTCCGGTCCTGCAGCACGCGCAGCAGACTCGCCTGCATCTCGGGCGGCAGGTTGCCGATCTCGTCGAAGAAGATGGTGCCGCCGTCGGCCTCGGCGAGCAGCCCCCGGCGGCTCTTCTGCGCGCCGGTGAACGAGCCGCGCTCGTGGCCGAAGAGCTCGGAGGCGATCAGCTCGCGGTTCGCCGACGCGAGGTCGGTCTTCACGAACGGCTTCGCGTGGCGCGGACCGCCGTCGTGGAGCGCCCGCGCCACCAGCTCCTTGCCGGTCCCCGTCTCGCCCAGGATCAGCACGTCGCTCTGCCGCTTCGCCGCGCGCTCGAGCACCTGCAGGACGTCGCGCAGCCCGAAGCTCTGCCCGACCATGCCCGCCGCGAAGCGGGCCGGGTCGGCGCGGATCAGGCGGGCCGCCTCCGCGATCGGCAGCTCCGCGACGCGGGCGATCGACTCCTCGAGCCCGCGCGCCTTGTGGAACCAGCGCTCGCGCTCGAGCGCGTGCACGCGCTCGTCGTGGCGGCCGCGCGCCTGCACGATGCCGGAGAGGCGCTCGCGCAGCCGCAGCCAGACCGACCTAGGATCCTCCGCCTCGGTCTTGCGGAACACGCGGTCGGGGGTGAGCCCCGCCTGCGCCAGCGCGAGCCCCTCCTCGAACGTGAGCGCGCCCGCGTAGGCGGTGAGCAGCAGGAGCTCGGCGTCGGGGAAGGCACGGCGCGCCTCGCCGAGCAGGAGGAGCCCGTCCTTGGGGCCGCCGCCGACGCGCTCGAAGTTGAGGTCGGAGGCGACCACGTCGAACGTCTCGCCGCGTTGCACGAGCTCGCGGAAGCCGTTGAGCGACGCCGCGGTCTGCGCCTGCGCGCTCGCGCCGAGCGGCGCCGCGACCTCGCGCTGGAAGCCGTCGAGCGCGCCGCCGCTGTCGTCGCAGTAGAGGATCCGCAGCGGCTCGGTCATGGCGCTCCCGTTTCGGGGCGGCCCGCGTCGGGGAGCTCGACGGTGAATCGCACGAGCGGGACCGCCTCGTCGACCACCGTCGCGCGCGCCGCGCCGCGCCAGAAGGTCGACAGAAAGTAGCGAATGAGGAAGAGGCCGAGCCCGGTCCCGCCGCCCTTGCCGGGCGCGAAGCTCTCGTCGAGCAGCCGCTGCAGCGCCGGCCCGAAGCAGGCGTCGCACGCGGCGGGGGCGTCGCGGCGGCGGCGCACGCGCCGCAGCCGGCCCGTCCTCCCGCAGTTCGGGCACGCGCCTTCCGAGACGTCGACCTGGACGTCGTTCTCAAGCGAGAGCTCGACGCCGCCTCCGCCCGGAGCCGCGCGCGCGAGCGGGGCGAGGCGCGCGACGAGCGGCCGCTCGCCCGTCGCGCTGCGCAGCGCGTTCTTCAGGAGCTCGTAGACGACGAACTCGACCAGGCCGCGCTGGCCGTGCGCGAGCCGTGCCGCGGCGGGATCGTCGCAGCGGACCTGCAGCCCGAGATCGCGCAGCTTGCGGATCTGGCGGTCGACGCCGGCGTCGCTCCCTTCCGGCGGCAGGTCGGCGATCTCGACCTGCGCGAGGTTGCGCCGCACGCGTTCGAGCAGCGCGGGGAGCTCGACCGGCTCGGTCGCGGGCGGCGGCGCGTCGCCGGCCGCGTGCTGCCGCTGCCGCGCGAAGGCGTCGAGGAACTGCAGGAAGCCGAGGCGCCCGCGATTGCTGTCGACCAGGACGCGCAGCCGCTCGCGCACGCGCGCCGGCACGTCGGCCACGCCGCCGAGCTCGCGCTCGATCTCGCGCAGCCAGACGTCGTAGGCGAGGATGTCGTTGCCGAGCCCGTGCGTGAGGCCGGCGGTCACCGCGATCCAGTGCTCGGTCTCCTGCTGCGACGCCTCGACGTCGCGGCGGGCGCGCCGCTCCTCCGACTCGCGCACGGCGGCGGCGAGGCGGTCGCGCAGCGCGATCGCGAACCACGCGAAGAGCAGGAGCGACGCCGCGAGCGCGAGGCGGCGCAGCGTGGCGTCGCGCAGGAACTCGCCCTGCCGCTCCGTCATCCGGTCGCGGCGCGCCAGCGACTGCTCGACGTCGTCCATGCGCACGAGCAGGTCCTGGCGCACGTTCCACTGCGTCTCGCGCAGCAGGTCGAGCGACTCGACCGCGCTCGCGACCGACGGCTCCGCGCCGGGCCGCGCGACGGGCGAAGCCTGGCGCCAGAGCGAGCGCGCCTCGAAGAAGCGGTCGTGCAGCCCGTCGAGCTTCTCCTCGAGCTCCTGCTTCGCCTCGCCGATCGCGCGCGTCGACGTCGTCGCGCCGAGGCGATCGAGGAAGCTCGCGATGGCGTCCTGGGCCGCGCGCAGTCGGTCGGCCATCTCGGCCAGGGCGGCGCTCGCAGCGTCGCCGGTCGCGGGCGCGACGGGTGCGGCGGGTGCGGCGGCGCCGGCGGGGGGGATCTCGATCGTGTGCAGCGCGGAGGCGACGTCGCTGCGCGCGGCGTCGATCGTCGCGGCGACGCGGCGCGTCTCCTCCTCGGTCCCGTGCGCGAGGCGGCGCGTGTCGTGGCGCAGCACGACCGCGTGCAGCACGCCGAGCCCGAAGAGGAGCTCGAGCGCGAGGCGCCGCCGCGGCGTGCGCCCCGTCTCCGCGCCGCGCCGGAAGAGCAGCGCCGTGACGTAGACGAGCGCGAGCGTCGGGTCGAGCGGCGAGAGCGTCCCGCCGCTCACCGCCACCGCGAGCCCGAGCAGCGGCAGATCGAGGAGCGGCAGCAGACGGCGCGGGTGCCTTGTCAAGCCCGCCACGCCGAGCCGCGCCGCCGCGAGGAGCACGAAGAGCGCGATCTCAAGCGCGTCGGGCGGCGAGAGCGTGGCGAGGTCGGCGGGGTCGAACGGGGCGGCGTCGCCCGCGCTCGCGAGGCGGCGCAGCCCCTCGACCCCGAGCAGGAGGAGGCCGACGAAGCCGACGAAGAGGAGCGCGCTGGCGCGAATCGAGCGCGGAGGGCGGGCGGCGGGGGAGGGCGCGTCCATCGGGCCGGATGCGGCGCGCGCTCAGGGGCCTGCCGGATCGAGCGCCTTCACCAGGCGGGGGAGCGCGACGTCGTAGCGGTAGGAGGTGCCGCGGTGGCCGTCGTCGTACTCCTCCCGCTCGAGCGGGATCTCCTCGCGCTGCGCCGCGCGCGCGAAGCGGCGCGCGCCGTACTGGAGGAAGTACTCGTCGCGCGTCCCGCAGTCGACGAAGAGGAGGCGCAGCGAGCGCAACGCCGCCGCCTCGCGCGCGACGCGCTGCACCGGGTCGAACGCGAGCCAGCGCGCGAAGACGTCGCGCTCGAGCTCGCAGGTCCGCGGGTCGAACGGCAGCGCGAAGCGGCCAGGCGCCGTGGGATCGGGCGAGTAGGCGGCCGCCAGCGCGAGCGTGCTGATCGTCGTGAAGTCGTCGCCGCCGCGGCGGTGGCGCGCGAAGAAGCCGTCGAGGAAGGGCTGCACGCCGCCGGCGCGCTCGAGCGTCGCGGCGCAGACCGGGAAGTCGCGGCCGTAGCTCAGCTCGAAGCCGAGATCGCCGCTCAGGCTCGCGACCGCCGCGAAGTGGCCGGGCCGCTGGAAGGCGAGGTGGAGCGCCCCGAAGCCGCCGCTCGAGCGGCCGGCCACGGCGCGCCCGCCCGGCTTCGCCAGCGTCCGATAGCGCCGCTCGACCTCGGGCAGCACCTCGTCGACGACGTGGTCTTCGTAGCGGCCGAGCGCGCCCGAGTTCACGTACTGCGAGCCGCCGAGCCGCGTGCTCGCGTCGGGCAGGACGAAGAGCGCGGGCGGGCAGCCCTCGCCGAAGAGGCGGGCGAGCCGCTGGTCGAGCCCCTCGTCCCAGCAGCCGCGGTTGAGCAGCGTCGCCCCGAAGCCCGCGAACGGCGCGAGCACGAGGACGAGCGGGTAGCGGCGCGCGCCCGATTCGTAGTCGGGCGGCACGACCACCACGACCTCGCGTTCGTCGGGGTCGCCCTGCGGGTTGCCGCGCAGCGCGGCGCTCCGCAGCACGAAGCGGTCGACGCGAACGGCCGTCGTCATCGCCGCCGCGCGCGGCTCACTGCCGCTTGATCCGGCAGCCGGTCGGGGCGTCGACCGGCACGTCGGGCGCCTTGCCCTCGAGCGCGGCGAGGATCGCCTTCTTCAGCAGCGGATCGGGCGGCGGAGGCGGCGGCGGGGGCGACGCCGGCTTCGAGCTCGCGATCGCCTCGGGCGGGCGGCGGTCGTTGATCCGGCCGGTGTAGACGAGCTTGCGCTCGCGGAAGACGAAGCAGTGCGGCGTGGTCGTCGCGCCGAGCGCGTCGGCGAGGACGTTGCGGCGGTCGAGGTAGACGGTGAAGGTGTACTTCGTCTTGGCGAGGTAGTCGCGGATCGCCTTGGGGTCGCCCGTCTCGTTCTTGTCGGAGTCGACCACGGCGAAGCGCACGCGCGGCTGCTTCGCGAACTCCTGCACCAGCGCCTCGAGGTCGGGATTCCAGCGTTCGACCCAAGGGCACTGGCGCGACCAGAAGACGAGGACGAGGACGGTCCGGTCCTTGGCGTCACCGAACAACTCCGCCGACGTCACCTTGCGGGCGTCGAGCGTCTCCAACTGGAAGGCGGGGGCCTCGCTGCCCGGCTTCTTCGTTTCGAGGACCTGGCCGTTCTCGCCGGGGCCCGGCTCGCCCGGCGTCTCCGCCAGCGCCAGGAGGCCGGACAGCAGCAGCGGACGCAGCGGCATGTACGGGATCTCCATGGGACCGCCGCGGACCAGCGCGAAGCCGTGCGAGCTTACTGTCGCTTGGAATGGGGCAAGGCCCCCAGGTCGATGGGCGCCCCGGACCATATTCGTGGGGGTCAGGAAGAGCCTGAAACACGATCTGTTGTGGACAAGGCGCCGCTCCCTACAATGTCGCCCCGACCGGTCAGTGGATGGCGGAAATGGCCTTCGTGAGATCGCAAGGTCTCCAGGCGGCGAAGGTCGTTGAGGTTGGGGAGGAGCGAAATGCTCCAGGCCGGGTCGCAGCATCGCGAGGCGGGGGAGGCACTTTCCCGACTCGCGGAACAACCGGAGTTGTTGGAGCGGGGCCTCAAGGTCCTCGACGTCGGGCTCAGACTCACCCCTGAGCTCACGCTGGATCTCGTCCTCAAGGACGCGGCTTCGCGACCGCTCATCGCCCTCGGGGAGGGGGTGGATGGAATTCCGGCGTTGCTCGGCCGTGCGGTGTGCGTCCTGGTCGAAGTGCGGCGAATGCGTGGGCTGCTCGAGAAGCTGTTCCGTGCGGACGCGGTGTCGTTCGCGGCGGATCCTCGGGTCGTCCTCTGCGTGCGACGCGCGTCCGACGCGCTGCTCGACGCCAGCGATTGGCTTCGATCGCTGGGAATCGAGTTGGCGGAGACGCACACGCTCCCGTTGCAGGGCGTGGACCGCCTGGTCGTGGTCCGAGCCGGAGGAGAGTCGCAAGGCCCTCCTCCGGCGACGGATCCTCCCCGTCCCCCGCCGAAAGCCGCTGCGGCGGCGCCGGCCCCCGAGTCGAAGCGCGTGAAATCCGACGTGCCGCTGCTCGACCTCGCCAAGAAGAAGATCCTCCGCATCGGCGACGAGATCGAGGAGGAGGTCGACGGCGACCTCGTCCGCTTCCGGCTGCGCGACGAGGTGCTCGCCGTGCTCGAGACGGGCAGCGAGCTCGCGCTCTGCCTCGGCGACGCGCCCGAGCTGCGCCGGCCGATCTCCGACCGCGCCGAGCTCGAGGCGGCGATCGACGACGTCGTGCGGCGCTACTTCTCGCTGGTGCGGCACGCGCGGCCGCGCGCTCTGAACGGCCATGCCGGAACCGCGTGAAGCGGAGGCGCCGGTCCGCGAACGCGATCGGCGCGCACTGCTCTTCGTCGCCGGCCTGCTCGTCGCCGCCGCGGTCCTGGCAAGTCTCCACACGCGCTCGATCTCGCGCCGCTACTCGCCCGCCCATGCCGCGGAGCGGATCGACGTGAACCACGCCTCCGAGGAGGAGCTCGCGGAGCTGCCGGGCGTCGGTGTCGCGCTCGCCGCGCGCATCGTCCGCGCGCGCCACGACGACGGTCGCTTCCACGACGTCGACGACCTGGTCGAGCGCGTCGCCGGGATGGGCGACCGGGCGGCCGCGCAGCTCGCGCCGCGCATCGCGTTCGGCGAATGACGCCGCGCTTGCGCGCCGCGCCGCGCCGCGCCACGCTGCTGCGACCATGACGCCGCCGACCCCGTCCGATCGCGCCGCCGCGAGCTGGCCGCCCGCCGACCTCGAGGAGCGCCTGCGCGCGTTCCTGGCCGAGGACCTCGGCCGCGGCGACGTGACGGCCGCCGCGATCGTCCCGGCCGATGCGACCGCCACGGCGCGCCTCGCCGTCAAGGCGGCCGGGGTCGTCTGCGGCGCCGACCTCGTCGAGCGCATCGTCCGCCTGCTCGATCCCGCGGCCACCGCGGAGGAGTTGCTCGCCGACGGGACCGCGGTCCGTCCCGGGAGCGTCGTGGCGGTCGTGCGCGGGCGGGCGCGCGCCCTGCTCGCGGCCGAGCGCACGCTGCTCAACCTGGTGCAGCACATGTCGGGTGTCGCGACGCTCACGCGCCGCTTCGTCGACGCGGTCGCGGGCACCAGCGCGGCGATCCTCGACACGCGCAAGACGGCGCCCGGCCTGCGCCCGTTCGACAAGCGGGCCGTCGCCGCGGGCGGCGGCGTGAACCACCGCGTCGGCCTGTGGGACATGGTCCTGATCAAGAGCAACCACCTGATGTTCGGCGCGGCACCGCGCCCGATCGAGGCCGCGATCGCGGCGGCGCGCGCCGCGCCGGCATCACGAAATCTGAAGCTCGAGGTCGAGGTCTTCGACGTCGACGAGGCGCTGCGCGCCGCGGCCGCCGGCGCCGATCTCGTCCTGCTCGACAACTTCGAGCCGGCGCGCGTCCGCGAGGCGGTCGCCGTGGTGCGCGCCCGCCATCCGCGCGTCGGCCTCGAGGCGTCGGGCGGGATCACGCTCGCGAACGTGCGCGCCTTCGCCGAGGCGGGCGTCGACCGCATCTCGGTCGGCGCGCTCACGCACTCGGCGGCGGCGCTCGACCTCTCGCTTTCGTTCGCGCGCGCGCCCATGTGAACGACGCTCCGGGGCGATCGGCCGCGCCCGCCCGCTTTCCTTGTCCCCTTCGCGCGGGCGCTCTAACGTGCCGAAGTGACCGTCCCCGATCCGCGCCCCGAGCTCTCCGTCGACCTCCGCATCGCCCCGGAGGCGGACGCGGTCCGCGTGGTCCGCTCGCACCTGCGCTCGCTCCTCGAGGCGTACGGCTTCTCCGAGGCGGCGCGCGAGTCGGTCCTGCTCGGCCTCGACGAGGTGCTGGTCAACGCGTGCGAGCACGCCGGCTCGCGCGCGCGCGGCGAGACGGTCGAGCTCGTGGTGGCGCTCTACGTCGACCGGCTCGAGATCGAGGTGCGCGACCGGGGCGACTTCGCGGCGCGCGCCGCCGCCGCCAACGCCGCGCTGCCGGGCGAGGACGCCGAGTCGGGGCGCGGCCTCTTCCTCATCCAGCAGACGATGGACAAGGTCGAGTGGCGCTCGCGCGAAGGGGGAGGGACCTGTGTCCGCCTCGTCAAGCGGCGCTGACTCCTCGCGCCTGCCGCCGGTCGCCGCCGCGCTCGCCGTGGCGCACGCCGGCCTCATCTGGTGGCTCTCGTCGAGCTCGCTCGAGGGGGTCGGAGGGGGCGGGCCGGCCTGGGGGTTCCTCGGGAACTCCTTCCACTTCGTGCTCTTCGGCGTGCTCGCGCTGCTCCTGGCCGAGGCGTTCCGCCGCGACGGCGCGCTCACGAGCGCGCGGCTCGCGCTGGTCCTGCTGATCGTCCTCGCCTACGGCATCGTCGACGAATGGCACCAGGCGTCCACGCCGCATCGCAGCTCCGACCCGGCCGACGTCTGCATCGACCTGCTCGGCGGGATCGGCTGCATCGCGCTCTGGTGGGGGGTGCGCGGGCCGGGGCGCTTGCGCGTCGCGCTGCTGCGCCTCGTCGCGGTGGGGGGCGTCGCGGCGGCGTTCAACGCATGGCGCGCCTTCGGTCCGAAGCTGACCGGCTGAGCGGGGAGGCCAATGACGAAGGGGGCGAAGGGCGCGGACGACGAGGCGGCGGCCGATCCGGGCGTGCTCTGGCGCAGCGCGCTCGCGTCGCGCTACACGAGCCGCGCGATGCAGGAGCTCTTCTCGGAGCGGCGGAGAGCGAAGCTCTGGCGCGAGATCTGGATCGCGCTGGCCGAGACGCAGCGCGAGCTCGGCCTCGACCTCCCCGCGGCGGAGATCGCCGCGCTGGCGCGCCGCATCGACGACATCGACCTCGCGCGCGCGGCCGAGCTCGAGAAGACGCTCCGCCACGACGTGATGGCCCACCTGCACGCCTTCGCCGAGCTCCACCCGCCGGCGAAGCCGTTCCTGCACCTGGGCGCGACCTCGTGCACGATCACCGACAACGCCGACCTGATCGTGCTGCGCGAAGCGCTCGTGCTGCTGCGCGACGCGACGGCGCAGGTCATGCAGCAGCTCGCCGACTTCGCGCGGCATTACCGCGCGCTGCCGACGCTCGGGTACACCCACTTCCAGCCGGCGCAGCCGACCACCGTCGGCAAGCGCGCCTGCCTGTGGCTGCAGGACCTGCTCCTCGACTTCGAAGAGCTCGAGCGGCTGATCGCGTGGTTGCCGCTGCGCGGCGTCAAGGGGACGACCGGCACCCAGGCGTCGTTCCTGTCGCTGTTCGGCGGCGACCACGCCAAGGTGCGCGAGCTCGACCGGCGCTTCGCCGCGCGGCTCGGCTTCGCGACGACCTTCGCGGTCACCGGCCAGACCTACCCGCGCAAGGTCGACGCGCGCATCCTCGCGGCGCTGTCGGGGCTCGGCCAGTCTGCGGCGAAGGCGGGGAACGACCTGCGCCTGCTCGCGCACGAGCAGGAGATCGAGGAGCCGTTCGAGGAGAAGCAGGTCGGCTCGTCGGCGATGGCCTACAAGCGCAATCCGATGCGCGCCGAGCGCATGGTCTCGCTCGCGCGCCTCCTGATCCACCTTCCGGCGAACGCCGCCGAGACGGCGGCGCAGCAGTGGCTCGAGCGGACGCTCGACGACTCGGCCAACCGCCGCATCGTGCTGGCCGAGGCGTGCCTCGCCGCCGACGCGGTCCTGCGCGTCTACCAGAGCATCTTCCGCGGGATCCTCGTCCACGAGCCGCGCATCCGCGCCCACCTCGAGCGCGAGCTGCCGTTCATGGCGACCGAGGAGATCCTGATGCAGGCCGTCCAGGCGGGCGGCGACCGGCAGGAGCTCCACGAGAAGCTGCGCGTGCACGCGCGCGCCGCGGCGGAGCGGATGAAGGGCGGCGCCGCCGACAACGACCTCTTCAAGCGGCTCGCCGCCGACCCGGCCTTCGCGGCGGTGAAGCGCGGCTTCGAGAAGCTCGTCGACGGGTCGACGCTGACCGGCCGCGCGGCGCAGCAGGTGACCGAGTTCCTATCGGAGCAGGTCGAGCCCGCGCTGAAGCGTGTCGCGGGCGGGGCGCGCCGCGAGATCGAAGACCTGAAGGTCTGAGCCTTTTCGGAAAGCAGCGGGGCGCCGGCGGTCTCCCGCCGGCGCCCCGATCGTTCCGGAATCGTCGTCCTGTCGTTGCCGATCAGATCGCCGGGAGGGCGATCGAGGCGGCAGCGGGCGTCGAGACGTCGTCGTCGTCGTCGTCGTCATCGTCCTCGTCCCCGTCCTCATGCTCGTCGTCGTCCCCGTCCTCGTGCTCTTCGTCGTCGGAGTCGTTCGACTCTTCGCAGCAGCCGCTGCCCTCTTCCTCGCAGCACTTCCCTTCCTCGCAGCACTCCTCCTCGCCTTCGGTCTCTTCCGCGTCGTCGCCGGCGGCGAACATCAGCGTCGCGCTGCCGTCCTCCAGCTCGACGAAGTCGGCGTTGCCGAAGTCCTCGATGGCCAGGTCGGCCGTCCCACCGTCGAAGCCGGCGAAATCGGCGAAATCGGCGACGCCGGCGGTCTGCGAGATCTCGCACGAGCCCTCGCAGCGGAACTGCGCCCCCGCGGCGCTGAGCGTCAGCTCGCACGGGCCATCGCACTTCCAGACGATCGTGCCGCCGCCCGCGAACTGCGGGAACGACTGCGCCTGCGGCGCCTTGAACTCGAACTTCATCGGGGAGTTGCGAGCGGGCGGCGGGGTCGGCTTGCCCGGGACTCCGGGCATGTGCGCGCGCGCCGGCCGCTGGCCCGGGTGCGGCGCGTCGGGAGGCAGCACCTCGAAGGTGGCCGTGCCCGGGTGCCCGCCCATGCCCATTCCCGCGTGACCGCCCATGCCCGGGTGTCCGCTCATTCCCATGCCCGCGTGTCCGCCCATGCCCATGCCGGCGTGACCACCCATGCCCGGGTGTTGCATGGCGAGATCGCCGTGGAAGACCGCCTGCTGCTGGCAGCAGCAGCAACAACCGCCGCCGTTCGCGGGCGCGCCTTGGCCGTGCACCACGACGCCACGCATGCCCGAAGCGATCGCCGTCGCGCGACCGGTGGAGTCGACGACGAATGCCTGTTGCTGGTGGTGCGAGCCGTCCTGTGCGGCGACGCTTCCGTGCGGCGCGAGCTGGATTCTCTTCGCCGAATTCGCCGGCACGCCCTGCACGACGATCGTCCGGGTCTCCGGGGTCCCGTCCTCGCAGACGACGGCGCCGCAGCAGCCTTCATCGCCCTCGGCGACGACCTCGAGCTCGATCACGTTGCCTTCGACCTTCGGCTTGACGCGGAGGACCGCGCCGTCGCCCTCGTGCTTCTGCACGATCGCCTGGATCTGGGGGCCGAGTCCCTCGAGCTCGATCTTCTGGTCGCTGCCCTCGAGGTGGAGGATGATCGGCGTCTCGCCCTGCGCCGCCTCGATCTGGAACACGCCGCCGTCCGGTACCGCGACCGCCGCCGGATCGGTCGTCGCGAGCTCGGAGGGGAGGCCGATATCGGAGGGGAGGTTGACGACGGTGGCCGGGGCGCCCGCGGGGACCGCGATCGTCCCGCCGTACGAGAAGGAGCCGGGCTCGTCGTTGCCGTCGAGCGCGCGGCGGATCTTCTCGATCGTCTTCTGCTGCGACTCGCAGCGCACCTTGAGCTCTTCCATCGACTTGCGCATGGCATCGAGCTCGGCGCGCATCGCCTCGACTTCCTTGCGCATCGCGGGGTCGCCGCCGCCGCTGGCGCCCTCGCCCGCGGCCGGCTTCACGACGCGCGCGCGCGCCTTCGCGGTGGGCGCCACCGCCGTCTCCGCGGCCTTCGGTTCCGGCTTCACCTCGACTGGCGCCGCCATTCCGCCAACGCCCGCGCCGAGGTTCGCGGTGCTGCGCGCGGCGAGCTTGACCTTGAACTTCTGCGGCTTGCCGTCGCGCTCGATGGCGACGGTGACCCTGTCGCCGGCGTGGTGCTTCTTCACGAGGCCGACCAGATCGTCGGTCGTGGCGGCCGCTTCGCCGTCGATGCTGAGGATGACGTCGCCCGCCTGCAGGCCGCCCTTCTGCGCCGGGGAGCCGTCGACGACGGAGGAGACGCTGGTCCGGCCGTCGCCCGCCGGCGCGAGCATGACGCCCATGTACCCGGAGTCGTCACCTTCCTTGGCCCGCTCGCCCTCGACGATCCCGCCGCCCGCCGCGGCCTTCTCCGCCTTGGCGACCTTTTCCTTGGCGGCCTTCGCGGCCTTCTCCTGGTCAGCCTTCGCCGTCTTTTCGGACTTCGCGGCCTTCGCGGCCTTCTCCTGGTCGACCTTCGTCGCCTTCTCCGCCTGCGCGGCCTTCTCGGCCTTCTCGGCCGTGCGCTCGGTGACCGTTCCGACCTCGCCGCCGCCCGCGTCGGTCTCCGACGGCGCCTTGCCGAGGCGCGCGCTCGTGCGCCGCTTCTCGCCCTCGCGCAGGAAGGTGACCCGGACCTTCTCTCCCGACTGGTGCGACGCGATCGCCTCGCGCAGCTCCTCGTCGCTGCCGACGGTGCGGTCGCCCAGGGCCGTGATGACGTCGCCCGCCTGCAGGCCCGCCTTCGCGGCCGGGCTGCCGTCGACCACCTGTTCGAGCTTGACCCCGCCCCCTTCCGCATTGGTGCCGGGGTAGACGCCGAGGTAGGCGCGATCCGCCGACGCCGACGCGTCGCTTGCGGCGGGCGCATCCGCGCTCCATGCACGCGTGGCGACCGGGGCCGGCTGCCCGCGCGCGAGCGGCAATGCCGCGACGAGCGCCGCCGCCGTGAACAGACTCTTCTTCCAATGGTTCATTGCGAGTTCCTCTGAAACGGCTGGACGATCGATTGGCTGCGGCCGCGCGCGACTCATCGAAGATGGCGACCCGACGAAATCCGACGCCGCGTCCGTGCCCCCGGGTGGGGCCGGGAACGAAGGCCTTCTACCGGTGGCATCCTGGGCTCGTTAGAAAAAAGCGGAGGGACGTTGGATGGCGGGCAGCGGTCGAATCGCGGTGGCGGTGGACGGCGACGGGAGGAGCTTCCCGTCTCCCGGCGACGTCGCGGAGTGGCTCGAAGCGCTCGGCGTCCGGCGCTGGGTGCCCGGACGCACCGAGCACGCCCCCTCGCCGGCTCATCTCACGTCGGCATCGGTCGGCGCGATGGTGCTGGCGGTCCGCCACGTCTGCCACGACCGCGGCGACGCGGCGGCCCGGCCCGATCGGAAGGGGGGAGCGGCGCCGGCCGACCTCGTCACGGGGGAGCTCGCGCCGGAGGCGGTGGTCGTCTCGCTGCTCGCGACCGCCCGCTATGCCGTCGCGGTGCGCGCCTCGTGGGTCCAGGTCGAGCTCGGGACGCTGCCGGCGGCGAGGGAGGTGCAGCACGGCGCCGTCGGCCTCGTCGCGCTCGACCGCACCTGCCGCATCCTCCACGAGGTGCTGCGCCAGGTGCCCGAGGTCGGCGTCGCGCTGGTCACGCCGCGCGGGCGCGACGACTTCGGCCGGCCCGACGAGCTCGCCGCGATCTTCGAGGACCTCGGGAAGCGGCGGCGCATCGCCTACTGGCACGACGCCGGGCGCGCGCACGCGATCGCCGCCTCGGGGGGCGGGCTCGCGACCGAGTGGCTGACTCGTCTCGGCGCGCTCTGCGCCGGCGTCGACGCCTGCGACGCGCTCGGGACGATCGACGGGCTGCCCGCGGGTGCCGGCGAGGTCGACTTCGTCGAGCTGCGCTCCGCCGTCGGCAGCGCCGTGCCGTTCGTCGCGCGCGTCGAGCCGTTCGGCGGGCCGGGGCCGCTGCTCGGCGCGGTGCGTCACCTGCGCGGGCTCGGCCTGTGACGCGCCGCACGCCGCGGCGGAATTCCCGCCCGCCGCTCGTCCTGATCGTCGCTGGCTCCGATCCGAGCGGCGGTGCTGGCCTCGAGC
>DAINBU010000016.1:0-53199 GCA_036732755.1 Planctomycetota bacterium
GGCGTGGTCGAGGACGGTCGAGCTCTCGAGCTCCTGTTCGACGCCGCCCCCCTCGACCAACACGGCGGCCTTGAAGACGACGGTGAAGGGGGGCGGCGTCGAACAGGAGCTCGAGAGCTCGACCGTCCTCGACCACGCCTGGACCGCCGCCGTCATCGAATGCGATGAGAAGGGCGGGCAGGCGGCGACGCTCGACGTGACGCGCGTCCACCTGCGGGCGACCACGCCGCTCGGCGAGCAGGAGCACGACAGCTCCGCGGCCGGCGTGAAGTGGAGCGCCACGCGCGGCGCGGACGGCGACGCGTGGAAGTTCACGAGCGAAGGCGCGCCGGCGCCCGACGTCGAGGCGAAGCGGACGCTCGAGGAGATCGCGGCGCGGGCGCTCGGCCGCTCCCCGCTCGCGGCGGCGCTCGCCGGAAGGACCTTGAAGGTCGGCGAGAAGGTCGAGGTCGCCGCCGCCGACGCGCAGCGCGTGCTCGCGACCTTCGCGGAACCGGGGACGGTGAAGTCGCTCGTGCTCGAGCTGACCGGTCAGAAGGAGCTCGACGGCGTCGTCGTCGCGACCTTCGCCGCCAAGGCGCACCTCGAATCGAGCCGCGCGACGGAGGCGGGCGGGACGACGACCACCGACCTCGAAGGCGAGCTCGCCGTCACCACCGCGCAGTCGCTCGTCGTGCGCGCGTCGCTCGCGGGCCCGACCACCCTCGACGTGAAGGTCGGCACCGGCGGCGACGCCGTGACGATCCGCGGGGCCGGGCGCTCGACGTGGACGTATCGCGCGGAGCTGCGCTAGCGACACCCGCGCCGCGCGGTCAATCCTGGAACAGGCTCGCTGCGACGCGCGGGTCGGAGAGCTCGCCCACGGTGAGCGTCGCGCCGACGGTCGCGAGCTCGGCGAGCGGATGCTGGCCGCTCGCGACGGCGAGCGAGTCGAAGCGGTTCGCGCGGGCGGCGGCGACGTCCTTGGGCGTGTCGCCGATCACGACGACGCGGCAGCGGTCGAGCGGCGCGCCGAGCCGCTCGGCGCCGCGGCGCGCACCGGTGAGGATCAGCTCGGGACGCTCCTCGCTGTCGTCGGCGAAGCCGCCGAAGGGGAAGCGCTCCCACAGGCCGCAGACGGAGAGCTTCTTTTTCGCGCCGGCGACCACGTTGCCGGTGCCGAGCCCGGTCGCGACCTCGCGCCGCGCGGCGGCGCGATCGAGCAGCTCGGTCACGCCCGGCAGCACCCGCAGGCCCGGCGCGGTCGCGGGCGCGAGCTCGGTGTCGAGCAGCTCGACGTAGCGCGCGAGCACGCGCGCGATCGCGTCCTCGTTCGGATCGATACCGAGAGCTCGGAGTCCAGCGCGTGCGATGGCGCGATCGGTCATGCCGGCGAAGCTGAAGTGGCCGCACGCCTCGCGCGAGCCGCCGCGATCGGCGAAGAGCACGTTGAAGGCGCGCTCGATGGCGCGGCGGCCCGCGCCGCCGGTCGACACGAGCGTGCCGTCGAGATCGAAGAGGAGGATCGTGGGGCGCATCGGGCGGATGCTACTTTCACGCGGCTCCCGAGGAGGCCGCCATGCATCGATTCGACACCGCGCTGATCCACGCGGGAGAACCCCACCCGCGCATCGAGGGCGCGATCGCGATGCCGGTGTTCCAGTCGGCGACGTTCGAGCCGAAGGGGGCCAGCAACTACTTCGACCTCCCCTACATCCGGCTCAACAACACGCCCAACCACCGCGTGCTGCACGCGCGGCTCGCCGCGCTCGAAGGCGCCGAGGACGCGCTGGTGCTCGCGAGCGGGATGGCGGCGATCGCGACGACGCTGCTCACGGTGCTCGCGCCGGGCGACCACCTGCTGGTGCAGGAGAGCCTGTACGGCGGGACGCACGACTTCACGCGCGGGGAGCTGCGCGAGCTCGGCATCGAGGTCACGACGATCGACGCGGCCGCGCCGGCGACCTGGGCGGCGAAGCTGACGCCGAAGACGAAGGCGATCTACGTCGAGACGATCAGCAACCCGCTCATGCACGTGCCCGATCTGGCGGCGGTGGTCGAGTTCGCGCGTTCGCGGAAGATCCTCTCCCTGATCGACAACACCTTCGCGACGCCGCTCGTCTTCCCGGCCGTGCGCTTCGGCTTCGACCTCTCGCTCCACAGCTGCACGAAGTACCTGAACGGCCACTCCGACCTCGTCGCGGGCGCGGTGGTCGGGAGCGCCGAGCTCGTGAAGCGCGTGCGCCACCGCGCCGCCCACCTCGGCGGCGCCCTCGACCCGCACGCCTGCTTCCTGCTCGAGCGCGGCCTGAAGACGCTCGGCGTCCGCCTGCGCCACCAGATGGCGAGCTCCGCGAGGATCGCGCGCTTCCTCACCGGGAGCCCCGCAATCACGCGCGTCCACCATCCCGGGCTGCCGGAACACCCCCACCACGCGCTCGCGAAACGCGACCTTCAAGGCTTCGGCGCGATGCTCTCCTTCGAGGTGAAGGGCGACGTCGCGCGCGCCGACGACTTCCTGCGCCGGCTCGCGATCCCGGTCAACGCGCCGAGCCTCGGCGGCGTCGAGTCGCTCGTCACGCGTCCCGCGACGACTTCGCACTCGGGCATGTCGGCCGCGGATCGGCGCGCCGCGGGCGTGAGCGACAACCTGGTGCGCCTCTCCGTCGGCATCGAGGATCCCGACGACTTGATCGAGGACCTCGAGCAAGCGCTGCGGATCGGGCAGTGATGACCGAAAGCCCGTACTCGCACGATGGGGACGATTCCACGCCCTCGGGCGGCACGATGCGCATCATCAGCACCTCGGGACGAGGTTTCGCGCTCTTTCGCGCTGTTGCTGCTTCCGATGGTAGGTACTGTCGCGACCTCGCGTCGCCGGGCTTCCATGAAGCTGAATGGGAGAGAAGCCCTGTTCGTGATGAAACTGGTGCCTCTGCTCGTCGGAGCTGCGCTGCTCGTGCTGGTCGCGGCGTTCGGACTGCACTGCCTCGTCATGCACTGCGACCACCCCAAGACGAAGCAAGTCGAGTCGAAGTCCCGGGTGCGCTGAGCGCGGGTCCACGCGCGGCGGCGCGACCCACCGCGCTTCTCCTACTCCTCCTGCTCGCGCTCGCGAGCGCCGCATGCCGGCGCGACGAGCCGAGCAGTCCGCCGACGTCCGGCGCGCCCGCTCCGTCGAGCACGGCGCCGGCCACGGCGCCTGCGCCTGCGACTGCGCCGGCCGTCAAGTCCGCGTCGCCCGCCGACGCCGAGGCGGCACGCGCCGCCGTCGTGCGCGGCCGCCAGCTCTTCGCCGCGCGCGACTTCGCCGGCGCGCGCGCGGCGTTCGCGGAGGCGATGCAGCGCGATCCGGCGAGCGCCGACGCCCTCTTCTGGGCCGGCCGCGCCGACATCGCGTCGAGCGCCGGCATGTCCTACTCGCGCGCGATCGACTACTTCGAGCGCGCGCTCGCGCTCGAGCCGGCGCGCGTGCAGGCGCACTGGGGGCTCGGCATCGCGCGCTTCTCGCTGTCGGACTACGACCGGGCCGAGCAGGAGCTGCGCGCCTTCGTCGCCGGCGCGAGCGACGCCGACCCGGCGGTGATGCGCTCCGAGGCGCACCACTTCCTCGGCCTGATCGCGGGGACGGCCGGCCGCAACGAGGCGGCGCTCGCGGAGTTCGCCGCGGCGGCGCGCCTCCAGCCGGCGTGGGCCGACGTCCCCTTCGAGCGCGGCCGCATCCTCGAGGCGCTCGGCCGACCCGACGAGGCGCTCGCCGCCTACCGCGACGCGACGCGCCTCGAGCCCAACCACCTCCCCGCCCATTTCCGCCTCGCGCGCCTGCTGCGTGCGCAGGGGCGCGACGAGGAGGCGAAGCGCGAGGAGAGGATCCACCGCCTGCTCAACGTGCTGACCGACAACCAGACCGGCAAGGACGCGAAGACGCCGGCGCAGCGCCTCACGCTCTACGGCGAGCTCGCGCAGCTCGACCCGTCGAACCGCGGCGCGCGCCTCGAATACGCGCGCGCCCTCTCCGAATTGCAGCGCACGGCCGAGGCGGAGCTCGCGCTCGACGACCTCCTGAAGGAGGCGCCCGACTGGACGGAAGGCTGCGTGCTGCGCGCGACGCTCGCGCTGCGCAGCGGCAAGAAGGGCGAGGCGGCGCGCATCGTCGCCGCCTACGCCAAGGCGGCGCCTGCCGCGACCGGCGCGCTGCCCGAAGAGCTCCAGGCCCTCCTGCCGAAGCACTGACGGAACCGACGAAGGCGCCATGCAAACGACGACAGGCGAGCGGGACGCCAGGGTGGGACGGTGGCCGGCGCGCGCGCCTCGGCGCGCCGCGCGCTTCGCCGCCTTCACGCTCGCCGCGGCCGCAGCCGCCGGCTGCGAGCGCGGGGCGGGCGGAGCCGGCGGAGCGGACGCCGGAAACGACGCGCGCGGCTACGTCGACGTCACCGCCGGCTCGGGCCTCGCGTTCCGCCACGTGAACGGCGCGAGCGGCGCCTTCTACTTTCTCGAGACCAACGGCTCGGGCTGCGGCCTCTTCGACTACGACAACGACGGCGACCTCGACGCCTACTTCGCGCAGGGGGGCGCGCTCGAGGGCTTCAAGGAGAAGGGCCCCTTCCCGAGCCGCCTCTTCCGCAACGACGGCCCCGGCCCCGACGGACGCCCGCGCTTCTCCGACGTGACCGAGGCGGCGCACGCCGGCGCGCAGCTCTACGCCACCGGCTGCTGCCTCGCCGACTACGACGGCGACGGCTGGCGCGACGTCTTCGTCTACGGCTGGGGTCCGAACGTCCTGCTGCGCAACCGGGGCGACGGCACCTTCGAGGACGTCTCCAAGCGCGCGGGCGTCGCCGACAAGCGCTACGCCGGCACGGCGCTCTACGCCGACTTCGACCGCGACGGCGATCTCGACCTCTTCGTCGGCAACTACGTGAAGTGGGACTACCCGCTGCACCGGAGCTGCGCCGTCCCGCCGGCCGAGCGTTCGTACTGCCACCCCGACGTCTTCGACGCCGAGACGAGCCTCCTCTACCGCAACAACGGCGACGGCACGTTCACCGACGTCTCGTTCCAGGTCGGGATCACGCGCCGCGACGGCAAGACGCTCGGCGCGCTGGCGAGCGACGTCGACGACGACGGCGACCTCGACCTCTTCGTCGCGAACGACTCCTCCCCCAACTTCCTCTACCGCAACGAAGGCAAGCCGGGCGCGCTCGCGTTCGAGGACGCGTCGGAGTCGTCCTCGCTGAGCTACGACCACGACGGCCGTACGCAGGGCTCGATGGGCTGCGACTTCGCCGACGTCGACGGCGACCTCTCCCCCGACCTCGCCGTCACCAACCTCGAGATGGAGGCGACCGCGCTCTACGTGAACGACGGGCGCGGCCACTTCGACGACCAGGCGTTCCAGCGCGGGATCGGCCGGCCGTCGCTGCTCGACTTCGGCTGGGGGCTGCGCTTCCTCGACTTCGACGACGACGCCGACATGGACCTGCTGGTCGTGAACGGCCACCTCCATCCGGGGGTCGTGCAGTACGAGGCGTCGCAGCGCTACGAGCAGGAGCCCAAGCTCTTCCTCAACGACGGCAGCGGCCGCTTCACCGTCGCGTCGGCCGGCCCGAACGCCCCGGGCGGGAAGCCGGGCGACGAGGGCGGGACGTTCCTTTCCAAGCGCCTCGTCGCGCGCGGCCTCGCGATGGGCGACCTCGACGACGACGGCGACCTCGACGCGATCGTCTCGATGAACGACCACGACGCGCGCCTGGTCGTGCGCGCGGGGAGGCCGGAGCGCCGCTGGATCGGCTGCGCGCTCGCGTACGAGGGGAGGAACCCCGAGGCGATCGGCGCGCGCGTCGACGTGACGGCCGGCGGCAAGCGGCAGCGCCAGGAGATCCGCGGCGCGCAGTCGTTCGCCTCGTGGCAGGACCTGCGCCTGCTCTTCGGGCTCGCCGACCAGGCGCAGGCGGAGAGCGTCGTGGTCCGCTGGCCGCGCGGCGAGCTCGAGGAGTTCGGTCCGCTGCCGGCCGGGAGCTACCACCGCCTCGTGCGCGGGAAGGGGAAGCCGGCCCGCTGACAGCGGGCCGCGGCGCGGCGCGGGCCTCTCAGCGCGGCGGGTCGGTCTCGACCTGAGCGGTGATCGTCACGTCGACGAGCTCGAACTCCGGGTCGGCGCCCCCCGCCTCGAGCGTGTACTCGTAGGCGGGCCACGCGACCACTTCGCGGCTCGGCGGCGCCGCGATCCGGTATTCGAGCAGCGTCCGCGCCGGGTCGGCCGGCGCCGGCCCCATCGGCTTCGCCTCGAGCGTCACGCTCCCGAGCAGGTGGCGCAGCAACAGGCGCGGCGCCGCGCCGTCGCGCACGGTCGCGTGCACGATCAGCTGGTCGGGCAGCGGCGGGCGCGAGAGCACGATCTCCGCGGCGACGCCGGGCGCGAGCCGTCCGCGCCGGCCGACGCCGAAGAGCGCCTGCGGCGGCGGCTCCTCGCCGAACTCGCAGCGGTTCGTGATCCAGGTGTGGACGAGCGTCATGAGCGAGTTGTCGATGCCGTTGCGCGCGTGGGCCGCCGTGGTGAGGCGCTCGGCGGCGGCGACGACCTCGCGCGGCGCGCGCATCGGCTCGGGCACCATCTCGCGGCGCGACAGCGCGACCCAGACCTGGTCGGCGAGCTGCGCGTGCACCGCCGCGGCGGCGTGGCCGTCGGGGCCGGTGCGCAGCCGCGGGTCGAGCTCGAAGGGGGGCGCGTGCACCACCGGGATCGAGAGGTCTTGGGCGAGCGAGTCGATCCCCAGCGTGAGGAGCGGCGGCCCCGAGAGCACTACGATCACGCCGCGCTGCTGCATGCGCAGCGTGCCGAGCAGCCGCTGCCACTCGGCGAGGACGCCTTCGCGAGCGTCGCGGCGCGCGAGTCCGTGCGCCTCGAGGATCAGCGCGCGCAGGAACGCCGCCTGCCCCGGCGTCGGCTTGCGCGAGCGCACGGCGGCGGTGATGCCGTCGAGCCGGCGGCGCGCGCGCTCGGAGGCGCCCGCCACGAAGCTGTCGGTCGCGACGAGCTCGGCGACGGCGCGCTCGGCGCGGTCGTGGTCGCGCGCGGCGCGCCACTCGTCGAGCGCGCGCAGCAGCGCGAGGCCGCCGCGCTTCCGCGTCGCGGCGTCGGGCGAGCTCGGGGCGGGCTCGATCTCGAACGGGCGCGGGTCGGCGCCGAGCGCGTCGCCGCCCGCCTCGAGGACGACCACGTCGGCGCCGCTCTCGTGCGCGACGATCGCCGCGCTGCCGCGGAAGGTCCCGCTGCGCGCGAACGCCGTGAGGGTGGTCAGCACCGGGTCGGCGGGCCGCGCGATCGGCGCGACCGCGAGGACCTCGCTGAAGGCGCCGTCGCCCGTGACGCGGAGAGCGAGGCGGGCGGTCCAGCGCTCGTCGTCGCGCAGTCCGGCGCCGGCCGAGAGCGCCGACCCGACCACGAGCAGCGGCGCGGCGCGCGGGCGCTCCGGCGACGGGATCGCGGTCGCCGGCGCGCTCCCGAGCTCCCCGTCGGCGAGCGCCGCCCCGCCGGTGTGGAGCCACCCTTCGGCCGCGGCGAGCAGCGCGACGAGGGTGATCGGCACGAGCAGCGCCCGCTTCATGGCGCGCGAAGATACCGGCTACCATCGGCGCGCCGATCGGCGGACGGGAGGAATCGGGCGTGCGCGGCGTCGTCTTCGATCTCGACGGGACCCTGGCCGACACGCTCGCGACGATCGCGGGCGTCGCCAACTTCGCGCTGCGCTCGCTCGACCTGCCGGAGCACCCGCGCGACGCCTACCGGATGATGGTCGGCGACGGGATCGTCGTCCTGTGCCGGCGCGCGCTGCCGCCCGACCGCAAGGAGCTCGAGGCGGAGCTCCTCGCACGCGTGCGCGCGCGCTACGCCGACCACTACCTCGACGGGGCGCGTCTCTACGACGGGATGCGCGAGCTGCTGTTCGACCTCAAGCAGCGCGGCGCGCGGCTCGGCGTCCTCTCGAACAAGCCCGACGAGCTGACCCGGAAGACGGTCGACGGCCTCGGCGTGGGCGCGCTCTTCGACGTCGTGATGGGGCAGCGCGAGGGCGTCGCGCCCAAGCCCGATCCGGCCGGAGCGATCGAGATGCGGACCGCGCTGGACCTCCCGGCGCACGAGATCCTCTACGTCGGCGACACCGCGATCGACATGCAGACGGCGCGCAACGCGGGCTTCCCGTCGGTCGGCGTGCTGTGGGGCTTCCGGCCGCCGCGCGAGCTCAGGGAGAACGGCGCCGACTTCCTCGCGATGCGGCCCGCGGAGATCCTGCCCATTTATCAACTGCGCGCTGACGCGCGCTGAGGCGACTGCGCGCGGGAGGTCACTCGAGGACGAAGCCGACGTGGCCGAGGGTCGCTTCGACCTCGACGACGATCGACGGGCCGCCCTTCCCCCAGTCGGGGCTCGTGTAGCGCTTCTCCCCATCGCTGCGGAATTCGGGCGCGGAGAACTCGGCGAGGACCTTGTCCTTCAGGACGACGCGCACCGCGAGGCCGCGCGGCACGCGGAACTCCACGTTGGCGGCGCCCGAATCGACGTGCACCAGCGCGTCCTCCTTCCACTCGCCGGCGAGGTCGAGCTCGCAGGAGCCGGCGCCGACGTCGACCAGGATCGTGCGCGCGTGCGAGTTGCCGAGCCGGCGCGCCACGACGTTGCCGGCGCCGCAGCCGAGCTCGAGCCGCTCGAGACGCCCCTCCTGCGGCTTCGCGAAATCGACCACGAAGTGGCCGCCGCCGAGCTCGATCTTCGCGCGACGGAGCAGGAGGCCGCCGAGTTCGAGGTCGGCGTCGCACGCCGCGAGCTCGCAGTCGAACGCGAGCGGCATCCCCTCGGCCAGCTCGAGATCCCACTCGTTGATCACGGTGACCTCGGGATCGATGTCGTCGGGATCGCGCTCCTCGGGCCGCCACGACCGGAAGTTGATCAGGCTGTCGTCGGAGTCGAGCCAGAGGCGGACCTCGAGGTGCTTGCCGGTGCGGCGCGCGTCGGCGTGCGCGTCCACCTCGTCGAGGTTGTCGCGCGTGTGGAGCCGCGCCGCGCGCGCCGCGTCGCCGGGCCGCACGCGCAGCCGGCCGCTCCAGTAGGAGAGGTGGACCGACGCATCGAGCGCGTCGTCGCGGTCCATCGCGAACTGCTGCTCCTGCAACGCCCCGATCGTGGCGAGCGGGCGCATCGCGCTGCAGCCCGCGGCGATCGAGAGGGCGCCGGCGAGCGCGCCGGCGAGCCGGGTCGGGGCGAGGCAGCGCATGCGGAGCTCCGTCTTCGGAGACGAGCGCGGTTTGCGTCTCGCCCCGAGGCGGCGCGGGAGAAGGGGCCGCCGGGCGCGGTTGGAGGGGTTTTCCGGGACGGCGCGCCGCGTCACTGCCGGACGCGCAAGGAGACGTTGCCGGTGCCGGCCGACGCCGTGAGGCGCGGACCGCCGGCGCCGAGCTTGCCCTCCGCCGATCCGCCGACGAAGCTCGACGTGCGGCCGAGCGCGGCGCCGTCGCAGCGGACGTTCCCGACGCCGGTCTGGAGCTGGACGTCGGCCGCGAGCGACGGCGCGACCGCGACGTCGACGTTCCCGACGCCGCTGCTGCACTCGAGCGCGCGGCCGAGCGTGCCGCCCGCGATGGCGACGCGCACGTTGCCGGTGCCGGACTTGATCGTGCCGCTCGCCAGCGTTTCGACCTCGACCAGGACGTTGCCGACGCCCGAGGTCGCGCGGGCCGCGCCGACCTTGCCGCGCAGCTTGACGTTGCCGACACCCGAAGTCGCTTCGACCTCGTTGCCGCCGCCGGTGACCTCGACGTTGCCGACTCCGATCGCGGCGCGCCACGCGAGGCGCGCGGGCGCGCGCACCACGAGGTCGATGTGGAAGTCTTCGCGGTAGCCGTCGTCCGCGTGCCCGCTGCCGATCCGGAGCGCGTCGCCGACGACCTCGATCTCGAGGTCGCGCGCCGCGTCGGCGGCCGGGAACTGCGCGCGCAGCGACTCGCGCACGGAGATCTTCGCCGTGACGGAGACGGTGTCGTCCGGCGAGGGCGCGACGTCGATCGAGCCGATCGGATCGTCGACGTCGAGGCGCAAGACGCCCGCGGAGGGACGGCTCGCGTCGCAGCTCCCGATCGAGACGAACGGCTCCGAGGAGCCGGTCGAGATGCAGGCGACGAGCAGCAGCGCCCCGACGGCGAGCGCGGCGAGCCGGCTCCCCACGGCGAGCGCAGCGAGCCGGCTTTCCGTAGCGAGCGCAGCGAGCCGACCCTGTCGGCGCACGGACGAAACGGCGGAGCGTGCCATGGTCTCTTCTCCCGTCACGCCTTCGGCGCGCCCTTCCCCTCGATGAAGCCCTCGATGATGTCGACCTCTTGGCGACTACCGATGTACAGCGCGGTCCGTTCGTGCAATTGGCGCGGCTTCTTCTCGAGGATGCGCGTCGACCCGTCGATGGCGCGCCCCCCCGCCTGCTCGGCGAGGAAGGCCATCGGGTTCGCCTCGTACATCAGGCGCAGCTTGCCCTGCGGGGACTTGGCGGTCGGCGGGTAGAGGAAGACGCCGCCCTGCATCAGGATGCGGTGGAAGTCGGCGACGAAGCTGCCGACGTAGCGCGCGCTGTAGTTCGACTCGGGCTGCTTGGTCCAGGCGAGGTACTGCTGCACCGGCGCCGGGAAGGAGAGCGAGTTGGCCTCGTTGGTCGAGTAGACCCGCTTGCGGTCGGGCATCTTGAGCCGCTCGGAGACGAGCACGTAGGCGCCGATCTCCGGGTCGAGCACGAACTGGTGGACGCCGTCGCCCGTCGTGTAGACGAAGGTCGTCGCCGAGCTGTAGAGGACGTAGCCGGCCGCGACCTGCTTCAGCCCCGGCTGCAGGACCTCCGCCTGGATGTCGGCCTGCCCCTCCCACTCGGTGGGGTCGGGCCGGATCAGGATCGAGAAGATCGTCCCGGTCGGGATGTTGACGTCGATGTTCGAGCTGCCGTCGAGCGGATCGAACAGCACGATGTACTTGCCGCTGCGGCCCGTCTCGGTCAGGTCGACCGCCCCTTCGACCTCCTCGCTCGCCAGCACCGCGACGCTGCGCCGGTAGCCGATGCAGTGCATCATCAGGTCATTGGCGATCTGGTCGAGCTTCTGGACCGTCTCCCCCTGCACGTTGGTCCGGCCGGTCGAGCCGAGCACGTCGAACAGCCCCGCCTTGCGGACGCGCGACGCGAGGACCTTGGTCGCGATCGTGATGCCCGACAAGAGGAAGGAGAACTCGCCGGTCGCCTCGGAGTGGCGCCGCTGGTTGGCGATGATGTGCTGCTGGATCGTGATCAGGCCCGGCAGCAGCTCCGAGTGCGACGTCGTCGGCTTGTCCATGTCGGAGCCTCTCCGGCGCCGTGTCCGGAAAACGGTGGGCGCGGCCCCGGCCTCGCCGGCGCCGCGCCCCGCGGTTCGACCCGCTCGCGCGGGCCCGTCTCAGCGTGCCGAGGGCTTCGTGCCCAGCGGTTTCATGTCGAGCAGCTCGACGCCCTTCGGCAGCGCGGCGAGCACGCCCTCGGCCGGAGGCGTCGTCCCCTTCGCGAAGTAGAGCGCCGCGACGTGCGTCGTCTCCTTCGGGAGATCGCCCGCGTCGACGGCGAAGGCGCCGTCGGCCGCGAAGGCGATCGGCGTCGCGAGCACGCGGAACCGGCCGTTCCCGAAGCGCGCGGCGAGGCGCGCCTCGCCCGCGGCGAGGCGGCCGCGCCCCGTGACCCGGCCGTCGGCCGCGACGCCCTCGAGCGTCACGCCCTCGAGCTCGGGGAAGGCGAGGCCCTTGCGCTCGGCGTCGGGCAGCCGGATCAGCTTCTCCGGGTCGAGCCGCTCGAGCAGCTTCGTCCGCGTGCGCTCGTCCTTGCCGTAGATCACCTGCAGCACGTGCTCGCTGCGCAGCAGCGTCGAATCGAAGAAGGCGTAGGAGAGCGCGTTGGCGCCGTCGGCCGCGCAGCGCTCGTAACGCGTGAGCGGGACGTCGTCGACCCACAGGATCGGGTCGAGCGCGCGCACCGGGAAGTCGTCGCCCGTGATCACGATCTTCCAGCCGAACGTCTCGAGCTTGACCGTGCCGTCCTGCTGCGGGATGCGGAACGGCGGGTCGAAGCGCGCCTCGCGCAGCTCGTAGCCGCGCAGCGGCAGCAGCCCGAATTCGACGCGCGGCACCGCGTCCTGCGCCGTCGAACGGCCGGCGGCCGCGACCAGCAGGAAACCCGTGACGAGCGCGCACGCGGCGACGCCGAGGAGGGAGAGTCGGGCGCGAATCATCGGCTTCGTCCTCATCGGGTGAATTGAATGTCGTCGATGGCGAGCAGGCCCGTCGACCCGAAGTTGACCACGATCTTGGTGATCTTGGTCAGGTCGAGCCCCGAGTCGTCCGCGGTGAAGGCGCGCAGCGGAACGCGGACCGACGACATCATCGACTTGCGGCCGTTGCCGGTCGGGTATCCGTACGGAATGACGGCGAAGCCCGCCGAAGAGACGTCGACCGTCTGGCTCACGCCGTTGGCGTCCTCGAGGTTGACGAGGAAGGACTGCGGCGTGCCCGGCGGGTTGAGCACGCCGCCGTCGGCGACGAGCGCGGCACGGATGTGCAGGTGCGAGAAGCTGGTCACGTCCTGGTTGGCGGACGGGATCTCGCTCGTGTAGGTGGTCGCCTGGTTCCAGCCGACGATCAGCCCGTTCGTGTCGTGGTAGAAGCTGCCGTCGTAGTTGCCCTGACGCAGCCCGCTCTCCTGGTAGGTCACGGGCGCCGGCGAGGCGGTCACCACGCCGCCGAGCGTGTTGAGGGTCGGGTCGACCGGCTTGTCCTGGAAGTTGTCGACCACCAGGCGGTCGTCGTCCTCGAAGGTCCAGAAGGTCTTCACGCCGGAGAGCTTGGTCGAGTCGAGGCGGCCGCGGTGGAAGGCGAGCATCTCGCTGCGGTCCTGCAGGAACGCCATCCAGAACGTCGTCATGTAGACGCGCCCGGTGTCCTGCTGCTCCTGGGCGGAGATCTGCGCCGGCCCGCCCGCCGAGTCGTTGAAGCCGCCCCACCCGGGATCGATCCAGACGGTGTTCCACGCGTTGTGGTTGGCGCCGTAGATGAACGCCTGCGACTTGGTCGCCTTGTGGATGCCGAGCCCGGCGCGGTCGAAGGTCCGCGCGCCCTCGGCGTCCCACACGTCGCCGTCGTTCGCGCCCATGATGTTGAAGAACGGCGTGTCGTTCACGACCCACGTCTTGGGGCCGCCGCCGGGCGGCGAGGCGCTGTTGAAGTCGGTCGGCGCGATCGTGATGCACGCCCTGATGTTGTGGCCGAGCGCCATGTCCTGGTTGATCTGGACCGCCGCCGCCGCGCCCTCGCCGCCGCGCGAGTGGCCGGCGATCCCGACCCGGCCGACGTCGACGCGATTCCAGTAGCGCCCGTTGAACGTTCCGTCGGCGAGCGCCGGGTTGTTCCAGTCCTCCCAGTATCGGATGTGCTCGAGGATCAGCGCGGCGCGCTCGATGAAGCGGTCGTCGAGGCAGGTCACGTTGTAGCCGTCGATCGAGACGCCGATGAACCCGTGGCTCGCCCAGAGGTCGAGCAGGTAGTCGTAGCCCTTGTGGTTGGGCACGCGGCTGCCGACCGGGCAGTTCTGGTCGCACGGATTGCCGCCCTGACAGACCTGGTGGTTGCCGTGCAGGATGAAGACGATCGGGAACTGCTCGGACGTGCCGAACACCGGCACGTCCACGCCGGCCGACTGGCCGGGGTAGGCGACCACGGCGCGCACGTCGACGTCCGCGTCGGCGTACTGGCCCCACGGGATGTCGTAGGCGTCGGGGAAGTCGTATTCGGTGCGGCCGACCGGGAAGGGCCCCGGCTCCGACGGATCGTCGACGACGTAGAAGCCGTCGGCCTGCAGCTTGTCGATCGGGTCGGTGCCGGGCGTGTAGATGTTGTCGAAGAGCGCCTGCGCCGGCGTCGCGGGGGGCGGGCCCCCGCCGCCGCCGGTGGTGCCGCCGCCCTTGGTCCCGTTCGGTGCAGCGAGGCCGAGGTCGATCACGACGTCGAAGGGGATCTTCTCGACCCCGGTCGGGTCGGCGTCGCCCCAGACCTGGCCGATCGAGAGCTCGAGCGTCCCCGCCTTCACGATGCGGCCCTCGACCGCCTCGGTCACGTCGTGCAGCGTCGGATTCGCCTGCCACTCGCTCGCGCTCTTGGCGGCGACGACGTAGATGCGCGCGTAGGCGGCGCTGGTGCTGCCCGGAATGTCGGACGGGTCGAGCCCGGCCAGGACCGCGTCGTGGCGCAGGAAGGTGTTCGAGTACTCGAAGCCGGGATAGAGGCGCTTCTTGGTGCGCCGCCCGGCGAGGTCGGAGACGAGGTCGTGCGGCGGGCCGGCCGGCATCATCACGGCGGGCGACACGACGTGCACGCCCGTCTCGAGCCCGTGCGCGAGCAGGTCGCCCGGCGAGAGCTCCGACTTCGTCGCGCCGCCGCCCGAGATGCGCGCGACCACGTCGAAGCGGCCGTTGCGCTGCAGCTGCGCCGGCCAGACCGGGACGGTGAAGGAGGTCTCCGTCGAGCCGAGATGCACGGAGTGTCGGTGGGGACGCGCCTGGAAGCCGGAGACGTCGACGAGCGGATCGCCGTCGCTCCATTGGCTCCGGTCGGCCACGAAGTAGAGCTCGACCGTGCTCCCGGCCGGGAAGCCCGCGCCGCTGACGCAGAGCGGCTCCTTGCCGTTCTCGAAGGTGTTGCGGTGGCTCCCCTGCCGGTCGGTGCACTCGATCCAGGGCGCGCTGCGCGGCGCCTGGACGGTGAGCGGCGCGGTCGCGACCAGTGGGCCGTTGCCCGGCACCGCGGCGTCGGCCTCCCGCACCTCGACGTGGAGCGGATGGTTCTGGAGGTAGCTCTCCGCCGCCTTCAAGTTGGCGAAGCCGTCGCCCCACTTGCCGGTGCCCGCGGGGTCGGGACCGGTGATGCCCGAGTCGTACCAGAGGACGAGCGGCTCGATCTCTCCGTCCTTGTCGGACGCCGCGGTCACCAGGCCCACCATGTCGGTCGGGCCGCCGAAGAGCACGAGGTCGTAGCCCTTCCGGGGATCGAGCCCCTTCACGCGCACGATCACCGAGTCGCCCGCCTGCAGCAGCGCCGAGGCGTCGCCGCGCGCGTCGATCATCTGGATCTTCACCCGCGCTGGCGTCCCGGTCGGCGGCGCCGCACGCGAGAGCGGCGCGAGGACGAAGAGGAGCGCGAGTCCGGGCAACACGAGGCCGCGCGGAACGGAGACGTTCGTCATGGTTGCAGCCGCTCCCGAGGACGGGACCCACATTCGCGGCGTCGGAGACGCGGGCGAGGGCGGCCGGTTCTAGCTCGCCGGGGAAATACGGGCAACAGAGCAGCGCCTCGACGCGCTCCGTTTCAGCCTCCGACGCCGTTCGTCGAGCATTCGCTTCCTGCCGCGCCCCCGTTCCACGGCAGCGCGTCCGCATGATGGAGCGCGGAAAAGATCCGGCGCGGGAGATCTCGTGAACCTCGTCCTGCTCTTCGACGACGACTTCGTCGCGCCGCGCCGCGTCGTGCTCAAGGGCCGCCGCCGCGACCACGTGCACGCGGTGCACCGCGCCGCGGCGGGCCGCTCGCTCGCCGTCGGCCGGCTCGGCGGCGGAGTCGGAAGAGCGACCGTCGTCCGGCTCGACGAGGAGGAGCTCGAGCTCTCGCTCGAAGACGATCTGCAATCCGCACCGCCGCCGAAGCTGCCGCTCACGCTCGTCCTCGCGCTCCCGCGCCCCAAGACGCTGCGGCGCGTGCTGCAGGCGGCGGCGACGCTCGGCGTCGCGCGCCTCTTCCTCGTGAACGGCTGGCGCGTCGAGAAGAGCTTCTGGAAGAGCCCCGCGCTCGCCCCCGCCGCGCTCCGCCGCGAGCTCTGCCTCGGCCTCGAACAGGCGCGCGACACCGTGCTGCCGGCGGTCGAGACGCGCCGGCTGCTCAAGCCCTTCTGCGACCGCGAGCTCGACGAGCTCTCCGCCGGCTCGCGCAAGCTCGTCGCCGACCCGCGCGCGACGACCCTGTGCCCGCGCGCCGTCGAGGGGGCGACGACGCTGCTGCTCGGCCCCGAGGGCGGCTTCATCGAGCGCGAGCTCGACCTTTTCGCGCGCCACGGCTTCGAGGCGGTGACGCTCGGACCGCGGCCGCTGCGGGTCGAGCAGGCGCTGCCGGCGCTGGTGGCGCGGCTGACCTGACGCGTCCGGTCAGCCGCCGAAGTCGAGCTCGAGCCCCGGCGTGAAGCTCAGTCCGTGCGCGGCGCCCGCGTCGAGTTCGAGCGCCTGCAGGTAGAGGTGGAAGCCGCAGAGCGCCGGATCGAACGGCACGGCAAAGGGGAACGAGGTCGGCGTGGCGGGCAGGAGCACGAACGGAACGACCGCGAGGAGATCTCCGACGAGCAGCGTCCCGCCCGCGCGCGTCGGCACCGAAGCGGTCGCCGTCCCGACGAAGAGCTCGGCGATACTCCAGGTCCCGAGCGAGTTGGTCACGTCGACCGAGATCGAGGTCCCGAGCTTCGGGATCGCGCTCGCGGCGAGCGACGGGACGCCGTTCGTTCCGGGGAAACCGGTGCCGTAGTTCGACCACGCCGCCGCGGCCGCGATCGAGCGATCGTGGACGAAGACGTCGAACGCGCCGTTCGTGTCGCCGGGTACGAGGTTGTCAGAGATGCTGCGGAACCCGACGAATTGCCCGTCGCCGGAGACGAACACCGACTCGGTATAGGAGTCGCCGAGGATGCCGCACGGCATGCTCGCGGCGATCGTCGTCGCTCCGGCGAACTCGTGCGCGAAGACGTCCTCGAACCGGTTCGTGTCGCCCGGGACGAGGTTCACCGCAGCGCTCGTGAATGCGACCATGGCGCCGTCGTCGGAGATCGCGGGAAGGTAGCTGTTGCCGAAGCTCTCGTTGCCGGCGGAGTCGACGCTCGCCCGCGTGACCGTCCCCGTCGTCATGTCCTTGACGAAGATGTCGTCGAAGTTGTTCGTGTCGCCGGCGACGAGGTTGTTCGCGCTGCTCGTGAACGCGACGAAACGCCCGTCGCCCGAGATCGCCGGCTGCCGCGACGCGTAGTTCCCCTGCGTGCCCACCGCGTCGACGCTGACGAGGGTGATCGTGCCGGCCGCCAGGTCGGAGAGGAAGACGTCCTGCCAGTGGTTCGTGTCGCCGGGCACGAGGTTGGTCGCGTAGCTCACGAAGACGACCGCGTGGCCGTCCGCGGTGATCTGGGCGGGGAAGCTGAGGTCGTTCCCCTCGACGCCGCTCGAGTCGACGCTCACCCGCACGGTCGTCTTGTTCTTGAGATCGCGAACGAAGACGTCGGTCACGCCGTTCGTGTCCCCCGTCACGAGGTACGCCGAGTGGCTCGTGAACGCCACGAGCGAACCGTCGCTGGAGATCGACGCCCCGACGCAGTCCTGGTCGGCCTCGACGCCGCCGTTCGAGAGGCTGGCGCGAACGGTCACGTCGTTCGCCTCGTCGAAGACGCCGTCGCCGTCGGCGTCGCGATCGCGCACGTAGACGTCCACCCGGGCGTTCGTGTCCTTGGCGAAGTTGGTCGCGAAGGTCTGGAAGGCGACGAACCTCCCGTCGCGCGAGAGCGCCGGCTGGAAGCAGGCGCTGTTCGCCTCGGTCCCCGAGTTGTTGATGCTCACGCGCACGATCGCGCCGGTCGACTGGTCGCGGACGAAGATGTCGGAAGCGCCGTTCTTGTCGTTCGCGACGAGGTTCGTCGCGACGCTCGCGAACGCGACCCAGCGGCCGTCCGCGGACAGCGCGCCCGGCGCGGCGTCCTGGCTGCTGTCGCCGTTCCCCTGCTGACCGTTGGCGTCGACGCTGACGCGGGCGAGCGGGCTCTGTGCGCGGGCTCCGGCCCACGCCGGCGCGAGCGCGAGCGCGGCAGCGAGCGCGGCGATCGGAAGGCGGCCCGCGAAATGAATTGGTTCCATCGCGGTCAACCTCCCAACAGGAGGTCGAGGCCCGGCGAGAACGACCACCCGTTCGCCGCGCCGGCGTCGAACTCGACCACCTGGAAGAACACGTGGAACCCCGCGTACATCGGTTCCGCGGGCACCGTCGCGGCGACCGACGCGCCCGCAGGCGGGAGAACGACCGTCGAGACGAAGGCGAAGTCGACGAGCAGCGTCCCGCCGAAGTGCGTCGGCACGCTCGCGTCCTCGGTCCCGAACAGCAGCAGCGCCGCGGTCCACGAGCCGAGCGAATTGCCGGCGTCGATCGTGAACGACGTGCCGATCCGCGGCGCCGCGCTCGCGGTCAGGCTCGGGATCCCGAGCGAGCCGGGGAAGCCGGCGCCGTAGTTGTTCCACGCGGCGACGGGATCGGGGGCGAGGCGCACGAAGAAGTCGTCGGCGCCGTTCGTGTCGCCGGAGACGAGATTCGTGGCGGCCGATTCGAACGCGATCCGCGTCCCGTCGTCCGAGATCGAGGCGACGAGACATCCGTAGTCGCCGGCCGCGCCGCAGCTCCCGCTCACGAGACGCGTCTCGCCCGTCACGCGGTCGTGCATGTAGATGTCGCTGAAGCCGTTGCCGTCCCCCGGCGCCAGGTTGCCGGCCCAGCTCCGGAACGTGACGAGGTTCCCGTCCGCGGAGAGCGAGGGCTCCTCGCTGTAGCTGTCGCCCTCGACGCCGGAAGAGTCGACGCTGACGCGCGTCGTCGTCCCCGTCGTCCGGTCGCGGACGAAGACGTCGGGCACGCGGTTCCGGTCGTTCGCGACCAGGTGGTTCGCCCAGCTCTCGAACGCGACGATCGAGCCGTCGGAAGAGAGGTCGGGCAGGTCGCAGTAGTTGTCGGCCTGGACGCCGTTCGAATCGACGCTGACGAGCTCGGTCACGCCGGTCGTGCAGTCGTGCACGAAGACGTCGCGCTTGGGGTTCGCGTCGTTCCCGTCGAGATTCGACGCAAAGCTCGCGAACGCGACGACGTTCCCGTCCGCCGAGATCGCGGGCAAGAAGCTGTTCCGGTCGCCCTGGACTCCGGACGAGTCGACGCTGACGCGCGTGGTCACTCCGGTCGTCATGTCGTGCACGAAGATGTCGGTCTTCCACCCCGTGTCGCCCGCGACGAGGTTGGACGCGCCGCTCGCGAAGGCGACCCGCATCCCGTCGGCGGAGAGGTCGGGCTCCATCGAGTCGGAGTCCCCTTCACTGCCGTCGGAGGCGACGCTCGCGCGGACGGTCGTGCCGTTGCCTTCGTCGAAGACTCCGTTGCCGTCGGGGTCACGATCGTGGAAGAAGACGTCGGTCCATCCGTTCGTGTCGGACGCGACGAGATTCCGGGCCCAGCTCATGAACGCGACGTACCGGCCGTCGCGCGAGATCGCGGGTCGGAGGCTCATGCTGTCGCCCTGCACGCCCGACGACGAGACGCTCACGCGGACGGTCGCGCCGGTCACCAGATCGTGCACGAAGATGTCCGCCACTCCGTTCGTGTCGCCGGTGACCAGGTCGGGCGCCTCGGATTCGAAGGCGACATGGCGACCGTCGCCCGAGATCGACACGAACTGCCGGTAGTGCGAGGGGTGGGTCTCGTTGCCGTTCGAGTCGACGCTCACGCGCACGAACGGCGACTGGGCGTTCGTGGCGACGGCCGCGGCGGAGACGACGAGGACGGTTCGCAGACCGGCAGCGACGACGGGATGCAGGAACATCGGCATGTCCTCCCGCGATCCGACGCGACGCGAACGGGCGGACGCTACCGGCGCGAGGAAGAGCTCACAACGGGTCGCGCGCCTCGAGCGCGGCCCGTCCTGCCAGCGCGCCCGTCGCGAAGGCGGACGTGAAGTTGAAGCCGCCGATCGGGCCGTCGAGGTCGAGCAATTCGCCGACGACGAAGAGGCCGGGGACCTTGCGCGACGCGAGCGTCGCCGGGTCGACCTCGTCGAGGACGATGCCGCCGCGCGTCACCTCGGCGAAGTCGAAGCCGCGCGTGCCGTGGATCGGCAGCGGCGTCGCGGTGAGCACGTCGCACAGGCGCGCGCGCTCGCGCTTCGCGACCTCGGCGAGGCGGCGTTCGGGGTCGAACTCCTCGCTCGCGAGCAGCGCCTGCGCGAGGCGGCGCGGCAGGAGGTCGGCGAGCCACGCGCCGAGCGGCCGCGCGGGCGCGTGCGCGACGCCGTGGTCGAGCTTCTCTTCCAGCGCGGCGCGCTCGAGCGCCGGCAGCCAGCGCACGCGCAACATGGCACGGGAGAGTTCGCCGGCGGCGGCGACGGCGCCGCCGAGGTCCATGGGCGCCGGACCGGAGAGCCCGAAGTGGGTGAAGAGCAGCCCGCCGCGCCGCGTGTCGACGACGCGCCCCTCGACCACGAGCGAGAGCTCGGCCCACGGCAGCGTCAGCCCCGACAGCGCGCGCACCCACGGCACGTCGACGACCAGCGGCACGAGCGCCGGCGTCGGGGAGACGACGGTGTGGCCGAGTTCGCGCGCGAGCGCGTAGCCGTCGCCGGTCGTCCCGACCTTCGGGTAGCTGCGCCCGCCGAGCGCGAGGACGAGGCGCGGCGCCGTGAACTCGCGCTCGCCCGCCTGCACGACGAAGCCGTCGTCGCCGCGCGCGAGCGCCGTCACCGCCGCCCCGCCCACGAACTCCACCCCCGCCGCCGCGAGCTCGCGCTCGAGCGCGTCGCGGACCTCGTCCGCGCGATTCGACACGGGGAAGACCTTGCCGCCCGGCTCGACCTTGGTCGCGACGCCGAGCGACTCGATCCAGGCGCGCAGCTCGCGCGGCCCGCGTTCGCGCAGGGCGGGACCGAGGAAGCGCGAAGCCTCGCGCCCGAACGCCTTCGCGATCTCGGCCGCGTCGCAGTCGTGGGTCAGGTTGCAGCGGTTGCCGCCGCTGATCAGGATCTTCACGCCGGGGCGCGCCGCCTTCTCGAGGAGAAGCACGCGCGGCGCGGGGCGCTCCGCCGGTGCCGCGCGGCGCGCCGCGATCGCCGCGGCGAGGCCCGCCGGGCCGGCGCCCAGCACCAGCAGGTCGGCGCGCTCGCTCACTTCCGTTTCAGCAGCGCGACGGCCTCGAGGTGGAGCGTGCGCGGGAAGAGGTCGACCGGCCGGATCGCCACGCACGTGAAGGCGCGCTGCAGCAGCTCGAGGTCGCGCGCCAGCGTGAACGGGTCGCACGAGACGTAGACGAGCTGCGGAGCGTTCGACGCGATGATCGCCTCGATCACGGCCGGCGACAGCCCGCGCCGCGGCGGATCGACGACGACCGCGTCGATCGGGCTCTCGGCGGCGAGCTTGCGCAGCGCCTGGCCCGCGTCGCCCGCGACGAAACGCGCCCGCCCCTCGAGGTCGTTCTTCTTGGCGGCGAAGCGGGCGCTGCGCACCGCGTCCTCGTCGTACTCGACGCCGACCACGAGCGCGCCGGCGCGCGCGAGCCGGAGCGAGATCGGCCCGACGCCGCAGTAGAGGTCGGCGATGCGCTTGCCCGCGAGCTGCTCCTTGCCGAGCAGCCGCAGCACCTCGCCGTAGAGCACCGCGGCCTGGCCCGCGTTCACCTGCCCGAAGTTGGCGATTCCGGTCCGGAAGTGCAGCCCGTCGCTCACCTCGTCGATCCAGGTCCGGCCGGCGAGCGGCAGCGTCTTGTCGCCGAGCACCGCCGCGCCCTCCTCGGCGTGGATGTTCTGCACCACGCCGACCAGGCCGACGTCCTCGAGCCGCTCCATGAGCTTCAGCGCGAGCCCGCGGATCTTGCCGTAGCCCTGCGCCTGGACCACGATGCCGGCCAGGATCTCGCCGGTCCCCTCGCCGATGCGCGCGACCACGTGGCGCAGGATGCCGCGGCCGGTGCGCTCGTCGTGGATCGCGATCTTGAGCGAGCTCACGAGCTCCTTCGCGACCAGCACGAGCGCGGTGAGGCGCGGGTGCTGGATCAGGCAGGTCTCGAGGTCGACGATCCGGTGCGAGCGGCGCTCGTAGAAGCCGGCGACCGGCCCCGCGCGCGACCAGCCGAACGGGATCTTGATCGCGGTGCGATAGAACAGCGGCTCGCTCGCGCCCAGGATCGACAGGATCGGCGCGCCGGTGAGCGCCGGGTGGTGCGAGAGCGCCGTGCGGAGCTTCTCCTCCTTGGCGCGCACCTCGTCCAGGTAGGGCACGTCGAGCGACGTGCAGCCGCCGCAGGGTCCGAAGTGGGGACAGCGGACCGGGTCGGTGGTGGTGGCCTGGGGCAGTTCCTGAGTGGCGCGCATCCCCGCCATTTGACCACAACACGGCTTCGGCGATCATCCGCTGCCATGCTCCACACCGCACTTCTCACGCTCGTCCTGGCCGCGGGCGACGACTTCGAGGCGCGCTTCACGGGGAAGACGGTGCGCTTCGACTTCGAGCACTGCGGCTGCGCGACGCAGGAGCAGGTCGCTCCCGACCGCTTCCGCCTCGAAGGCGACTGGCCGGGCAGCCGCACGCAGCTCGTCGACGAGCTCGGCTACGGGAAATACCGCTTCGTCGTGCGCGATCCGGTGAGCGGGGCGACGCTCTATTCGCGCGGTTACTGCAGCATCTACGGCGAGTGGGAGGTGACCGGCGAGGCGAAGCGGGGCTGGCGCGCCTTCCGGGAGTCGGCGCGCTTCCCGGAGCCGAAGGGCAAGGTTGCGCTCGCGCTCGAGAAGCGGGCGCCCGATCTTTCGTGGAAGGAGATCTGGCGCGGCGAGCTCGACCCGGCCGGCCGCTTCCTCGACCGCTCTCCGATCGCGGCGCGCGGCGGCGTGATGCCGATCTTCGAGAACGGGCCCCCCGCGACGAAGGTCGACCTCCTGATCCTGGGCGACGGCTACACCGGCCGGCAGCGCGACGACTTCATCGACGACGTCCACCGCCTGACCGGCGCCCTCTTCGCGACCGAGCCGTTCCTGTCGCGCAAGGCCGACTTCAATTGCCGCGCGCTCCTCGCGCCGGCCGCGCAGCCGGGCATCACCGATCCGCGCCGCGGCGCCTGGTCCGACACGCCGCTCGGCCTCTCCTTCAACGCCTTCGACGTCGACCGCTACATGCTGACCTTCAAGGACGAGGCGCTGCGCGAACTCGCGGCGCAGGCGCCCTACGACGCGATCATCGTGCTGGGCAACACGAAGAAGTACGGCGGCGGCGGCATCTACGGCCTCTGGTCGACCTGCGCCGCCAAGAGCGAGGTCGCGGCCTACGTCTTCGTGCACGAGTTCGGCCACGGCTTCGGCGGGCTCGCCGACGAGTACTACACCTCGCAGGTCGCCTACGAGCAGTTCACGCCGGCCGGCAGCGAGCCGTGGGAGCCCAACGTCACCGCGCTCCTCGACCCGAAGAACCTCAAGTGGAAGGAGCTCGTCGCAGAGGGGACGCCGCTCCCGACGCCGTGGAATCAGGACGCCTACGACTTGGTCGACCTCGCCTACCAGAAGCGGCGCGCCGAGGCGATCGCGAAGGGGGCCGACGACGCGACGAGCGACGCGCTCATGCGCGAGGCGAAGGCGCAGCGCCGCCCGCTGCTCGAGGGCGAGAAGTGGTTCGGGAAGGTCGGCGCCTTCGAGGGCGCGGCGTACGAAGCGAAGAAGCTCTACCGCCCGGAGCTCGACTGCATCATGTTCACGCAGAGCCCGAAGGCCTTCTGCCGCGTCTGCGAGCGCGCCGTCTCCAAGGTGATCGACACCTACGTGCGCTGACGCTCCCCGGGGGAACCCGGCACGCATTTCCGGGTGCGGGCCGCCGCCGCGCGCTGCAACCCGCTCGAGTCGTTGACGAGGAAGAGGTCAGCCACGAACGGCTCGAGCACCTTCCTGGCAAGTGCTTGAACCAGCTTCGTCGCGCCGGCGGGCCGCCCCGCCTTCGCCCCACGGGACGAGGCGACCTGCCGGCGCACTTTGTTTCGGGGCCGGTACGCGGCGGCCCGATCACTTCATCTCGATCCGCAGGGCGCGCACCTCGAGGGTCCAGTGAATGACCGCGGCGGAGCTCGAGAGCGTGTAGCTCCCGGCTTTCGCGAATCGGAGCGCGAGCTTGCAGACCGTTCGGCCGAGCTGCGGGCTCCACGTCCCGTCGTGGCACTGCGTGAAGCCGGTCTCGGGGCACCAGCGGCCCATTCCGCCGAGCGCGCTGCCGCGGACGATCGGCGTGTCGCTTCCGGCCGGGATCCAGTCGTAGCCGGCCATTGAATGGGTCGCGCCGACGCGCGGCTTGCCGTTCGGCTTGAGCCAGATCGGGTTCCAGGCGTCGTCGAAGGCGACGCGCTCGACCACGACCGAGCTCCCCGACCCGACCGTGCCCGAGACGAAGACGAAGCGTCGGCCGGCCCCTTCGTCCCACATGCACACCGCGTCGGCGTTGCAATGGGTCGACTTGCCGCTGCGATAGTCGTTCGCGAAGCCGTTGTCGCAGTTCTCGCCCGCGGTGACGTTGACCTTGAACGCGCCGGCGTCGTCGCACTCCTCGATGCAGCTCGGGCCGTCGTAGACGAAGTCGGTGACGTCGGGCGGCGAGAGCGGATTCGAGCTGGCGACCGTGCTGCGCGTGCGCCGTCCGACGCCGTCGTACTCGTAGGTCGCGATCGTGGTGCCGGTGGCGTCGCTCACCCGGACGAGGCGGTCGAGCGCGTCGTGCCACTGGTGGACGATCCCCACGCCGCTCTGCATCTTCACGAGGTTGCCGTCGTCGTCCCATTGCAGTCGGCCGCCCGGCCACTTCGTGTACTGGCCCATCTGCCGGTCGCCGGGCGGGAGGTTCTTGCTCTGCGTGTACGCGCCGGGGTTCGCGCCGCCGGTGGCGGTGAGGCGCAGCCCCTCGAGATCGAGCGTGTAGGTGACGTCGCTCTCCGTCACGACGGAGCCGCCCGCGACGTCGCGGCGCGAGATCACGGAGCGCACGAGTCGGTGGAGCGGATCGAACGTCTGCTCGTGGCGGCGGCCCGGATCGAGCGGCCCCTTGCCGTAGCGCGCGCCGCAGACGACGAGGTCCTGGCGCCCGTCGCGCGAGAGGTCGGTGAGCAGCAGCACGACGCCGGAGGCGTCGACGCTGCGGGAGCTCACGCACTCGTCGAAGGAGAGGTCGCCCGAGCCCGGCAGCGCCGGCTCGCCGTCGGAGCGGTAGTCCCACGTCGTGACGACGCCGTTCTCGCGCGTCTCGCGCAGGGGCCGATGGCCGACGTAGTCGATCTGCGTGACGGGAGGACTGACGAGCGCGCCGCCCGGCAGGGTGCGCCAGACCGACACGAGCTCGCCGAGCGCGTCGCGCATCTCGACGAAGCTCTCGCCGCTCGAGTAGGTGACGCTGCGGCGGCCGCGCCCGTCGAACGTGCGCGTCACGCCGACCGGCTCGGGGCCGGGGCCGAAGCGCATCTCGGAGAGTTGGTTGCCGAGCGAGTCGTAGGTGTAGACGAGGCGCGTCGCGCCGACCTCGTCGATCGCGACGACGCGGTCGAGCCCGTCCCAGGTGAAGACGGTCGGCGGCACCGGCGCCTTGCCCGGCGGGCCGGTGACGGTGACCGACGTGACGCGGCGCTTCGAGTCGAAGTCGCAGGTCGTGATCGCGCCGTCCTGGCGCTTGTACTTTTTCAGCTGGCCGTAGTCGTCGGGGGTGCTCGTCTCGGTGGTGCCGTCGGGATGGACGACCTCGACGACGCGGCCGAGCGCGTCGCGGTGGTACAGGGTCGAGTCGCCGTTCGAGTTGGTGACGCTCAGGATCTCGCCGTTTCCGACCATCAGGTCGCGCAGCCGCTCGGGCGTGCCGTCGCCGTCGACGTCGGCTTCGAGCAGGAGCGTGTAGTCGCGCGCGACGCCGCCGCCGCCCAGGACCGAGCCGTCCCAGCGCCCGCGCATCGCGAAGCCGTTCGCGTCGGTGTACAGCGTGCAGCGACCGTAGGAGTCGAACGCCCACGACTCGTGGTTGCCGGCGCCGTCGGTGGCGCCGGTGCAGCGCCCGCCCGCGTCGAAGGTGCGCGTGACGGTGAAGTTCTCGGTCGGGACATCGCCGGTCTCGAAGAACGTCTTGAGGACGGTGCGGGTCGTCTTGGCGGCGTTGCCCATCGCGTCGCGCAGGGTGACCACGATCGTCTTGCCGTCCGAGCAGGAGGCCGACCGTCCCGCCGAGTCGTAGGTGGCCTCGAGGACGGTGTCGCCGTCGTTCGTGACGCTCAGGACGAGGCCGGCGGGCGAGTGGTGGACGACGGCGGTCTGCTTCGCGACCGCGCCGAGGGTGTCCGGCGCGGATCGATCGACGTACCACTTGTGGTCGCTCGTCACCACGCCGAAGAAGGGCGAGTGCCACGGCGAGCCCGCGTCGAAGCCGTTGCGGCCGCGCGCGCGCGCGAGCAGCGTGTTCTTCGAGGAGCCCGGCACGTCGCGCAGCTCGCCGCGGACCGTGCAGGTCACGAGGTCGGTCGCGTCGCGGTCGAAGCGCACGACGTTGCCCATCGGATCGGTGCAGGACTCGAGCCGGTGGAATCGGTCGAACGTGAAGCGGTCGAGGTATCCGGACAGCGTGCTCGGTTGCGCCCTCGTGCGGCCGACGCAGGCGCCCGCGAGGTCGTAGTCGTAGAGCGTGACTTGGCTCGACGGATCACCGGGGATTCCCTGCGTGCGCAGGTAGAGGAGCCCGCGCTCGTCCCAGGTCGCGGCGCACATCGCGTCGGAGGGCTGGCCGCGGCTCGCCGCAGGCGAGCTCACCGCCACGCACTGGCCCGCCGCGTCGTAGGCGAAGTCGGTGGTCGCGAAGTTCGCGATCCCGAGCAGCGCCGGGTCGAGGACCGGCGGCGGCGCGAAGACGGGGCGCTGCTCCTTCGCGACGCGCGTGATGCGCAGGTGGGCGTCGCGCACGAGGAACATCGACTCGGCCGGATCGGCCGCGTCGAGCGCGCCCGTCTCGTCGCGATGCTCGACGTCGAAGCGGCAGAGCAGGCCGGCCGCGTCGTAGAAGTAGTCGCACGCGACGCGCGACCCCAGCGAGCCGCCGCCACCGCCGAGCGGCGGCGAGAAGGTGCGCGTCACGCGGTCGAGCGCGTCGTACTCGGTCAGCCCGTCGAAGCCGCGCGCGTCGGTGCACTGCGTGATCCGGCCGAGCGCGTCGCGGACACAGGAGCGCGCCAGTTGCAGCCCCGCCGGGTCGTCGACCTGGCTCAGCTCCCAGAGGGTCGTGGCGTCGTAGGTCATGGACGACGTGAACGACGAACCGGGGCCGTTCAGGATCGTCTCGCTCGTGCACTGGCCGAGCGCGTTGTAGGAGAAGTCGCAGCCGCCGCCGGAGATCGGAGTGCGATACGCCGTGCAGTTGCCGTTCGCGTCGTAGCTCCAGGTGTACTCCTGGCCCAGCGACGTGACGAGGCTTGTCGCCATGCCGCCGCCCGGATTCTTGCCGCCCTTGATGGTGAGGCCGCCGATCGGATTGCCCGGCCGATTCGATGCGCCGCCCGTGCCGCCGCCCGGATTCTTCCCACCCTTGATGTTGAGCCCGCCGATCGGACTGCCCGGATGCAGGTCGCCGCCGCAGCCGCCGCCTCCGCCGCCGGCCATGCCGCCATGGCCCGATCCGACCCTCTCGACGCCGCCGTTCTGCGCGCCGAGCTTGAGGTTGGCGCCGGGCGCCGCGCTCGAGAGATCGCTCCAGGACGTCGTTCCGATCGCGACGCCTCTTGCCAGCAGCCCGAACGCCTGCAGCTTCGCCTCGAGATCGTTGATGCGACTCCTCATGTTGGACGTCGCGCCGTACTCGCCGCCCCACTCGGTGTTCGGCGGGACGTTCGACGCCGAGCGTGCCGTGCTCTTCTTCGGGTTGCGCTTCACGACGATTCCGACGCCCGGGATCGGATTCGACGAGCAGTCGGGTTCGTTCGCGTCGCCGGGGCCGACCGACACCGGTCCGAATCCCGTGCGCTCCGACGACGTGCCGGGCTGCCGCTTCACGACGATGCCGACGGCCGGGATCGGGTTCGACGCGAACTGCGGCTCCTCGCCGCCGCCGAACTCCTCGCCGCTCCCGCTCGGGCCGATGCGCGCGTTGCTCGAGCCGGGATTGCGCTTCACGACGATGCCGACGCCGGGGATCGGGTTCGAGGCGCAGACCGGCTCGGGGCCGCCGGTGAACGGATTGGCGCCGATGGTCTCGTTGGTGCCGAAGCCCGCGAGGTAGTCGATCGAGACGCTGCGCTCGTCGCCATTGGGCGCGTGGAACGTCGTGATGCGCTCGTTGCCGCCTTCGCGGACGGGGCCGCCGGGATGGAGGTCGCACTCGTAGGAGTGGCGCAGCTGCGTCCCGTCGGGCAGCGTCTCGCGCGTGCAGAGGCTCTGCGCGTTGAATTCCCAGCTGGTCTCGAAGTAGGCGGGATCGCTCGCGCGCAGCTGGCCGGTCGGACGGTTGGTCGTGCTGGTGACTGCGACGCCGGGCGTGCAGAAGCCGGTGTACTCGCGCTTCGCGATGCAGCGGTGGAGCGAGTCGAAGTCGCATTCGGTCAGGCGGCCGAGCGGGTCGTTCTCCAGGATCGTGTAGGTCGAGCCGTGGTCCTCCGCAATCCGGTCGGCGAACGCCGCGGACCGCAGCATCTCGACGCGCACGAGCTTGTCGTAGTCGATCTGCGTCGGATCGGGCTGCGCCGAGTACTGATACTCCTCGAGCACCCGACCCGCGCCGTCGGAAACGGTGAGCAGGTTGTGGTTCAGCAGGTCGTCGACGTTGCCGGTCGTGTAGGTGAAGGTGACCGGATTGGCGAGCGGCGTCTGCCCCAGGATCTGCGCGCACGAGATCGACGCGAGGTCGCCGTCGCTGCCGCCCCCTCCTCCGCCGCCGTAGTAGAGGTACTGGACGAAGCGGCCGGTCTGGTCGGCGACCGTCGCGAGCCTTCCGTCGCTCCCGTAGGTGCAGGTGAGCGACTGCCCGAACTGGCTGCTGACCGAGAGGAGCTCGCCGCTGCCTCCGTACGCGCAGGTGAGCGCCACGCCGTTGCGGTCGGCGAGCGTCGCGATCTTCCCCTGCGCCGCCGAGCCGTCGAGCGGCCGGAAGGTCATCGTGCTGCGGTCGGCGAAGGTGAGCGTGAAGGAGCCGTCGAGGTGGAACTCACCGTCTCGAAACATCCCGGTCGCCGTGAACGTGCCGTCGGCCTGTTTCCCGAGGACGTCCTGACGGCCGTCGCCGCCGTAGAGCGCGACCTGCGTCGCGCTCGACCCCGCGCCCGGCGGGATCGCCTCGATCCGGACGTCCCACGAAGCGAAGTTGCCCGTGCCGCAGTCGAGGCCGGGCGCGCCGCTCGGGATCAGTCCGTTGGTTCCGGCGCACGAGCGGTAGGTGTGCGACCAGACCAGCGACGGCCCCGCCGGCGTCGTCATCGCGAGGGCGCACGCCAGGACGCGGACCTCGCCGGGCAGCCCGTCGCTGAACTGGAGCGAAGTGAGTCCGCTCGTGAAGTTCCGGACCGCGCCGATGCGCAGCGAGTGCGCGCCGTTCTGCCCCTGCATCAGCTGCCAGACGCGCAGCTGCGCGCCGGCGGAGGCACCGCCGTTGCAGTCGTCGTCGGTCTCGCGGTAGCGCGTCGCGGAGAAGGTCGCCTCGTCGGGACCGAAGACGCCCTCCGACAGGCCGTCGTCGGGGTAGACGCTGCGGTCGGCCGACGTCGCGTCGTCGCGGAAGACGAAGGTCGAGTCGCCGGCGTAGTGGACCGTCATCACCGGCGGCATCGTCGGCGGCGAGTCGGTCGCGAAGCTCGCGACTCCGGGCGCGACCGGCGGCGCGAGCGCGGCGGGCAGCGGCACCAGGAGGAGCGAGACGCACAAGGCCGCCGCAGGAACGACAAGACGAGACAGGGTCCACACGGTGAGCTCCACGCAAGTCCTGGAACGCGCTCCTGGCGGCGACGCGTGCACGACTCGCAGCGGATCTCCCGGCGCGGGGGCGGCAGGTTCGGATCGACGCAGAATCCGAAACGATCAGTGGCTGCGCGGCCGGAAGTATCCGCCGACCGCGAAGCGGCTCGCAAGACTCGAATCCAGCGGCGACGTTGTTCCTTGGAAATCGGACGCGCCGCGCGACGCGAACGAACTACGGCGTGACCCAGCTCCCTTCCTTCGCACTCTTCACGCAAGCCCGCAGGAATCGCATCCCGGAAAGTCCATCGGTGACGGTCGGGAACGGGTGGAGGATCGTCGGCTCGCCGCGGATCGCGGCGGCGAAGGAGCGGTAGAGGTTGGCGAACGCCTCGAGGTAGCCCTCGGGATGTCCCGCAGGGATGCGCTGCAGCGCCTTCGCCTCGTCGTTCACCCAGCCGTTGCCGGGGCGGCGCAGCTCCTGGGCGCGTTCCTTCCAATGGACATGGAGGTCGTTGGGGTGCTCCTGCTGCCAGGAGAGCCCGCCCTTCGTCCCGAAGATCCGGATGGCGAGCGCGTTCTCCTTGCCGACGCAGACCTGCGACGCCGCGAGCGTGCCGGTCGCACCGTTCTTCAGCTTGAAGAGGACCATGCCGTCGTCGTCGAGCGCCCGCCCCTCGACCCACGTCTTCAGGACCGCGAGCAGCGACTCGATGCGCGAGCCGGTCAGGTGCTCGGCGAGGTTCGCCGCGTGCGTCCCGATGTCCCCCATCGCGCCGCACGGACCGGAGATCTTCGGGTCGACGCGCCAGCTCGCCTGCTTCTGGCCGGTCTCCTCGAGCTTGTCGCTGAGCCAGCCCTGGAGGTACTCGACGTAGACCTTGCGGATCTCGCCGAGCTGGCCCGACTGGACGAGGTGCGCCGCCTCGCGCACCATCGGGTAGCCGGTGTAGTTGTGCGTGACGCAGAACTGCAGCTTCGCGTGGGCGACGAGCCGCTCGAGCTCCTCGGCCTCCTCCACCGTGATCGTGAGCGGCTTGTCGCAGATGACGTGGAAGCCGCGTTCGAGCGCGAGCTTCGCCGGCGCGAAGTGGAGCGCGTTCGGCGTCACGATCGAGAGCGCCTGGATGCGCTGCTCGGCCGGCAGCTTCGCCTCGGCCTCGAGCATCCCCTTCCAGTCGCCGTAGATGCGCTTCGGATCGAGGCCGAGCTCCGCCCCCGTCTTGAGGCTCTTGGCCGGGTCGCTCGAGAAGGCGCCCGCGACCAGCTCGAACTGCCCGTCCATGGCGAGGCAGATGCGATGGACACCGCCGATGAAGGCGCCCGGCCCGCCGCCGACCATGCCAATGCGAAGCTTGTGGCTCATCCCCGTTCTCCTCCGTCCTCTGTCGCGCCGCGGCAGCGTAGCAGCCGCTGGAAGACGAACCGGGAACCCCTACCTTCGTTTCCAGTCCCCCCGCGCCCGCTCCGCGCCGTCCGGAAAAGGAGAGGCTTCCATGCAGTCACGGATGTGGCGTTCCGCAGTGGCGATCGTCGGGATGGGAGTCGCGACCGTTCTCGCGACGGCAACGGCTTCGGCCGACATCCTTCCGGACAACGACTCGAGGTGGCTCGACCGGCGCTTCCTGGTGCTGCGCGCCGAACGCTTCGACCCCTACTGTGAGCATCGCCGGAAGATCGGGAAGGGCGACACGTTCGAGTCGATCGCGACGAGCGCGTACGGCGACGCGAAGCGCGCGAAGGAGGTCGCGGCTGCGAATCCGAGGCTCGAAGCGGAGCGCCTTCCCGTCGGCGAATGGGTCGTCCTCCCGCCCAAGGAGGCGCCGCCTCGCGACGCGACCGAGACGCTCGCTTGGGAGTTCTGGATCTACTGCAACCTGTCCGGGTACATGGAGCTGCAGCGCGTCTACCCTGACGAATCGCTCGCGATCGGGGGCAAGTACCCGCGGCTCGTCGCCGTTCCCACGGAGCACCACGACGAGTTCGCGAAGGCGGTCGAGGACGCGAAGTCGGCGCCGCCCGTGAAGCCGGGGCGGCGGGTCTACGTCAACTCCGAGGCGATCGTGCGCGCGGCTCCCTGGGCGATCCCGGCGAAGGATCTGCACGTCGGTTCGTCGGTGAGTGCGTTCACGGGCGCGGTGGAGAGCACGACCACCGTCCGCGTCGTCGAGCTCGTCGCGACGACCGACAAGCCCGGTCACTTCGTCGTGAAGGAGGAGTCGGTCGAGTACCGCGACCGCATCGGCAACGTCGTGAAGGCCGGCTTCGACCTGCTCTTCTCGTGGCACAGCATCCCACTCGAGCTGATCGCGCTGATCGGGGCAATCGGGCTGCGGCGGATGCGCCGCGCGCGCGCCGGCGTGGCAGCGAGCTGACGGCGCCGCGGCCGTGACGATCGGGCTGCTCGCGTTGGCGTGCCTCGTCGCGCTCGTCGCGACGGCGGCGCCGCTCCCGGTCTACGCGGCGACGCTCGTCCTCTTCGGCTTCGCGCACGTCGTGGTCGAGCTGCGCTACGTGCGCGACCGCTTCGGCGGGCGGATCGACGGGCGACTGGTCGCGACGTGGTTCGCGCTGCTCGGCGGTCTCGCGGCGGTGCGCGCGGCCGACTACGCGCACGTGTCGATTCCCGGCGGGCGCACGTGGGTCGAGCTCGCGCTGCTCGCGGCGCTCTTCGTCGCCACGGCGCTCGCGACGCGCGGGACGAAGCGTTGGATCGCGCTCGCGGCAACGGGCGGGTTCGCGGCGCTGGTCGCGTTCGTGTCGCCGGGCGTCGCGATCGTGGTGCTGGCGTTCCTGCACAATCTCACGCCGCTCGGATTCCTGGTCGAGGCGCTGCGCGGACGACGGCGCGCGTCCGCCCTCGCGCTCGCGCTCGTCGCGTTCGTGGTCGTGCCGGCGCTGATCGTGAGCGGCAACGTCGGTGCACTGCTCGCGGCGTTGCACGTGCCGGCGAGCGACGGCGCGATCCTCGGGATCGGAACGGCGGCCAACCACTTCTCCGTCTTCGTCCCGGCGCCGCTGCGCGAGCTCGACCTCGCGCCGCGCCTCTTCGCCGCCGCCGTCTACCTGCAGTGCGCCCACTACTTCGCCGTGCTGCACGTGCTGCCGCGCCTCGCGCGCGCCGAGCCGGCGGCCGCCGCGGCGCCGTCGCGATCGGCACCGGCGCGCGCGTCTTTCATGGCAGCGGGCGGCGCCGTGCGCGTCGGCGTCGCGCTCGCCGTCGCGGGCGGCAGTCTCGTCGCGCTCGCCTTTCTGCGCGACTTCGCCGACGGCCGCTCGCTCTACGGCATCGCTGCGTCGGTCCACGCCTGGGTCGAGTGGCCGCTCTTCCTCGGCCTGCTCCTCGGCGCGGTGCGTTGATCCACTACCTCTTCGCGCTCGCGACCACGATCGCCGTCGAAGCGCTCGTCCTCGCCGCGCTCACGCGCGGCCCCGAACGGAAGCGCGTCGTCACCGCGTGCGTCTTCGTGAACTGCCTCACCCATCCGCTCGCGTGGATCCTGAGCAGCGGCGGCCTCCCGCTCTTCGCGATCGTGGAGTGCTCGGTCATCGTCGCGGAGGCGTGGCTCTACGCCTCGGTCGTGCCGGCGAAGCTGCCGCGCGCGCTGTTCTGGTCGGCGGCGGCGAACGTGCCGACGCTGCTGCTGTCGTACGTGCTCTAGGTCCGACGCGCTCCCGTCACTTCGCCCGCCGCTCGTCGAAGTCGCGGCGCAGCACTTCGTCCGTGACGTCGGTACGGACGACGACGTGGCGCTTCTCGAGGTACGGGAGGAGATCGAAGCGCCAGTCGTTCACGAAGGTCGCGGGGACCCGGACGACCTGCGGCGTCCTCTTCGGATCCCAGAGGACGAGGTCGACGCCGCGCGTGGTGAGCCTCGGCTCGACGCCGAAGGAGCGCAAGAGGACGAGGAGCCATTCCACGCCGCGAAGCGCCACTTCGGACTCGCGGACGACGCCGCCTGCCGCGGGTGTCGCCGGCGCGTCGGACGGCTCGCGCTCTCGGCGTCGCTTCAGGTAACGCTCCAGGGTCGGCGCCGCCTCGATGCTCTTCACCAAGGCGCGCGCGTCGCCTTCACTCGCCGGCACGTGCCAGATCAGGGCGCCGTCCACGCACTCGAACCAGCGCGCCTTCGCGTCGAGAGCGGCCTTCCAGAGCGTCGCGCTCACCTTGCTCGTGCACCCGAGTTTGCGCCGGAAGTCCAGCTCCTTTTTCGCGTCAGCGAGCTTCGCGCGGAGCATCTCGTCCAGGATCTCGAAGACGTGGTGCACGTCGCGAACGCGCAGGTGCTGCCAGCCGCAAATGCGCCCCGCGCTGTCCTGGAACGGTGCGCCCTGATCTACCGTGATCGCTTCGGCGAGCGACGCTTGTAGAGCATCGTTCGATCGGCGCAGTTCGACGAGGTCGGTCAGGTAAACGGCGTCGAACAGCGCGACGAGCGGCCATCCCGCGAAGAGTTGGTCGAGCTGCCGCTCCGTTCCTTCGACGTCATCCCTCTCCTCCGGCGGCGTGCCGAACAACTCGAGCTTCCCCGAGGAATGGAGCCCGACGTAGACGAGCTGCGCATCGATCCGATCGCGACCCGCGTCGTACGCGACGCGGATCTCCTGCTCGTCGAAGTCGAGGCAGCCGGCGAGCAGCGCGAACGTCGCGAGCGCGGCCGAGGCGAACGACCCTCGCAGCGCGCGCCACACGGCGCTATCCCCCCGCGCCCTTCGAGATCCCGAGCACGCGCTGGTTCTTCTTGGCGTCGACGCCCGACTTGGCGAAGTCGTCGAAGGCGGTCTTCGCGACCTGGATGATCTTGTTCTTCACGAACGGGGCGCCTTCCTTCGCGCCCTGCACGTTGTCCTTGAGCGCGCACTCCCACTCGACGACGGCCCAGCCGGGGTAGTCGTACTGCGCGAGCTTGCTGAAGATCGCCGTGAAGTCGATCTGGCCGTCGCCGAGGGAACGGAACCGTCCCGCGCGCTCGGTCCAGCCGAGGTAGCCGCCGTAGGTCCCGCACCGACCGCTCGGCCGGAACTCGGCGTCCTTCACGTGGAAGACCTTGATGCGGTCGTGGTAGAGGTCGAGGTACTCGAGGTAGTCGAGCTGCTGCAGGACGAAGTGGCTCGGGTCGTACAACAATTGCGCCCGTGGATGTCCGTCGACCTCCTTCAGGAAGCGCTCGACGGTCGCGCCGTCGAAGAGGTCCTCGCCCGGATGGACCTCGAAGGCGCAGTCGATCCCCTGCTCGTCCGCGTAGTCGAGGATCGGCTTCCAGCGCCGCGCCAATTCCTTGAACGCGTCTTCGATCAGGCCCGCCGGCCGCTGCGGCCAGGGGTAGATGAAGGGCCACGCGAGCGCGCCGCTGAACGTCGCCATCGCCTTCAGGCCGAGGTTCTTGCTGGCCTTCAGGCAGAGCTTCACCTGCTCCACCGCCCACTTCGTCCGCGCCTTGGGATCCCCGCGCACCGACGGATCGGCGAAGCCGTCGAAGAGCTCGTCGTAGGCGGGATGGACCGCGACCAGCTGGCCCTGCAGGTGGGTCGAGAGCTCGGTGATCGCGAGCCCCTTCGCGGCGAGCTTCATCTTGTACTCGTCGCAGTACGCCTTCGAGGCCGCCGCCTTCTTCAGGTCGATGGCGCGCCCGTCCCACGTCGGGATCTGCACGCCGACGTAGCCGAGGCTCGCGACCCAATCGGTGATCGATTCGATCGCGTTGAACGGCGCGGCGTCTCCCATGTACTGGGCGAGGAAGATCGCGGGCCCCTGGATCGTGCGCATCGTTCCGTTCTCCTTCGACGAGGGGGAGCGGCATGGTAGCCCGGGTAGCGTGACGTGCGGAGTCGTCGGAGGGGAACGCGCATGCCGAACTCGTCTCGCCCGCTGCGTCTCGCGCTCTTCGCGTCGCTCGGACTCGCGGCCGCTGCTTTTTCGGCGCGCGCCCAGTCCGCGTCGCAGGCCAAGGACCCCGACGCCGTCCTCAAGGCGATCCGCGCCCACTTCAAGGAGGTGCCGGCGGAGTTCGACCGCTACCGCGGCGGCGCCGAGTACGGGGAGACGATCTCGCGCACGTTGCCGACGCTCGGGTCGAAGACGCGCGAGGTCGCGCTGCTCGAGCAGGCGGAGGCGGCGGGGCTCTTCTCGAAGCTGCCCGACGAGGTGCTGCGGCTCGGCCACAACGTGATCGTGCACGATCCGATGTCGGCGGTGGCGTACGTCCGCGCGCTGCACGCGGCGGGCGCGCCGTTCGACGACCGTATCCAGGACTTCGTCGTGGCCGAGACGGTCGCGGCCGGCGAATTCGGAGAGAAGCTCGCGGTCGCGGAGATGGACTCGGAGGACCCGGCGCGGAGAGCGTTCTGGTCGGAGTACCTGCAGCACTACGCGCTCTACGCGTCGTCGCGCGACTCCATCACCAAGGCGGCACGGCGTGACCTCGAGCCGGCGACGCGCGCCGCGCTGGTGCGCGCGCTCGGCGGCATCGGCTCGCCCGACGCGCTGCCGTTCGTGCGCGAGCTGCTCGCCGGCGAGAAGGACGACGCGGTGCAGGCGGCGGCGATCTTCGCCTTCACCGGGCTCGCCGGCTTCGACGGCATCGAGGAGCTCGCGAAGGTGAAGGCGGCCGGCAAGCAGTCGGAGGAGGAGCTCTCCGCGAGCCGCGACTGGCTGCGCGGCGCGACGCGCGCCGACCTGAAGCACGGCGCGATGGTGAACAACGACGCCGAGTTCGCCGACCGCTTCGCCGACCAGCCCGACAGCGAGGTGATGCGCTGGATCGGGAAGGAGGGCCTCCTCGAGAGCCGCCCGCTCTCGCACCCCAAGCCGATGCGAGCCGACCGCAAGCGCGAGCTGCTCGCGCGCCTCGAGGACGCCAAGGGCTTCGGCCTCGACGCCGTGAAGGGGACGCTCTTCGTCAGCCTCGAACCCGACGACGAGACGTCGCTGCTGCGCATCCGTCAGGTGAGCTACTTCTCTCCGAACGCGCAGTCGGAGAAGCGGGCGTCGACGATCGCGATCCTGGTGCGGACGATCCGGCACGGGCGGTAGCCCGCGCGCCGAACGCGTCCGAACCGGCGCGGATCAGCGGCTCGCCGCGAGCCGCTCGCGGTAGCGCCGCTCGACCTCGGCCGCGGCGGCGCGCCGCTCGTCTGCCGGCGCCGTTACCTTCGCGAGCTCGTCGTTCGCGGCGGCGAGCGCGGCTTCGGCGGGCGGGAGCTTCGCGCGCAGTGATTCGATCGTCGCGGGAAGAGCGGCGATGCGCGCGTCTTCGTCGACACGCGCCTGACGCGCCACGGCGATGGCGGCGAGCGACGCGCCGTGGGCCTCGCGCTTCGGCGCGACCTGCGCGAGCGCGGCGGCGGTCGAGGCGTCGACCTGCGCGACGGCGTCGTCGCAGCTCTTCGCGGCAGCGGCGAGCGCCGCGTCGTCGGGCGCCTGCGCGGCACGCTCGTGCATCTGCGCCGCCTGCGCGGCGAGCGCGGCGCGCGGCTCGGACTTCTGCAGCGCCGCGCCGCGCGCCGACTCCAGCGCGAGCAGTGCGTCGCGTGACGTCGCGCGCGCGGCCTCGGTCGCGGCGTCGCATGCGGCGGCGCGCTGCGGCGCCTCGGCGAGCGCGCGCTCGGCCTGCGCGACGGCGTCCCGCGCCGCCGCGAGCGACTGGGTCGCGCTCTCCGCCGCGGCGGCCTTCGCGTCGCGCACCGCTTCCGCCGCGACGAGCAGGTCGAGCGCCGCGTGCCACTCGACGTTGATCTCCTGCGCCTGCCAGCGCGCGACCTCCTTCTCGGCGGCGGCGACGGGACTCGCCGTCGCGGCGTCGGCCTCGTTCGTGACGCTCGCGGCGGCTGAGGCGTCGCGCGCCGCCTTCGCGGCGGCGAGCTGCTGCTCCGCGGCCGCGAGCCGCTCCGCGAGGCGCGGCGGATTCAACGCGACGTCGCCGAGCGGCGTGCCGTCGGCGACGCTCCACACGCGCACGAGGCCGTTCCAGTCGCCGGCGACGACGCGCTTGCCCTCGTCGTCGAAGGCGACGCGCAGCGCGATCTCGGTGAGGCCGTCGCACTGCTTCTGCAGCTGCCCGTCACCGCCCCACACCTTGACGGCGCGGTCGCGCCCGCAGCTCGCGACGCGGCCGTCGTGCGCCATGGCGAGCCCGAGCACGCCGCCGCCGTGCGCCGCCCAGCTCTTGATCTGCTTGCCCTCCTGCATCTCCCACAGCCGAATCGTGCCGTCCTCGCTGGCGCTGGCGAGGACGTTGGAGTCGTCGCGCCACGCGAGCCCCGTGATCGCGGCGGTGTGGCCGGCGAGCGTCTGGTACTCGCGGCCCGACGCCGCCTCCCACACGGAGAGGTTGCCGTTGCGGTCGCCGGTCGCGAGCAGGACGCCGTCGGGGCTGAACGACACGGCGGTCACCCAATCGGTGTGCTTCTTCAAGAGGTGGACGCTCTCTCCCTCGGTCGTCACCACCTTCACGAGCTTGTCGGTCGTCCCGAACGCGACGGTGCGCTGGTCGGGGCTCACGTCGGCGGCGAGGATCGCGTCGTCCTCGTTCCCCACCTCGAAGAGGCGCCGGCCGCTCGCGACGTTCCAGCCGACCACGCGGCCGAGCGCCGCGCCGCGCCCGCCGCTCGCGATCAGCGTCTTCCCGTCGCGGCTGAACTGGACGCACTGCGGCAGCCCTTCGGGGAAGGGCAATATGCCGGCGAGCTCGGGCGCGCCCGACGAGAGCGTGTAGAGCAGCACCTGCTGCTGCCCGCCCGCCGCGAAGAGCGGCGCCCACGGATTCGCCGCGAGCGATTCGAGCGCGCCGGGCCGCGCGCTCGTCACGACCGGCTCGACCACGAGATCCTGCGGCAGCGGCGGCGGCTGCGCCGGCTTGCCGACCGCGACCAGCGCGGGCGCGCCGCTCGCCTTCTTCTTCTTCGGCTTCGCTTTGCTGCCGCCGTTCTCGAGCAGGCCGCCCTCGATCCACTTCTGGATCACGTCGATCTCGGCCTGCGGGATCTTGTTGCCGCCGGGCGGCATGTTCGGGTCGCGCCGGTGCGTGATGGCGAGGAAGAGGACGCTCTCCTCGGGCTCGCCCGCCACGACGACCTTGCCGCTGGACGATCCGGTCATCACTCCGGCGTAGGTGGTCGCGACGAAGCCGGCCTTCATCTTCTCCTCGTCGTGGCAGCGGCCGCAGCGCTGCGCGACGATCGGCTGCACGTGCTGCTCGTAGCTGACTTTGTCCGACGCCTTCGCCTGCGCCCGCGCGAGCGGCGCGGTCGTCGTCACCAAGAAGAGCGTCGTCGCGAGCGTCCGCATGGTCAGTGGTTGAACGCGAACTCCTTCGAGTTCAGCAGCGCCCAGAAGACGTCCTCGAGCCCGACCTCGAGCTGCGCCGGATCGGACGGAAGCTTCGCGACGAGCCCGGCGAGCTCGTCGTCCTTGGGGCGGCGCGTGAGGCAGCGCACGTAGAGCTCGACAATCACCGCCTCCGGCGTGGGCATCTCTTCCGGCTTCTTGCCGGCCGCGAGCAGCTTCTTCACCACGCCGCCGTCGTGGATCCGCTGTGTCGTGTCCTCGCCGTTCAGCAGGTGGAGCGCCTGCGAGAGGTTCGGCTCCATCTTCACTTCGCAGCTGCAGACGGTGGCGCGCGACGCGCGGCCGAACGTCTCGAGGAAGTAGTTGGACACGTTGCCGTCGGCGATCTGGACGGCACGCGCGCCCTTGGGCAAACCCGGGAACTTGTTCGGCGTCTCGGTCACCTGCGAGAGGACGTCGAGCAGGACCTCGGCACGCACGCGCCGCACCTCCGCATGCGAGAAGTTGCGGTGGTCGAGCTCGTTGGTCGGATTGGTGCGCGACGTCCTCTGGTAGGCCTGCGACAGGCAGAGGTCGCGCACGAGCTTCTTGAAGTCGTAGTGGTATCCGACGAAGCGGCGCGCGAGCTCGTCTTGGAGCTCGGGGTTCGCGGGCGGATTGCTGACGCGCCCGTCGTCGACCGGCTGGACGATCCCGTTCCCGAAGAAGTGGGCCCAGACGATGTTGACGAGGTTCTTCGCGAACCACGGATTGTCGGGGGCGGTGAGCCAGTCGGCGACGACCGCTCTACGGTCGCGCGTCCCGCAGTCGGGCGTCGCGCCGCCGAGGAACTTCGGCGCCATGACGCGGCCGCCGACCGGGTGAGTCACCTCGCCGCCCTTCGCGTCGAAGACGATCGTCTCGCGCGGGTCCTCGCCGTTCTTGCGGCCGACGCGCGCGAAGAACGCGGCGAAGCCGTAGTAGTCGTCCATCGTCCAACGATCGAAAGGATGATTGTGGCACTGCGCGCACTGGATGCGCATGCCGAGGAAGACCTGCGCGACGTTCTCGGTGATCTTCAGCGTGTCGCGCTCGATCTGGTAGTAGTTCGCCGGCGGGTTGCGGAACGTCCCGCCGCTCGCGGAGAGGAGGTCGCGCACGACCTGGTCGAACGGGACGTTGCGCGCGATCTGCTCCTCGAGCCAGTGGAAGTAGAGCAGCGTCGCCTTGTAGGGCACGCGGTTGTTGTCGTCGGTCCGCATCTGCAGGAGCTCGGCCCACTTCATGACCCAGAGCTCGGCGAACTCCTTGCGATCGAGCAACTCGTCGACGAGCCGGGCGCGCTTGTCGGGCGCCGCGTCGGCGACGAAGCGCTCGAACTCCTCGCGCGTCGGCGCGACGCCGACCACGTCGAGGCTGACGCGGCGCAGGTACTCCTCGTCGGTGCAGAGTCCCGACGGGACGATGCGCAGCCGGTCGAGCTTCGCGTCGATGCAGCGGTCGATCGCGTCGTCCTCCTCGAGGGCCGGCCGCGTGTAGTCGAGCCCGACCGGAATCACGACGACCGGCACGCCGACCGTGAACGTCGCGAAGCGCGCCATCACGAACGCCTCGCCGCGCTGGCCGGCGGTGACGTGGCCGCTTGCGTCGACCGCGGCGCTGGCGTCGTTGCTGCTGAAGAAGACGGCGAGTGACGTGACGTCGCGGTCGCTGCCGTCGGAGTAATTCGCGCGCACGACGAGCGGCTGCTTCGCGCCGGCGCCCTCGAGCACCGCGCCCGGCGGGAAGAGCTCGAGCGAGACGGGCCTGGCGACGTCGGGAGCGTCGTTCGGCGCGCCCGCCTCGAGCCAGCGCAGGAGCGTCGCGGCCGACTCGGAATCGCGCTCGAACCGCTTGCCGCCGGTGTGCGTGACGTTGCCGAGCGCCTTCTGCAGCATCAGGCTCTGCTCGGGCTGCGCGAGGTTGATGCGGCGCGTCGCGAGCTCGTGCGTGAGGCGGAAGTGGTCGCCCTCCGGATCGAAGCCGAAGAGCGAGAGACGGAAGCCGTCCTGCCCGCGCGCCGAGCCGTGGCAGCTCCCCTGATTGCACGATCCGCGCATGAAGATCGGCATCACGTCGAGGCGGAAGCTCACCGGCTTCACCTCGGCCGCGGCGACGACTTCGATCGGGACCGCCGCCGAGCGCTCGGGCAGCTCGACCTGCAGCTCGGTCGCACCGGCCTGCGCCGGCAGGACGACGTCGCCGGCGAGCCGCGCGACCGCTTCGTCGGTGACGCGCGCGCGCACGCTGCGCGTGACGTCGGCGGTGGTGCCGTCGGCGTAGGTCGCCTGCACGACGAAGCCCTGGCGGTCGGCGGCTCCGCGCAGGCGGATCGCCGGCGGGTAGATCGCGAGCTTCGCGATCGCCTTCTTGTTCTCGAGCGGCGCCGGGGCGCTCGGGCGCGGGCGCGGGCGCGGGCGCGCGCCGTCGCCGTCGTTGCCCTCGCCCGCGCCGCGCGCGAGCGCGGCCGACGCGAGGACGACCGCGGCCATCCCGCCGGCGAGCGCGATGCGACGCGGGGCGCGCTTCATCGCGGGCCCCCGCCCGGCTTGTCGGTCGCGGGCTTTTCGGCTGCGGGCTTGTCGGCCGCCGGCCTCTCGGCCGCGGGTCTCTCGGCGTCCGCCTTCTGCTGCGCCTCCTGCCGGAGTTGCTCGAGGCGGGAGAGCGGCTTCTTCTTCTTCTCCGGCTTGGCGGCCGTCGGCGCGGGCGCGGGCGCCGTGGCGGCCGGCGCGGCCGCAGGCTTGGGCGGGGCCGGCGGATCGACGCGCAGCGTCCCGCCGCCGCCGAGGTAGTGGACGATCGGCTCGCCCTCCTTCATCACGTCGACCTCGCAGAAGAGCGAGGCGTGCTTGCCGGGCGGCGTGTCGGGCGCGGTCGTGACGTCGAAGATCACGCTCGTGTCGGTCGCGACGATCTCGCGCTCGGGCGCGCTGCACTTGGGGGGAAGGCCGTGCAGCTTGACCGTCGCCTTGCCCTCGAAGGGCGTCGCCGGTTCGAGGTGGGCGACGACCTGGACCGGCTTGCCCTGCTCCGTCGCGGCGAGGTCGAGCTTGAGCTGCAGGAACGGCGCCACGATGTTGATCGACGTGAGCGCGCTCGACGCGAAGACGACGCCGCGTCCGGTGTCGGCCTCGCCCTGCAGCACGAGCTGCCACGTCGCGAGCGGCGCGTCGCCCGCCGCGTTCACCGGATAGGCGAGCTCGCTCTGCCCCTTCTCGAGCGTGAGCGTCGGCTGCGCGCCGAGCCCCGGCGGCAGCCAGAGCATGCGTACGACGATCGGCCCGTCGAAGCCGTTCGCGCGCGTCGCGTGCACACGCAACGGCTGCGAGCCGCCCTGCACGAGCGGGATCTTCGGCACGTCGACCGCGAGCGCGAACGGGACCTCCTCGGTCACTGCGACCGGCAGGCGGTCGGTCGACGTGTCGTAGAAGTTCACGTCGTTGGGCTGCGCGACGACGAGCTCGAAGCGCTGGCGCAGGCGGCCCTTCGTCTTCGGCTCGGCGCACTCCCCCACGACGTCGACGAGGCGCCCGGCGAGCGGCGCATCGGCGGCCGCCTCGATCAGCGCGAGCGTCGTGTCGACGCCCTTCCCCATCGGCGCCGCGGTGAACTTGACGCCGTCGGGCAGGCCGTCGGCGGAGAGCGCGAGGTCGCCGCCGAAGTTGCCGCGCCCGGCGTGCAGCACGAGCGCGACGCGCCCGCCGCGCGGCACCGCGACCGTCTGGCGCGCCTGCGAGTCGCGCCCGAAGCGCGGCACGTCGAGCAAGAGCGACGGACCGACCGGTGTGATCACGAAACGCCAGACGTAGAGCGGCCCGCCCGCGCCGAGATGATCGGTGATGCGCGCGAAGTAGTCGCCGTCGGCGGGCGGCGTGAAGCGGACGTAACTGTCCAGTCCGATCGTGTCGTCGCTCGCCTCGAGCTGCTTGCCGTCCGCGGCATGGATCGTGAGGACCGGATCGAGCAGCGAGCGGACGCTGCGCGCGTTGACGCGGACGTTCAGCGGCTGGTTCGCCTTGCCGGCGAAGCGGATGCAATCGACGGCGCCCGGCCGCCCGATCGCGCCGTCGACGGCGAGCGGCGCGGCGCGCGTCGCGTCGCTCGCGTGCTCGAAGTCGTCGTTCGGCTCTACCTCGAGCGTCGCGTCGCCGTTGATCACCTTGACTGCGACGCCCGACGGCGCGCACCCGCCGTCCTGCGCCGGCACGAGCCACGTCTCGGAGGGGCCGCCCGGCTCGGGCATCCACTTCTGCACGATCGGCCCCTTCACGTCGCCGAGGAGAGTGAGTTCCGACTCGACGCCCGGCTTCCCGCCCGGCGGGAATGCGACGAGCGGCCGCGGGAAGGTGCCGACGTGGAGGCGGTAGAGGCAGCGCTCGCTGCCGCGGTAGCTCGACTCGCGGATCAGGACGAAGTAGCGGCCGTCGGCGGGGACGACGCAGCTCGTGACCGGATCCTGCTTCGTGAGCGCACAGTCGTCGCAGCTCGCGAGCTCGAAGCGCTTGGCGTCGAGGATCGCGACGAACGGATCGAAGAGCTCGCCGAGCCGCAGCCCTTCGACCTCGGCGGTCAGCCGCTCGCCCGCCTTCATCTCGAGCACGAAGACGTCGACGTCCTCGTTCGTGACGACGCCCTCGATCGTGACGTTGCGCTCGACCCCTTGGGCGTGCTCGAGGTCGCCGTTCGGCCCCTTCTCTTCGACGGTCGGGAACGGGCCGACCCAGAAGGTGCGCAGCTCCGAGAGGCCGGTGCGCGTGCGCAGCCGCAGGCGGTGCTCGCCGAGCGGCGCGTCGGGCGCGATCTTCAACTTCGCGACGACCTTCTTCTCGTCGGGCGCCTCGAGCGAGACGACCTCGAGCCCCTTCTCGAAGAAGAGCAGCTCGGCGGCGTCGGCGAGCCGGTCGCCGTGCAGCGTGACGGCGATCTCGGTCCCGCGCTGCCCGCCGCGCGGGAGCACGCGGTCGACCGTCGGCGAGCCGGGCGGCGCCGCGAGCACGGCGAGCGCGACGAACGCGACGATCCGCGCGTGCGCCCCGCCCGCGAGCGCGCTCACGCGAGCAGCTCCTTCACGAGCTTTCCGCCCTTCACGATCGCGACCGGCCGGTCGCCCGGCGCGAGCAGCTTCTTTTCGGGGTCGATGCCGAGCAGGGTGAAGAGCGTGAAGGCGAAGTCCTCGACGCCGAGCGCCACGTCGTCGGGCTCGGTGCAGGTGGCGTTGCTCGTGCCGTAGAAGGCGCCGCGCTTGATGCCGCCGCCCGCGAGCACGATCGAGAAGACGCGCGGCCAGTGGTCGCGCCCCTCGGTGCGGTTGATCTTGGGCGTGCGCCCGAACTCCGTGGTGAGCAGCACCAGCGTCGAGTCGAGCAGCCCGCGCTTCTCGAGGTCCGTGAGCAGGGCGGCGAATGCTTGATCGAGCGGCCGCGCCTGCGGAGCGAACGCCCCCGCGAGGTTGTCGTGGTGGTCCCACCCGCCGAACGTGAGCGAGACGAAGCGCACGCCCGCCTCGACGAGGCGGCGCGCGAGCAGCATGCGCTGGCCGGCGGCGTTGCGGCCGTACTCGTCGCGCAGCGGGTCGGGCTCGGCGGCGAGGTCGAACGCCGCCTTCGCGGCGGGCGACGCGAGGAGCGCGAAGGCGGCCTCGTAGAAGCTGTCGGAGGCGTCGATCGCGTCGGCCTTCTCGAGCTGCTCGAAGTGCTCGTCGACCGCCTGCAGCATCGAGCGGCGCCGTTCGTAACGGGCGTCGTCGACGCCCGCCGGCGCATTCAGGTCGCGCACCTTGAAACCCTTGTTCGCCGGATCGCTGCCGAGGCAGAACGGGCCGTAGGCCGAGCTCAGGTAGCCGCTGTTCGCGTAGAGGTTCGGGAGCGTCGGCACGCAGACGTAGGGCGGCAGCGCCGTCTTCGGGCCGAGCTCGTGCGCGACGACGCTGCCGACGCTCGGGTACTGCAGCGCGGGGCTCGGCCGGTAGCCGGTGAAGAGGTTGTGGGTGCCGCGCTCGTGCGCCGCCTCGCCGTGCGACATCGTGCGCACGACGGTCATGCGGTCGGCGACGGAGGCCATGCGCGGGAAATGTTGACTGAAGCGCAGCCCGGTCACCTTCGTGTCGATCGAGGAGTAGGGCCCGCGGTACTCGCTCGGCGCGTACGGCTTCGGATCGAAGCACTCCTGCTGCGCGATGCCGCCCGGCAGGAAGATCTGGATCACGGCCTGCGCCTTCGCCGGTGCCGGCGCGGGCGCACGCGCTGGCGCGCTGGCGAGCGCGTTCGCCGCTGCTTGCTGCGCACGGATCTGCAGGAAGCTCGGCAGCGTGAGGCCGAGCCCGCTCACGACGCCGACGCGGAGGAAGTCGCGGCGGGTCGGCGGGTGCGAGGCGAGGTGCGCGAGCGACGGATGCGCGGACGCGGACGGCTTCGGGTCGATCAAGGAGCGTCTCCCGAGGCAGGCAGACGCGGCCAAGCTACCTCGGATCGGCCCCAGCCGCTCAGCGGAGCATCGTGAGCACCATCTTGAAGGCGGTGATGGCCTGCAGCGCGTGCGGCCGGTGCGCGAGCATCACGATCGCGTCGCCCGCCCCGAGCCGGAAGGGCTTCCCGTCGATCCGGACCGTCACCTCGCCCTGGAGCACCTGGACCATCGCGTCGAACGGCGCGGTGTGCTCCGAGAGTCCCTGGTCGGCGGCGAACGCGAAGAGCGTGACGCTGCCGGTGTCGCGCTTGAGGAGCGTCCGGCTGACGACCGCCGTCTCCTGGCACGCGACGAGTTCGGTGAGCCGCACGACGTGCGGTGCGACGTTGCTTCCGTTGACGAACGTCTTCGAATCCATGGCGTGCTCCTGTTCGTCACTCATCGGGGTCACTGCTTCGGCGTCGCGCCGCCGCTCGTCTTCCAGAGGAACGCGCGCACCGCCTCGATGTCGTCGTCGCCGAGGTTGGTGTCGACCATCGCGGCGCCCGGATAGACCGCCACCGGATTCTTCACCCAGCTCGGGATCCAGTCGTAGCGCAGCCGCTGCGTGACATGGATCAGGTCGGGACCCTGCCGCTTCGCTTCCGGCGTCGGGACGACGCTGCCGAGGTTGTGGCACTCGGTGCACTTGAGGAAGTAGAGGAGCTGGCCTTTCGCGACGAGCTCGGGAGAGAAGCTCGCCGGCGCGGGCGCCTCGGTCTTGGCGACGACCTCCGGTCCCGCGAGCGAGTCGAACAGCGCGACGACCGCGTCGATCTCCGCCGGCGTGAGCTTCAAGTCGGGCATCCGGTAGGGCGTGAACGGATAGAGCTTGCCCTGCGCGCGCGGGTCCTTCAGGAACTCGCGGATCCACGGCCGGCGCAGCTTCTGGATCGAGACGTCGAGGCTCGGCCCGACGCGGCCGCCGCGGCCCTCGATCACGTGGCAGGCGAAGCACATGCGCTGCTCGACCACTTGGCGCCCGTGGGCGACCGGGTCGGCGGGCGGCGGCGATGGCGCGGTCTTCAGCGAGAGGACGAAGCGCGCGAGGTCCCACGCCTGCTCGCCGGTCAGCACCTCGGCGAAGCTCGGCATCGGCGTTCCGTCGATGCCGGCGAATTCGGTGCGGACGATCTCCGCCGCGTCCTTGCCGCGGCGCAGGAGGCCGGACGTGAGGTCGCGCGCCGAGATCTTGCGTCCCGCGGAATCGACGAGCGTCGCGGCGGAGGACCCGTCCCCCTTTCCGCCGCTGCCGTGGCACTTGTCGCACTGCATGGACGCCCACGCCTCGCGGCCGCGCGCGAGGGAGGCGGGGCCGTCCGCCGGCGGCGGCGGGAGCTCGACGCGCGCGGCGACGGGCATCGAGTCGATGCGCGCCACGTGCATGACGTAGTCGGCGAGGAGGCCGCGCTCCTCGTCGCTCAGGAACGCGTACGACGGCATCGCGCTGCCCGGCATCCCGCGCGCGATCGTCTCCATCACGTCCTCGCGCAGCGGCGGCTTGCGCGACGGCGTGCTGCGGAACTTGAACTTCTCGTCGACGAAGTTGCGCGGCTTCGCTTCGAGCGCGGCGGCGGCCGGGCCGTCGCCCCGTCCGTGCTCGCCGTGGCACCCGGAGCACTCGGCCATGTAGAGCTTGCGCCCGCGATCGCGCCGATCGAGCCTGGCCGCGTACGAGGGCGCCGCGGCCGTCGTCTCCGCGGCAGGCGTCGACGAGGCGCCCGCTCCCGCCCGCTTCGGCGTCGGACCGCATCCGCCGCCCGCGGCCAGGACCAGGAGCACGAGCGACGAAGAGAAGAGCAGTCGCGAGGTCATGGACGGACTCCTTGCCGGAGGAGCAGAGGAAGCTCGAGGAGGCGCGCGTCGGCGTGCGCGCGCGCCTCGGCCTCCGCGGCGGGCCGCGTCGCGAAGGCCGCGGCGCCAAATCCCATCGGGGAGGCGAACGCCGCGGACCGCACGACGAACCCCTCGTCGCCGCGGATCCAGCGCGAATCGTCGAACGAGCGCACGAAGATCGCCTGCGGGTCGCACGTCGCGCCGCCGCAGGTCGAAAGCAGGCAGCCGAGGTCGTCGAAGAACTCGACGGTGCCGTCGCGAGCGACGCGCTCCGCCGCGAAGCGCGAGTCGCTGACGAGCATGCGGCAGTCGGCACAGGCGTCGTGGCCAAGGTCGGGCGCGACCGCCGTTGGCGGCCACTCCGTCCCGCGACCGCATGCGACGAGGCCCGCGACCAGCAGCGTGGCGAAGCGCAGCGCGTTCATGCGAGGTGCCTCCGCTTGAAGACGAGCCAGGCCGCCGCGCCGCCGCCGGCCGCCCAGAGCGCGAGCCCGCCGGCGAGCAGCGCCGCGAGCAGCGGGCGCCCGAACGTGCGGACCGCCTCGATGCCCGCCGGACCGAGGATCTCGAGCCGCTCGCTGATGGCGAGCGCGCAGAGCGTCTTCGCCGACTGCAGCGGATTGGCGAGCGCGATCGTGAAGAGGGCGTTCGGCCCGAACGCCTGCGCGGCCGCGAGCGCCAGCACGCCGAAGTCGCAGAGGAAGACGAGCGCGAGCCAGGCGCCGATCGCCGCGGCGAGGCTGCGCGCCCGCGTGCGCGCCGCGACCGAGAGCAGGACGCCGAGCGTCGTCGTGACGACGCCGAGCGCCGCCGCGCCGCCGACCAGCGCGAGGAACGCGCGGCTCTCCACCGCGCCGTGCGCACCGATCCAGATCGCCGCCGCGCCGAAGCCGAGGAGGAGCGAGAGCGTCGTCGCGGCCTGCAGCCCGAAGAGCTTTCCGCAGAAGAGCTCGGCGCGCGTCACCGGCTGCGCCGCGAGGTAGGGCAGCGTCCCCTCCTCCAACTCCCCGGCGAAGCTGCCCGCGCCGAGCGGCAGCGTCAGCAGCGGGACGAAGAGCAGCACGAGGTTCAGCATCGCGGCGGAGGTGCGGTCGAGCGCCGAGATTCCCCATGCGCGCGTCCCGGCCACGCCGAGTCCGGCGACCGCGAGCGCGAGCAGCGTGAAGGCGACCGCTCCGACCAGGAACCAGCGCGTGCGGACCGCGGCGCGCAGCTCGCGGCCGGCGAGCAAGAGGACGATGCGCGGCCTCACGGCAGCGCTCCCACGGCGCGTTCGAGCGGGAGCAATCGCATCGGCGCGGGCGCGTGTTCGACCTCGAGCGGCGCGTCGGCGACCACGCGCCCCTGCTCGACCTCGACCACGCGGCGCGCGATCGCGCGAATTTCTTCGGAGCGGTGCGAGCAGAGGAGCAGCGTCGTGCCGCCGTCGCGCAGGCGCCGCAGCAGCGCGACGATCTCCGCCTGCGCCGCGCGATCGAGGCTCGCGGTCGGCTCGTCGAGGACGAGGAGCGGCGGATCGCCGACGAGCGCGGCGGCGAGCAGCAGGCGCTGGCGCATGCCGGTCGAGAAGTCGCGCACCGGCCGCCGCGCGTCGCCGGCGAGACCGACCAGGTCGAGCAGCGCGTCGATGCGATCGAGCGGTGCGCCGCGCAGCTTCGCGACGAAGGCGAGCGAGCGTCGAGCGGTCTCCTCGCAGAAGGCGGGCACCTGCGGCATGTAGCCCAGGCGGCGGCGCGCTCCGACCGGATCGACCGCCGTGTCGATGCCGTCGATCGCGATCCGGCCGCGGCAGCGCACCAGGCCGACGAGGCAGCGCAGCAGCGTCGTCTTGCCGGCGCCGTTGGGGCCGACCAGCGCGACCGCTTCGCCGCGTGCGATGTCGAGGTCGACGCCGGCGAGCACCGTCCTCCCGCCGAACTCGACGCGGACGTCCTGGAGCGTGATCACGCGGGACCTCCCATTCCCTCGCCGCGCACGGCGCGCAGCGCGAGCAGCGCGAGGACGAGCGCGAGCGCGCCGCCGGCGACGAGCGCGCCGTCCCGCTCGGAGGCGGCGGCAACGGCGACGAGTCCTGCGGGCGACGAAACGAGCGGATGGTCGTCCGTCGCGACCGCGCGCGGCTTCACGACCGGGAACGCGCGCGCCGCGGTTTCGAGCGCTTGAGCGGCGGGACCGAGGCGCAGGAGGCCGACCGCGGGATAGCGGCCGGCGAGGTCCTCGAAGAACGCCTCGACCCGGCAGGGCGTGTCGCCCAAGCCGTCGTGGTCGGCGTCGAAGCCGACGTAGTCGCTCCAGTAGTTGCCGCGCCCGTTTTCGCTCCAGACGTTGTGATCGCCGCGACCGCGGCCGGCCGTCTCGACCTGCACGCGGTTGGCGACGAAGGCGTTGCCGGCGAAGACGACGCGCTCGACGGACGGCTGTAGCAGCACGCCGACGTCGTTCTCGCCGACCACGTTGTTGTGGAAGACGCAGGTCGCGCGGCGCGAGCTCGGCGACTCCTCGAAGAAGATCCCGCTCGTGTTGTCGACGAAGCGGTTGCCCTCGGCGAGGACGTCGTCCGCCGCCTTGAGCAACAGGCCGTGGGCGCTCGGGCCGCGTGAGCCCTCGAAGCGGTTGCGCCGCAGCGTCACGAGGCGGCTGTACATGATCGCGCCGCCCGTCTCGTTGTCCTCGAAGACGTTGTCCTCGAAGACGTTGTCGTCGCAGTACATGTAATGGAGGCCGTAGCGGCAGCGGCGGACGACGTTGCGGCGCACGACGCAGTCGTGCGACTGCCAGATCGCGAGGTCGCGCGACGCCTCGACCGTGTTGTCCTCGATGGTCGCGCCGGCGCCGTCCTGGACGCGGATGCCGTCACCCTGGCGCGGCAGCGGCAGCGCCTTGCCGACCACGTGGTTCGCGCGCAGCGTCGCCGCGCGGCCGCTGCGCACCAGGATCCCGAAGAGGCTGTCCTCGATCCGGTTCCCGGCGACGGTGGCGCGGTCGGCCTCGAGCACCTTCACCGCGGCGTCCTCCTCGGTGAGGCTGTCGCCGCTGGCGCGGATCAGGAAGCCGCGGACCTCGCAGTCGGGCGCCGCGACCTGGACGACCGTCCCGTGCCCGCCGCCGTCGAGGATCGCGCCGTCCTCGCCGATCAGCTGGACCGGACGGCGGAGCACGAGCGACTCGCGGTAGAGGCCGGGGTGCACGACGATCGTGTCGCCGTTCGCGCTCGCTTCGAGCGCCGCGGCGACGGTCTTGTGCGCGCTCGCGGGACCGACTTCGAGCTGCGCGCCGGTCGAGAGCGGCATCAACAGCAGCAGCGACGCGAACGAGGAGACCGGCGCTGCGACGGGCCGCGGCTTCTGGACCGGGGCGGCCGTGCGCGGCGCGCGGCGGCGCTCGGCCACGAGGAAGCCGAGTGCGTCGACGCCGGCGACCAGCGCCAGCCAGAAGCCCGCCGCGAACTCGGCGTGCACCTTGAACTGCGCGACCGAGTAGTCGCCGATCAGGCGCGCCTGGATGCGATCGGCGATCAGGTGGAGCGCGGCGGTCGGTTCGAGGTGGTTCACCGCGTACCACTGCCAGAACCAGAGGTCGGCGACGAAGCCGAGCGGGACCGACGCGACGACGAGCGCCGCGATCGTCCGCGCCCGCCCCGGCCGCAGGAGCGCCAGCGCCAGCGCGCAGGCGACCGCGAGCGCGATCCCGTACGGCGCGAGCGCGCGCTCGACCTGCGCCAGCGACTCGATCGAACGCATCCCGACGTAGTGGCCGAGACCGTCGATCTCCTTCACGTCGCCCGTCACGGCGAGCGGCGAGACCTCGACCCAAAGGACGCGCAGCCCGTACTGCGGCGCGCGGTTCTCCATGCGCCACCACGGCAGCAGGCAGGCGCACGCGAGCAGCGCCGCGGCCTGGAGCGCGAGGAGGCGCCCGCCCGTCGTCGCGCGCGGCACCGGGGTGCCCGCCGCCGTCACTTCGGCTCGACGAGCAGCCATCCCGTCATCTCCATGTGCAGCGCCGAGCAGAACTCGGTGCAGTACCACGGGTAGACGCCGGCCTTGGAGGCGACGAACTCGACGCGCTGCGTCGCGCCGGGATCGATGGACGCGGTCACGTTGTAGCCCGCGAGCCCGAAGCCGTGCGTCGCGTCCTCGGCGCTCTCCGCGTTGGTGATGTCGAGGACGACGCGGTCGCCCTGCTTCACGCGGATCGTGTCGGGCTTGTACTGCGAGCGGATCACGACGACCCGCGCGTGGACGCCGTCCGCCGTGCGCTCGATGACTTCCTTGCCCTGCTCCGTCGCGGTCGGCGCCTTCGCCATGGTCGCGGGGTCGGTGCCGGGCGGATAGACGCGCCAGCCCGCGATGCGGTCGGTCTCGATGATCTGCGAGTTGTGCGGCTCGCCGATGATCGGCACCTCCTTCAGCATCCGCATCTTCGGACCGGAGATGTCGATCAGCTCGAGGTTCTGCGGGTGGAGCGGACCCTCGCCGGGATGGCGGTCGACCGTCCACTTGTTGAGCGCGACGAGGTAGCGGCCGCGCGGACGGGTCGTGTTGGAGCCCGGCGTCTGCAGGTGGCCGATGTTGTAGTGGATGTTGATCTTGTCGACGAGCTGCCAGGCCTTGTCGGCCGGCACGTAGGGCGGACCGAGCGTGAACTTCGCGACCGCGCTGTCGAGGAAGAGGCTGACGTAGCCGTGGCCCTGGTCGTCGAAGACGGTGTGCAGCGGCCCGAGCCCCACCTCGACGTAGGCCTCACGGCAGGAGTCGTACTTGAGGACCGGGATCCCGTACGGGTCGCGCTTCTCGAAGTCCTTGGCGCGGATCGCCTCGCGGATCTTCGCGACCGAGTAGGCGGTGACGTGGGGATCGAGCTTGCCGGCGATCAGGACGTATTCGCCGCCGGGCGTGATGTCGCAGCCGTGCGGGCTCTTCGACTCGGGCACGAAGTAGAGGATCCCTTCGTCGCGCGCGACGTCGAGCGGGACGACCTTGATGCCGCCGCGCGTGACGACCTTCGGGCTGTTCGCGTCGACCAGCTCCTTGGCGCGCTTCCACGCCACGACGTGGAGGTAGTCCATCTCGTTCAGCGAGGCGCCGATCTCCATCGGCGTGCGCCCCTCCATGTTCCCGCCGGTCGACATCTCGGTGTTCATCGAGTTGCAGAAGAAGAGGTCGTCGTTGGCGCCCTTGCCGCCGATCGAGAGGTCCTGCCAGTAGGGCGGCAGCTCGATCTGGAACGACTCCTCGAGCACGATGCGGCCGCGCGCGCGGTCGAACTTGTGCAGCGTCATCGCGCCGCGGTACTTCTGCGCGTACTCCTCGATCGGCGCGTAGACGCCGGGCCCGCCGGGCGCGGGCTGGAAGGTCGTGACGACGAACCACTCGGAGTCGGCGGTGAGGAAGCCGGAGTGGTCGGAGACGACGTTGGGCGTCTTCACGATCTGCTTGGTCTTGAAGTCGCGCAGGTCGACGACGGCGACGCGGCCGGCCGCCTTGTCGGTCGCGAAGACGAACTCGCCGTCGTAGTCGCCATTCGTGAGCGAGATCTGCGGGTGGTGCAGGTCGCCCCAGGTCGTGGTCGGCAGGTCGGGATCGAAGGTGCCGGCCTTGAGGACGTCGGACCCTTCCGCGCCCTGTGCCCACCCCTGCCACGAGTTGGGCGCGTAGACCGGGATCTCCTTCAGCATCCGCATCGACGGGATGCCGATCAGGTAGATCGAGCCGGCGTGCCCGCCGCTCGTCACCATCGTGAACTCGTCGTACCTGCCCGGCGGCGTGCACGTCTCGATGGCGGCGCGCGCCTCGTCGGGATCGAGGTCGCGCTCGAGCGCGTACTTCTCGAGGG
>DAINBU010000016.1:53209-53653 GCA_036732755.1 Planctomycetota bacterium
ACCCGACCACGCCTCCCCCGCCGCTCGCGAGGACCGAAGCCTCCTCGCGCGGCGCGCACGTGGCGACCGCCAGCGCGGCCGCGCCGGCCGCCGTCATCGCGCCAAGGATGCCGCCCGGAATCCTGCGGTTCGCGCCCATGCTTCTGTCCTCCGGCGAATCGCCGGCGACGAGATGCCGCCGGCGTGCAGGGCGCGGGAGAGCACGCGCCTTGCCGATCGAGGCGCCCCGGCGGCGGCGCGGGCGGAGGCGCGGACGGCGGCGAACGCGGTGGGAAGGACGCCCCGCCGAACTCGTTAACCTGGTTAATTATCAGCGCGGATTCGACCGCGCGCCGCGCGTTCTTCGAGGGCGCGCACCGGACAGCCCGAGCCGTACTGCTCGGCGGCGCAGGTCGGCGGGCAGGGCGTGGATCACCTTCGCCGTGTCCTTATCGAGGATCTGGG
>DAINBU010000017.1:0-52102 GCA_036732755.1 Planctomycetota bacterium
GTCTCGATCTCCTTGTCGCGCTTGCCGGTCGGCGATGGCCTTTTGAACGTGCTGCAGAAGCTTTCGCAGTCGACGACCAGCGTGACGAGTCCCTGCGGCACGCCTTTGAGCTCGAACGCGCCGTCGGCGCCGGTCTTCGTGGTCGGCAGCGGCAGGCGCGCCTCCCAGGCGCGCAGCCCCTCGGGGAACTCGACCATCTCGACGCCGCCGCCGCGCGGCAGGAGGCCGGCCGCGCGCGCCGCGTCGGCGACGCCGGGCTGGAAGACGATCGCCGGCAGCGTCGTCGCGCGCACGCGCGCGCCGGCGACCGGCTTGCCGTCCTCGTCCTCGACGCTCCCCTTGTAGGTGACGCACGCGCCGAGCACGACGTCACCGAGGTCGAAGAGCTCGCCGGAGGGGAGCGTCCGGTCGATCACGCGCAGCGTTCCGCGCGGTCCGCCGAGGTCGACGCCGACCGCGTGCATCGCCGCGCCGTGCGCGCCTTCGAGCACGAAGACGCCGTCGTCGCCCGACTTCCCCTTCGCGACGGTGAGGTCGGGGAACTTCGGCGGCGTGCCGGCGAAGACCGAGGCGTAGTCGCCCATGAACGCGCTCGGCAGCATGTCGAGCAGCTCGACCGGGAGGCCGGCGACCGGCTTGCCGTCCGCCTCGACGAGGCGGCCGCGCACACCCGACAGCGCCTTGCGGTAGGAGGCGGGCATCGCCGACTCGAGCGGCGGGGGCGGCGGCGGCGGCGCCTCGACGTCGCGCGTCGCGGTCGTGACGGGCGCCTTCGCCTCGGCGCCCTCGGCCTTCTCCGCGGGACCGGTCGCGCGCGCGGCGTCGCCGCTCGCCGCCGCGGGCGTCGCGTCGTGGTGCTCGGGGCCGTCGATCCACTTCCATCCGAACCAGCCGAGCGTTCCGATCGCGGCGACGGCGATCGCCGCGACGAGCTTCGGGCCGGACGACCCCTGCGACATGCGCGCCTCCGTTCCCCGGTGCGGACTCCCGCGACACTACTGCGGCGCGAGCGGCGCCGTTCGACCCGGAGTAGTCGCCGCTTGGGGAGCGGCCACGCGCTTGCGATCATCCCCGCCCTCCGCGGACGCCGTCGCGCGTTCGCGATCCGTCCGTCCGACGTCGCCGTTCCCGACTGGAGTGCGACCGCGATGCAGCCCGCCATCGAGCGCGACCCCGCCGCGCGCGCTCCCGCCGCTCGGGGTACGGAACGGGTCGTCCACCTCGACAGGGTCACCAAGACGTTCGGCCGGCACGTCGCCGTCGATGACCTGACCCTCACGATCCCGCGCGGGTCGGTCTACGGATTCATCGGGCCCAACGGCGCGGGCAAGACCAGCACGATCCGAATGATCATGCACATCCACCTCGCCGACCGCGGCCAGGTCGAGGTGCTCGGCGAGCCGGCGGGGCAGCGGACCGCGCGGCGCATCGGCTACCTGCCCGAGGAGCGCGGCCTCTATCCGAAGATGCGCGTGCGCGACGTGATCCTCTACTTCGGGAGGCTCAAGGGTCGCACGCGCGCCGAGCTCGCGCCGCGGATCGACGAGTGGCTGGAGAAGTTCGGGCTCACGGCCTGGCGCCTGAAGAAGTGCCAGGAGCTCTCGAAGGGGATGCAGCAGAAGGTCCAGTTCATCGCGACGGTGATCCACCAGCCCGAGCTCGTGATCCTCGACGAGCCCTTCTCCGGCCTCGACCCGGTCAACACCGAGGTGCTGATCGGAGTGATCGAGCAGCTGAAGCGCGAGGGCAAGACGGTGATCTTCTCGACGCACGTCATGGAGCACGCGGAGAAGCTCTGCGACGCCGTCTTCATGATCTGCAAGGGGAAGAAAGTCCTCGACGGGACGCTCGAAGAGATCCGGGCGCGCTTCCGCGACGACGTGATTGAGGTCGAAGGCGACGGCGAGCGCGCGGCGTTCGAGGGCGCGCCGGGAGTTGCGGCCGTGCGCGAGCATCCGGGCCGTTACGAGCTGACCGTCGAGCGCGGCGCAGACGTGCAGCGCATCCTGACCCATGCGCTCGAGCGCTTCCGGGTGCGGCGATTCGAGGTGCGCGCGCCGCGGCTCCACGACATCTTCCTCCGGCTCGCGGGCGACGACGCGGACGCCGCGACGGTCGGCGCGGCCATCACCGCGAAAGGGGAGTGACGATGCTCCGCGGCGTGATGCTGGTGGCGTGGCGCGACTTCATCGCGGTGGTGCGGACCAAGGGCTTCATCATCGGGCTGGTCTTCCTGCCCGGCGTGATCGCGGTCAGCGCGTTGATCCCGAAGCTCTGGGAGCGGTTCGCCGAGGCGGGCGAGCGGCGCTTCGTCGTCGCCGACTTCACCGGCCAGCTCGGCCCGGTCCTCGCCGAGCAGGTCGCGAAGGGCAACGAGAAGCCCGGCGAGAAGATCAAGATCCGCTTCGAGCCGTACGACGTCGCGAGTCAAAAGAGCGGCGCGACGCGCCCGTTCGCGGAGACGACGCAGGAGCTCGAACTCGAGCTGGCCCGGCGCGCGCGGGCCGAGGAGATCTACGGCTTCGTGCTGATCGGACCGCGCGTGCTCGAGATCCCGGCGCAGGCCGACCAGGAGATTCGGTACGACGACGAGGGGGACCGCCGGCGCTCGGTCGGCGGCGACGCGAGGGCGCCGATGGGGGAGGACGACGTCCTCTACGGCGCGCGCTCGCTCACCGCCGGCGACGTGCGACAGCGCGTGCGCGACGCCGTCTTCACGGCGGTGCGCACGCTGCGCCTCGCGAGCGTGAACGTCGACGTCGGGCTCGTGCGCCGCATCGACGACCAGCCCGCCGTGAAGCAGCGGCTGATCGGCAAGCGCGAGGGCGAGGTGGTCGCGTCGAGCGGCGCCAGCGACTCGGTCACCGCCTTCGGCGTCGTCTTCCTGATCCTGATGGGAGTCATGCAGTCCGCCGGGATGCTGCTCAACTCGACCATCGAGGAGAAGAGCAACCGCGTGGTGGAGGTGCTGGTCTCCTCGATCCGGCCCTTCGAGCTGCTGGCCGGGAAGATCCTCGGCGCCTGGCTGACCGGCCTGGTCGTCCTCGTCGCGTGGGGAGCGGCCGGCTTCTTCGCGGCGAACTCGCACGGCTTCGTGCGCGCGAGCATGTTCTCCGGCCCGAACCTGCTCTGGTTCCTCTACTTCTTCCTGGCCGGCTACCTGCTCTTCGCGAGCCTCTACGCGGCGGTCGGCGCCATGTGCAGCTCGATCCAGGACGCGCAGAGCCTCATGTTCCCGATCATCGTCCTGATCATGATCCCGATGCTCTCGCTTGCGCCGGTGATGCAGCACCCCGACAGCGTCCTCTCGAAGATCCTCACCTGGTTCCCGTTCAGCGCGCCGTTCATCGCGTCGCTGCGCCTCGCGCTCTCGCCGGCGCCGCCGGTCTGGGAGATCGCGGTCGCCGCCGTCTCGGTCGCGATCGGCGCGTGGTTCCTCATGTGGGCGGGCGGGAAGGTCTTCCGCATCGCGATCTTCAGCACCGGCAAGCCGCCGCGCCTCGGCGAGATCTGGCGTTGGGTGCGCGAGGCGTGAGAGGAGCGCGGCCGGTGCGCGCAGCGGCGGCGATCACCCTCCTCGCCTGCGCCGCCGCGCTGCCCGCTGCTGCGCCGGCCGGCGAGACGGCGTGCGAGAAGGACGTCGCCTTCGCGCTTCCGCTGCTCGAGAAGCAGTGCGGTGCGCTGCTCCGGCAGAAGAAGGTCGACTGGAAGAAGGTCTCGGCCGAGATCACGGCCGCCGCGAAGAAGGCGAAGGGCGACTCCGACCACCTGCTCGTGCTCTTGAAGCTGGTCGCCCGGCTGCGCGACGGCCACGCGGAGGTGCGGCCGCTCGAGAAGGGCAAGGCGGTCGAGGCGCCCGCCGAGCTGCGCGCGCCGCGCGGCGGGCTCGGCCTCTTCCTCTGCCGCATCGGCAAGAAGCTCGTCGTGAAGAACGTCTTCGCGGAGGCGCAGAAGTCGGGGCTCGAGCCCGGCATGGCGCTCGTCACGGTCGACGGCAAGCCGGCCGACGAGTGGATGAAAGCGCGTATGGGTGAGCTCGCCGACATCGGCTGTTTCTCGACCGAGCAGCACGCCTTCTTCTTCGCCTGCCACCAGGGGCTCGAGTTCCAAAGCGGGACGCGCGTCGCGCTCGGCCTCGAGGCGCCGTCGGGGAAGGCGCTCGCGCGCACGATCACCTGCGCGAAGGCGCGCCACGTCCCATGGGGTCCGCTCTCGATCCCGGCCGACGCGAAGGGGAGCGACGACGTCCACTGGTGGAAGACGAAGGACGGCTTCGGCGTGATCCACCTGCGCCGCTGCGTCGCCGACCTGCCCGACCAGGTCGAGGCGGCGCTCGCCGGGCTCGGACGCGTGCCGGGGATCGTGCTCGACTTCCGCGGGAACCCGGGCGGCGCGTTCGACAGCGAGGCGCTCATGGGCCGCTTCGTGCCGACCGGCCGGACGCTCGCGTTCAACAAGAAGTACGAGAGCGCCGGCAAGGTCCCGTATGGCGGGCCGCTCGTCGTGATCGTCGACGCGACCGTGCGCAGCGCCGGCGAGACCGGCAGCGGCATGTTCAAGGAGGACGGCCGCGGATACCTGATCGGCGAGAGCGCGACCGCCGGCATGTCCTCCAGCAAGGAGACGCTCGACCTGCCGAGCGGCCTCTTCCAGCTCTACTTCTCGGTCGCGAGCAACATGGGCCGCTTCAACGGCGGCCGCGGCGTCGAGGGGATCGGCGTCGCGCCGCACGAGCTCGTGAGCTACGCCGTGAAGGACCTCGAATCAGGCGTCGACACGCTGCTCGCGCGCGCGCTCGCGATCCTCGCGAAGTACCCCGACGATCCGGCCTACGCGAAGGCGAAGGTCCCCTACGACCCGAAGGACTTCGGCTGGAAATGACGGCGCGGCGCGGATCGCTCCGCGCCGCGCCGCCGCGAACTCGTCGTCCGATCACTGGCCGAGCGTGACGCGCAGCCCGGGCGTGAACGCGACGCCGAAGTGGGCGCCCGCGTCGAGCTCGAGCACCTGCAGGAACTCGCTCAGTCCGACGAACGCGGGATCGCTCGGCACGGTCGCACCGATGTGCAGCCCCGCCGACGGAACGAGCGTCGGCACGATGAACCCCGTCTCGGTGAGGATCAGGCTTCCCCACGGGGTGGTGAGCGCCGCCTGCTCCGCCGACAGCACGAGGATCGCGAAGGCGTCGCTGCCGCCGGAGTTGTCGACCGTGAAGTGGACGTGCGCGCCGAGCGTCGGATTCACGTCGAGCACGAATCCCGGGATCGCGCCGCCGGTGCCGGGATAGCCGGCGCCGTAATTGCCCCACGTCGCGCCGCGCGTGATCGTGACGGTCGCGCGATTGGAATCGGTGCGTCCGTCCCACGCGGCGAAGGTGAAGGAGTCGACGCCCGCGAAGCCCGGGTCGGGGATGTAGTTCGCCGTCGTCCCCGACAGGCCGACCCGCCCGAAGCGCGCCTGGTCGACGATGCGCAGCGTGACCGAGTCGCCGTCCGCGTCGCTCGCGGCGAGCGTGACGCTCACCGGCTGGTCGACGCACGTCGCGCTGGCGTCCGTGGCGACCGGCGACGCGTTCGACGGCCCGTCGTCGTCGTTCGGACCGTCGTGGCACGTGTAGCAGCCGAGCTTCTGCCCCTTGAAGAAGGTCCGCGAGCCCTTGTCGCCGAGGTCGAGCGTGCGGTCGGCGTGCGACCGGGAGAGCACGGTGCCATGGTCGTTGCCGCCGTGGCACGGCTTGCAGGCCGCGATGCCGAGGGTCTGCTTCACGTTGCCGTGGCGGTCGATCCACGCCTGGCCGACCGGATGCATCCCGTGCGGTCCGCCGAGATCGGTCTGCGGCGTCGACTTGTGGCACGAGGCGCATTCGACCAGAACGCCGACGTGCCCCTGGACGTGCGTCGACAGGAGGTTGTCGTTGGGATGCGTCGCGGGGAACTCGGCGTGCGTCGAGCCGTGGCACGACTCGCACTGCAGTCCGCCGTGGCCCGCGCTGAAGCGGTAGAGGGAGAGGCCGGGTCCCGGCGTGTCGGGATTGGTGGCGAAGGTCGCGTCGACCGCGACGCGCAGCGTGCCGTCGACCTCGTAGGCGTCGGTGAAGCGGATCTGCCCGTTGTTGTGGGTCGCCGTCCCGGTGTGGCACGCCTGGCAGTTGGGCTGGTCGAGCCAGCCGGCGCGCGTCGCGCCGCCGACCTTGCTCATGTTCCCGTGGCAGCTCTGGCACTGCATCGCGAGCGAGCCGTCCGCCGCGACGGCGGCGCCCATCGCTCCGCGCAGGCAGCGCGTCGTCGAGCCGGGGTGGCAGCGGTAGCACGATGCGCGGTTCGTCGAGTCGTCGAGCGAGAGGCCCGTCCCGGGGTCGATCACGTGCCCGTGGAACGCGTGCGTCGACGTCGTGAGCTGCGGGATCCCGGCGATGCCGGTGCCCGGCAGCGCGTTCGAGGCGTGGCAGCGGGCGCAGAGGACCGGCGTCTTCTGCGTGCGCACCGTGTCCTCGAGCCCCAGCGCGGAGTAGCCGGCGGTCGCGAGCGCGGCGACGAACGTCGCATCGCCGGCCTGCAGTTCGTCGTGCAGGCGCAGGATGTTGAAGCGGTAGTCGCGGATCGCGTTCTTCTCGAAGGCCCATCCGCCCGTGGGCTGCGCGGCGGCGCCGGAGCCCGAAGCGTGGCACGCGCTGCAGTCCATCTCGTCGGAGACCGGCAGTACCGGCGTCGCCGTCGCCAGCACGTTGCCCTGCAGGTCGCGCGCGACGAGCTTCATCAGCGGATAGGCCCGATGGTGGTGATCGTCGTCGAACGGCGTGATCGGGATCCCGTCGGCGTGGAACTCGTTCGTCGCCGCGTCGAAGACCATCGCGCGCGGCGTGTTGGAGGGGCCCGGCATGTCGAACCCGAGCAGCCCCGTGTCGGGCGTCGCCGAGCCGCCGTACAGCCACGGCGCGTAGGTCCAGAAGTTGGTCTTGCCCGCCGACGTGCGGTTGATCGAGCCGGTGGGATCGGTCACCGCGGCGTAGAACACGCGCACCGCCTGGTCGGTGGCCACCAGCCGGCCCGCGGCGTCGATGACCTGCGCGTGCAGGTTGTTGAACGGCGGCAGGATCGAGAAGACCGAGTAGTCCGAGTCCATGCAGTGCATGCCGAGGTTGTTCCAGCCGACCAGCGTCCACGAGTCGGCCGCCCTCGGCGCGAGGGCGAACGCGAGCGGCAGCGCGGCGGCCGAGATGAACAGGGCGAGACGGAGGGGGCGACGCATGACGAACTCCTTCGGGACCTGGATCGCTCGGGCGTCCGCATTAGGGACGCGCGCAGCGCGCCGGCCGCCGAAATCACGCGTTCGAAGACTTCGATCCGCGCCTCCTCTTTTTTCGGGAAAGGTCACGCGCGCGTAGCACGGAACGACGCGAGTCTTCCCGCGACCGGGAAGAGATGCGCATTGCATCGGCACTGGCGTTGCCAACGGCTCGCGCGTCCGACGACGCCTCACGCGCCCCCGCTGAGACGCCCCGCCGGACTCGCGAGGCGGCCGCTCCGACGTCAGGAGCGGCCGCTTCCTTGCCCGCGCGCCGCCTACGCGAAGAAGACGAAGGCGTTGAGCGCGAGCGCGAGCACCGCGAGCAGCACGACCGACGTGAAGACGCCGTGCTGCCGCAGCAGCGAGTCCCACGAGAAGAGGCGCAGCAGCTGCGACCCGATCGCCGCACGGGCGATGCGGCGCAGCCGCTGCTCGCGCGGGGACGCGTCGGGCGCCGCCTTGCTGAGGTCGCGCAGCCACAGCCACGTGCCGAGCAGGTCGCTCACGAGCATCCCGCCGAAGATCATCGCGATCATCCAGCGGAAGGAGACGTAGGGCTCGACCCAGCGCGCGAGGAAGTCGATGAAGTCGCGCATGCCGAGACAGGCTCTCAGCCGGCGCCGAACCGGCGGCGCAGGATGACGTAGGCGAGCGACACGACCGACATCAGCACGACGAACAGCAGCGTCCAGCGCAGCCCGATCAGCTTCCAGTAGAGCTCGCGCTGCAGCCGTTCCTCGAGCTTGCGCTCGATCTCGGCGAGCTTCGCGTCGATGCGCCCCTCGATCACGTCGAGGAAGAGCGTCGCCTCCGACTTGACCTTCTGCAGCGTCTCCTCGGCGAGGCCGCCGGCGACGGTGCGCGCCTCCGCCATCTTCTGCTTCACGTACTCGTCGACCTGCTGCTTCGCGGCCTTGCCGAGGTCGCTCTCGACCAGCGCCTTGGGATCGCGCAGCAGCCGGATCCCGTCGCGCAGCTTCTTGACGCCGTCGAACCAGCCCATCACGTCTCCCGAGGGAGGGCGGACCGGGGGGATTGGAGGGCGGGGCGAGTCGGAGAATGGCGAGGGTGATGGGACTCGAACCCACGACCTTTGCCGTGACAGGGCAACGCTCTAACCAGCTGAGCTACACCCCCGCGCCGGACTCCGTAGTCTCGTCTCGCTGCGGCCTTCCGGCCAAAACGAGGCGGGGACGATAGAGCCCCGCTCCAGCGCGCGCAACGGGGCGCGCCCGGCGGACCGTGCGCCGAATCGAGCGCGCCACCGCTGCCGCGCAGGACCTAAGATCCGCGGCCTTCACACGCGGAGCCGATGCAGGCGATGTCCGGACGAGCCACCGTCTTCATCACGCGGCGCGCCGAGTTCGCCGCCGCCCATCGCCTCTCGAGTCCGCGCCTCACGGACCGGGAGAACGCGCGCCTCTACGGTCCGTGCGCCCACAAGGGCGGCCACGGGCACAACTACGTGCTCGAGGTCACGCTGCGCGGCGAGGTCGACCCGCAGACCGGGATGCTGATCGACCTGAAGAAGCTCAAGGCGGTGATCGAGCGCGAAGTGATCGTCAAGTGCGACCACCGGAACCTGAACCTCGACCCCGACTTCCTGCGCGGCGTGGTCCCGACCGCCGAGAACGTCGTGATCGGCTGCTGGCGCGTGCTCGAGCGGAAGCTGCCGAAGGGCCTGCTCTGGCGCGTGCGCCTCTTCGAGTCGCCGCGCAACTTCGTCGACTACTACGGCGCGGCTGCGCCCGACGGCATCCCCGAGGCGGCCGCCAACGGCCGCGCGCCGGCACGCCGGCGGACCGCGCGATGACCCCCGCGGCCCCTCCCGCGCTTCTCGTCACCGGCGGCGGGCGCGGCATCGGCCGCGCGGTGGCGCTCCGCTTCGCGCGCGAAGGGTGGGGCGTCGCCCTGATGGCGCGCAGCCAGAAGGAGCTCGCCGAGACGGCGGCGGCGGTCGCGAAGGCGGGCGGGCGGCCGTTCGCCATCGAGGGCGACGTCTCGCGCGAGGCCGACGGCGAGGCGGCGGTGAAGCGGACCGAGGAGACCTTCGGCGGCGTCGACGTCCTCGTGAACAACGCCGGCCTCTTCAAGGTGAAGCCGGTGCACGAGACCCCGACCGAGCTCTGGCGGCAGATCCTCGAGACGAACCTCTCGGGCCCCTTCTTCGTCACGCGCGCCGTGATCCGCGGCATGCTCGCGCGCAAGCGCGGCCGCGCGATCGTGAACGTCTCCTCGGAGGCGGGCAAGAAGGGCTTCCCCGGCTCCGCCGCCTACTGCGCCAGCAAGTACGGGCTCTGCGGTTTCGGCGACGCGATCCGCGAGGAGCTGCGCCCCGCCGGCATCCGCGTGATCAACGTGCTGCCGGGCCAGGTCGACACGAAGGCGTGGGACGGCTGCGGCCTCGACCTCGACCGCATCGGGCTGCGGCGCGACAAGATGATGAAGCCGGAGCAGGTGGCCGACGCGATCGCGCACGCGGTGCTCGCCGAAGGCGCGGTCGCCGAAGAGATCCTGCTGAAGCCGATCTGAGGCGGACCCCGACCGAGCGTGCCACGCTTCGCGAAGACGATCCCTGCGAACCGGAGCGCGCGCCTGCCGCGGCTGCTCGTCGCGGCGGTCGTGATGGCGGGGGCAGGCTGCGCAAGGTCGGGCGAGGACGCGGCCGACGTGGTCCGGCTGGGCGATCCGGCGCGCGCGGCGATGGTCGAGGTCGCGGGCGAGGCGCGTCTCGCGCTGCGCGTCGCGGCAGGCGAGGTGGTCCGCTGCGAGGTCCGCCTGCCGGCCGAGCCGTGCTGGCTCGACGTCGAGGCGGCCGCGCTCCCCGAAGGCCCGCCAGCGAAGGATGCGCGGGACTTCGTCGTGGTCGACGTGGTGCAAGTGGCCGGCGCGCAGCGGACGACGCTGCTGCACGCGGTCGCCGACCCCGGCACGAAGCCGTCCGCCTTCGGGTGGGGGCACGCGCGGGTCGAGGTCTTGGACCACCTCGGCGAGGCGGTCACCTTCGAGCTCCGTGTCGAGTCGGCGCCGGGGGCGGCGGGGGCGACAGGGCGGCCCGGCGGCTTCGCGATCGCGCTGCCGCGGCTCGCGCCGCGCTCCGACGCGACCGACCGCGCGTGGAGCTTCGTCGACTGGCTCGGCGCCGGCCCGACCTCCGAGGAGATCGACGCGAGCGGGGGCCCGCAGAATTGGCCCGGCCACCGCCGTCTCCTCGCCGCGAGCGACGCCGTCGAGGTCGTGCGCGTCGCGCCGGCGAGCTCCTCCATCGCCGCGCGCCCGGCCGGCACGCGCCCGGCGGGCGCTGCGTCGCCCGCGGAGGTCGCCGCGTGCGGCTTCGAGCTGCAGGCGTTCGGCTCCGAGGATCCGCTCGACGAGGGGGAGGCGGCGCGGCGCGCGTGCGACCGCTTCGCGCGCGTCGACCCGTTCGCGCGCGACGGCGACGACCCGGCGCTGCGCGGGCTCGCGCGGCTCGACGCGGCGCTGCGCGCCGATCGGGCGCGCGCGCTCGGCGAGCGGACGCTCCAGATCGAGCTCACCCGGCCGCGGCGCGCGGCGCTGTGCGTCGAGGTGACGTCGCTGCGCGACGGCGCGAGTTGCGACGCGGCGTTGAGCCGGCTGCTCGACTACCTCGCCGTGAACCAGCAGCTCGGGCGCACGCTGCTGCTGGTGCGGACGCGGCCGGCCGGCGGCGGGCGCGGGCTGGTCGTCGCGCGCCTCCCCGCCGGCTGGCGCGAGCGTGCTCCCGCGGCGCTGGTCGCCCGCTTCGACGCGCGTGCGCCGGAGCTCGCGGCGCGCTGAGCATGGAGATTCAGCGCAGGAGCCGCGGCGCGAGCAGCCGCAGCGGCGCGTCGCCTTCGTTCGCGAGTTCGAGCAGCCCTGCCGCGGCGGACGGCAGCGGCAGGGCCACGTCGCGGCGCGCGTGCGGTTCCGCGGCGAGCTCGAAGCGCGTCGACGTTCCACTCGCGCCGACGGCCAGGCGCGCTGCGCCCGCCGGCCTTCCGTCGCCGCGCGCGAGCGTGAGCGCGAGGCGCCGCTCGCCCCGCGGGAGCGCGTAGCGGACGCGGGCGCCGGATACGAGCTCGAGGCCGCGCAGGAAGAGCTCGTCGTCGTGGACGAGGAGGCCGCCGTCGGCCGCCCGATCGGCGCGCGGCGCGCCGCCGCCTTCCGCCGCGGTCGCCTCGAGCTCGGTGAGCCACGTCCCGTCCGGCTCCTCTTCGTGGAGGAACCACCAGCGCAGCGCGGCGATCTCGTGCCGTCCTTCGAGCCGGAACGTGAGCCGCAGCGCCTCGCGCCCCGCGAGCAGGTCGGACGAGATGCGGAACAGGTCGAACGACGTGCGCTCCGGCGCCTGCGCGTCGCCGAGCCGCCACGGACCGAGGTCCTCGTCGTCGAGGAAGACGCGCAGCAGCGCGCCGCGATCCGCGGCCGCCGTCGCGCGCGCGAGCACGAGCTGCGCGCGCTCGAGCGGCCGGCCGCCGAGCCGCGGGTGCAGCGTGAACGATTCGCCGCCGCGGCAGAGACGGGCGACGTGCACGAGCGCGCCACCCGGGTCGAGCGCGGACTCGAGGAAGCGGCCGTCCCCGTCGGTGACGTAGACGAAGCGCGCGAGCTCGTCGCGTTCGCCCGAGGCCGGCGCGAGCTCGCCGTCGTCGAGCGCCGGGCGGACGCTCGGGAGGCCGGGCGCCAGCGCGTGCGCCGCGTCCGACGCGGCCGCGAGCATGAGCTCGATCCGTTCGAGCGCGGCGGCCGTCGCCTCCTTCGGCGCGAGCGATTCGACGAGGCGGCGCGTCGCCGCTTCGGTGGGATGGCGCGAGGCCATCACGACCCGGCCGCGGCCGCGCGGCGCGAAGAAGACGCCGGGCTCGCCCGTCCGGTCGTGGCGCGTCAGGTCCGGGCTCGAGAACCCGCATTGGATCGTGCCGATGATCGGCGTCAGTGCCGCGGGGATCGGCGGCCTCAGCGCGCCGGCTGGCGCCGGCGCGTGCAGCGGCGGGCCCTCCGCTGCGACCGGCGCGAGCACCACCAGCGCCCCGTTCGCGCGCGACGTCGCGACCTGCGCGATCTGCTCGCGCTCGGCGTCGCTGGCGACGGTGCCGCCGGCCGCCCACGACACGCGCCACAGCCACGGCGCGATCGCCTCGCAGCGCAGTTCGAGCGGTTGCCCGCCGTCCGTTTCGTCGGTCCCCATCGTCCGCGCGATGTTAGGCAGACCCCGTTACCATCCGCGCTCTCCCAACCTTCAGCCGCGGGGGCGGCGAGGGCCGCGCGACGTTGGCGCGCCGGCCCGACCGGAGATCACGATGCGTCTCTTCACGGCCGCGTTCGCGGCGCTCGCCTGCGCGGCGGGCGCGGGCCCGATCGGCGCGCTCGCCCGCGCACAGGAGGAGGGCGGCGAGTCGGGCGAACCGCAGCGGAGCGAGGCCGACCTGCAGGCCGAAGCGGAGCTGCGAGCCGCGCTCGAAAAAGATCCGAAGAACGTCGCGGCGAACGTCGCGCTCGCCCAGTTCCTCTACGAGCGGGGCTACGCGGCCGAGGGGCTCGCGCTCCTGTGGCGCGCGGTCGGGCTCGACGCGAAGGACGAGGGCGCCGCGACGACGCTGATCGACGACCTCCTGCAGGAGTACGCCGGCTACGCCGCAGCGGGCGACACGATGAACGCCGACGCGCAGATGGCGCGCGCCGCGAAGGTCCTGAACGACTTCACGGTCGCCGGCGGAGCCGACGGCAAGGCGATCCGGATCCGGCGCGTGCGCGTCTTCGCGCTCCTGCCGGGCAAGGAGGCGGAGGGCTACGCCGCCGCGAAGAAGCTCCTCACCGACGCGCCCGCCGAAGAGGCGCTGCACGTCCTCTTCGTCGAGTCGGCGACGGCGGCGAAGCAGTTCGAGGACGGCCTCGACTTCTACGCCAAGGGCCCGTTCGAGCCGTGGCTCGCCGCGTGGTTCACGTCGGAGCTCCACGTCGGCCGCGCCCACATGTACTTCAACCGCTACACCGACGACGAGAAGACGGTGCAGGACTACCTCGAGGCGGAGCAGCTCGTGCTGCAGTCGGGGCGCCTCCATCCGGCGATCTTCGCGGCGGCGAGCGAGCGCGCGAGCCGCGACCGCGCGTGGCGCGGCTGGACACGCCTGCGCCAGGACCGTCATGACGAGGCGTGGGAGCTCTTCGTCTCGGCGTGGGGGCGCGACCCGAAGAACGAGAACGCGGTGGCGGGGCTGCGCTACCTCGGCGACCGCCTCTACGAGAGCGGCGAGCTCGAGAAGGCGCGCGAGCTCTACCGGCAGGCGTGCACGATCGCGCCCGACCGCGCCGACTTCTGGAACAACTACGCGCTCATCTGCCGCGATTCGGGCCACTACGAGGAGAGCTACCGCGCCTACCTGCGCGCGGTCGCGCTCGCGCCCGACGACCCGCGCTCGGTCAACGACTGCTACCTGATCCTGCTCTACCACCTCCACCGCGACCTCGACCTCGCGGAGCGGGAGTTCATCCGCGCGGAGGACCTGGTGCGCGCACAGTTCACCGCCGCGCAGCAGGGCGACGACGAGGGCGCGCTCGCGAGCACGCGCAGCGTGCTGGGCGACGTGCTCGTGAACCTCGCGCGCCTCTACTCGGAGCAGGGGCGCATGCAGGAGGCGGGCGAGCACTGGAACGAGCTGCGCGCCGTCGACCCGGGCCGCCCCGAGCTGCCGGAGAACGGCGCCGAGCCGCCGCCGCAGAGCGTCGCGCCGCCGAAGGACCCCGGCGCGCCCGACAAGCCGGCCGACGGCGGCGGGAAGTAGAGCGCGCGCGTCACGACGCGGGCGCGGGTTCGTCGAGCTTGGGGAACTCGTCCTTCTCGGGCACCTTGTCGAGCTTGCCGGTGAGGCCGCCCGACATGAGGAAGGTGAGGAACCGGCCGGGATCGACGTCGAGCGCGCGCACCTGCGCCTTCGGCAGGACGACCAGGTTGCCGGCGAAGTTGAGGCTCTGCTGCAGCAGCACGGCCACCTCGCCCGGCAGCCCGATCTCCGCGAGGTCGTGGCGCGTCACGAAACCGAGCAGCTTGTACGTCGAGCCGGGCGTCAGCGTCACCACGACCGGGTGCTCGAACGTCTTCTTGTCGCCGCCGATCGCGACCAGGATGTCCTTGATGGTGCCGTAGATCGAGCTCACGAGAGGGATGCGGCCGATGAGCCAGTCGGTGATCCGCACCAGCCAGCGTCCGAGAAAGAGGCTCGCCAGCCAGCCGACCGTCGTGATGGTCACGACGGCGAACACGAAGCCGAGCCCCGGGATGCCGCCCTTCGGCCCGATCGCCGCGCCGACGTGGAAGAGGTCGTCGAGCCAGTTGAAGACGTAGGTCACGACGCCGAGCGTGGCGGTGAGCGGCAGGAGGACGATCAGGCCCTGCACGAACCAGCGCGTGAGCGACTTCATCCAAGGTCTCCCCGGCGCCGCGCCGCGCGGCTGCCGCGGCAGATCATGCCGAGCCGTGCGCGCGGCGGAGCGGCGTGGGCCGTACGATGTCGCGGAGGAGGGTCGAAGACGATGGCGAGTCGTCGCTTCACGGCGAGGGCGGGTGCCCTGGCCGTGCTCGCGCTGCCGGCGTGCGGGTCGTGGCTGCAGCGGCAGACGCCGCCGCCCCCGCCCGCGGTCCCGAGCGCGCTCCGCTACGCGCACGGCCTGCCGCTCGTCGCGGTGCACGGGCCCGGCGAGAAATCGGCGTGGTTCGTGGTCGACACCGGTGCGGGTGCGTTCACCTTCGTCGACCCGGAGTTCGCCAAGAGTCTCGGCCTCAAGTGCGACGTCGTGCGCGACCCGGCGATCCCGTCGGTCTACCTCTCCGCGACGGTGCCGTTCCTCGAGCTCGCGGGCTTCGGGCGGCGCGACCTCACCGTCTACGTGACCGAGGTGTCGGAGCGCGCGACCTTCGAAGGCCTCGACGTGAAGGTGCAGGGCGCGCTCGGGACCGGCTTCTTCCGCGGCCAGTGCCTGCGCTTCGACTGGGGCAAGGGGCAGTTCACGCCGAACGAGCTGCGCAGCCCGCTCGCCCGCCACGTCGCGCTGCCGCTGCGCTTCGGGCAGGGCGGCGAGCTCTACTGCACGCTGCGCGTCGACGGCGTGCAGTGCCAGGCGCTGATCGACACCGCCTCGCCGCGCTCGCTCGTGACGCGCGAGTTCGCCGACGACGCGAAGCTCGCCTTCGACAGGAAGGCGGCCGTGGTCCAGGTCGAGACGTCGCTCGGCTTCGTGCCGGTGCGCGAGGGCAAGGTCGGCTGCCTCGGGCTCGGCGCGCTCGAGGTGCGCGACCTCGCGGTCACCGTCGTCGAGCGCCGCATGCCCCACGCGAACTTCCTGCTCGGCACCGACGTGCTGTCGCGCTTCGGCGTGCTGCTCGATCTGGCCGACGAGCCCTACCTCGTGCTCGACCCGGCCGAGGGGCGCGCGGCGGGGGAGACGCCGCCGACGCCTCCGGTCGAGCCTGCGAAGCAGGAGCCGCCGCCCAAGCAGGACGCGCCGCCCGCCGGCGGGACGAGGTCGAAGGGCGACTGAGCCGGCGCGCAGCCGCGGACGATCGACCGCGCGTAGCCGCGCGTGGCTCAGTCCCCGCCGAGGAGCTCGCGCAGGTTGACGCGGGCCGGCTTGGCGTGCGGCGCGGAGATCGGCCGGCCGCTCTTCTCGCTGATCCGGCTGAACGAAGCCCACAAGTCGAGCGAGCGGGGCACGAAAACGAGCGAGTGCAGCGTCACGATCCCGCCGTCCTGCGCGACCTTCTCGAGATCGGCGAACGCCTCCTCCGGTGCGATCACGTGGTCGCCGTTCAGGAGGCAGCGCTGCGCCCCCTCGGTCAGGTTGCTGAAGCGGATCTTCGAGTCGGGGATCGGATCGAAGACGCCCGTGCGGGTGCGGTAGTGGTTGGTGGCGACGAGCAGCGGCTTCTCGCCCGCGGCGACGTCGGGGAGCTTCTGCTCGCCGAAGCCGAGCGAGTCGATCTCGAAGACCGAGGTCGGCGGCGCGTCGTCACCGCGCGTGACGACGCGGAAGAGGAAGGAGTTGCGGACGTTGGCCTTCGCGAGGCGCTCGCGCGCGAGCGGCGCCGCGTGCGCGGCGTCGCACCTCTGCATCAGCTCGCGCGCGATCACGAGGAGCGGGATCGACTCGCCGATCTCACCTCCGCCGAACGTCCCGTTGGCGACGTGGAGGAAGCAGGCGACCCCCGCGTCGTTGACGCCGGTCGTGACGCCGACCAGGCCGGGGAAGGCGAAGCTCGCGAACGGCCGCCCCTCCTTCGGATGGAAGACGAGCACGATCCCGAGGCGGACGATCGCGTGCGCTTCGGGGTCGGCGTCGAAGTCGAAGTTGCGCGAGGTGAGGACCTCGCCGTCGGGCGTGCACGCGCCCCACGCCGTGATGCCGCTGCAGCCGAAGAGGCCCCAGTGGTCGACCGAATTGAGGCACTGCAGGTCGAGCAGGTCGAGCTTGCGCTTGAGCAGCGGGATCGTGAGGTCGGTGCCGCTCGCCTCCATCCCTTCGAGCATCCCCTCGAGCTCGTCGGTGATCTCGGCGGGGTATTCGACCTCGTTCGCGACGCGCTTGCGGATCTGCTCGTAGCGGGCCCGGATCCCGTGGCTGCGGTACTTCACGCAGAACTCGGTGATCCCCTCCTTGATGCCGGCGGCGAGCGCCTTGCCGTGCTGGAAGCCCATCTCGTGCGGCGTGCCCGAGAGGCGCAGGACCGGCAGACCCGCGACGGTCGTCGGCGTCGCTTCGGCCGGCGCGGCGGCGGCCTTCGGCGCCGTCGCGGCGTTGGCGGTCGCGGCCGCTGGAGCGGCCGGAGTCGGCGCCGGCGCGGCGCGCGCCGCGTCGGCCGGCGCGTGGAAGGGCGGCGACGGGTCGGCCCCGCGGTCGACGACCGTCACGCCGCTCGGAGTGCAAGCGGCGAGGACGACGACGGCGAGCTTCAGGATGGAGCGGCGCTTCATCTCGGACTCCGCGGTTCGGGCCGCGGAATCCTATCGGCCATCGCAACCGCTCCGAGCAAGCCCGACCGAGGGGCGAATACCATACGGGGACGCGCGTCGACGGTGCGTCGCGACGCCGTGTCGTCCCTCCGAACGGGAGCCCGCCTTGCCCTTCGAGCCGTGCGCGATCGTCGCCGCGTGGGTCCTCGCGTACGCCGCGCCGCCGGCGGGGCAGGACGGCGTCACGATCGCCGCACCGCCGCTCGCCGGGAGCAACGCGAACTACGCCGGCCACCGTCCGCCGCTCGCCCCCGATCCGCTGATCAAGCTGCCGGTCGGCGCGGTGCGGCCGCGCGGCTGGCTGCAGGCGCAGCTCGACCTCATGGCGAAGGGGATGTTCGGACGGCTGCCCGAGGTGAGCCGCTGGTGCCGGCCGATCGGCAGCGCATGGCGGAGCCGCGACGGCTCGGGCGAACACGGGTGGGAGGAGCTGCCCTACTGGCTCAAGGGCTTCACGAGCCTCGCCCACCTCGTGAAGGAGAGAGACCCGAGCCTCGCCTCGGTGGCGCGCGGCTGGATCGAGGCGATCCTCGCGGCGCAGCGCGACGACGGGTACTTCGGGCCCGAGGCCAACCGCGCGCTCCCGGACCTCTGGCCCAACATGCCGGTGCTGTGGGCGCTGCGGACCTGGTTCGAGGCGACCGGCGACCCGCGCGTCCTCACGTTCCTCGAGAAATACTTCCGCTACGAGCTCGCGCTGCCGCGCGAAAAGCTGCTGCCCGATTCGTGGCAGAAGGTGCGCGGCGGCGACAACCTCGCGATCGTCCACTGGCTCCACGACCAGACCGGCGAGGCGTGGCTGCTCGAGCTGGCGCAGGCGCTGCACGAGAAGACCGACGACTGGACCGGCGGCATCGCGAGCTGGCACGGCGTCAACTTCTGCCAGGGGTTCCGCGAGCCGCTGCAGTTCTGGGTGCAGTCGCACGACGACCGCCACCGCGCCGCGACGCCGAAGAACTACGCCGAGATGATGGAGCGCTTCGGCCAGGTGCCGGGCGGGATGTTCGGCGCCGACGAGAACTGCCGGCCCGGCTGCGGCGACCCGCGCCAGGCGGCCGAGGCGTGCTCGATGGTCGAGTTCATGGCGTCGTTCGAGCTGCTGGCCGGGATCACGGGCGAGACGATCTGGGCCGACCGCTGCGAGGAGGTCGCGTTCAACTCGCTGCCGGCGGCGGTCGCGCCCGACATGAAGGCGCTGCACTACCTCACCTCGCCCAACGGCGTCGCGTGCGACGCGCAGGACCACTCGCCGCAGGTCGAGAACTCGGGCTGCATGTTCGCGTTCTCCCCCGACGCCCGGTACCGCTGCTGCCAGCACGACGTCGTGCAGGGCTGGCCCTACTTCGCCGAGCACTGCTGGATGGCGACGCGCGACGGCGGGTTCGCGGCGCTCCTGTGGGCGCCGTGCGAGGTGGTCGCGAAGGTGGGGGAGGGCGGCAGCGCGCGCGTGCGCGTCACCACCGACTACCCGCTCTCGGAGCGGATCGAGATCGAGGTCTCGACCTCCGGCCCGCAACGCTTCCCGCTCTACCTGCGCATCCCCGGCTGGTGCACGCGCGCGCGGGTCGTCGGGCTGGCGCAGCCGCCGCCGGCCGGCTCGTGGGTCCGGATCGAGCGAACCTGGAGCGGGGTCGCTTCGTTCGTCGTGGACCTCCCGATGGATCTCCACGTGCGCCGCTTTCCGGGGAACCACGATTCGGTCGCGGTCGACTGCGGGCCGCTCACCGGTTCGCTCGCGCTCGTGCCCAAGTGGAGCGGACCGGCCGACCATGAATGGGGAGCGCGGGAGGTCACGACGCGCGATCCCTGGAACTACGCCCTCGTCCTCGATGCGGCGGCGCCGGAGCGCTCCTTCCAGCGCGTCCGCTCGGAACGTCCGGTGCGCATCGTCCGCGACGGGCTCGGCCCGCGGGCGGCGCCGCCCTTCGAGCCGCGGCTGCTCGGGATGCCGCTCCACGACGTCGTCGTCGGGAAGGGGCGGCGCGTGTCGGCGTGGCGGCTCGAGAACGGGCTGGTCGCGCCGCTGCAGCCGAGTCCGGTGCGCGCCGACGGCGAGGAGGAGACGCTCCTCTTCGTGCCGATGGGCGCGTGCCACGTGCGCATGACCGCGTTCCCGGTCGCCGGGTCGGGCGATGATTCACACCGCTGGGCGAGAGCCTCGCTGGTCGCGAGCGCGTCGCACGTCCACGATCAGCTGGGCGCGCTCTCCGACGGCGTGCTGCCGGAGCGCTCGTCGTCCGACACGAAGATCGCGCGCTTCACATGGTGGGACCACGTCGGCACCGTCGAGTGGGTCGAGTACGAGTTCGAGGAGCCGCGCCGCATCGGACGGTGCGGCGCCTGGTGGTACGACGACGGCGCGAACGGCCGCTGCCGCGTCCCGCAGTCGTGGCGCGTGCTGTGGTACGACGAATCGAAGGAGTCCTGGCGCGAGGTCGCCGGCGTCAGCAAGTACGGCGTCGCGCGCGACCGCATCAACCTCGCGCTCTTCGACGCCGTCACGTCGCGCAAGCTGCGCCTCGAGGCGACGCTGCAGCCGGAGTGCTCGGGCGGCCTGCTCGAATGGACCGCCGGCGAACCGATCGAGTGAACGGCTCGCCGCGAGCTGCGCGTCCCGCGCGTCAATGCAACAGGACGAGCGCGCCGTTGTATCCGAGGTGGACCAGGACGCAGGGCATGATGCTGCCGCTGCGCGCGCGCAGGCTGCAGAGGTAGAGGCCGAGCCCCGCCTGCAACGGCAGCCCGAGCTGCGCACCGTGCGCGATCGCGAAGAGCGCCGCGGTGACCAGGAGCCCCTGCGTCGCGCCGAGCAGCCGGGTCATGCGCACCTGGATCAGCCCGCGGAACGCGAGCTCCTCGAAGATGCCGGGGCAGATCGCGATGGTGAAGAAGGCGAGGTCGAGTCCGGCCTGTTCGCGGACCGTCGCGATCCAGTCGCCGCCGAACTCCGGGACGAAGCGGCGGACGAGCGCCTCGTAGGCGAGTGCCACCAGCACCGCGCCGACCATCACGGCGGACGCCTCGAACCAGTAGCGCAGGCGCGGCTCGGTCCAGCCGACCGCGACGTCGCGGCGCGCGCAGCGATAGACGAGCAGCACGAGCAGGCTCGCGGCCGTGGTCGCGATCGGCAGCAGGCGCGGGACGTCGTGCGGCGCGACCGCGAGCCGCAGCACGAGCGGAGGCACGAGGAAGGCGGCCGCCAGCAGCACGCATTCGAGGATGGTGCGCCCGCGCAGCCGGCGCGTCTCGTCGAGGGGCCGCAAGTGGATCGCGGCGAGCTCCGACTCGGCGTCGACCGTGCGCGGCGGGTCCTTGGCGGGGGGCGGCGCCGCCGGATGCAGCGCGATCTCTTCGAGCAGCGCGACCGGCTCGTGAGGTGCGGCCGGCGGAGGCGCGGCCGTCGGTGGCGCACCCGGAGGCCGCGGCACGTCGACCCACGCGCCGCAGCGGCAGCGCAGTCGGAAGCCGCAGAGGTCGCGATGGATCCGCCAGCGGACGCCGCAGGCGACGCACCGCGCCGCGACCGTGACCGCGTCGGGGTAGGGCGTCCCCGCCGGCCACTCCGCGAGCGCGGGCAGGTCGCCGCCCCCTCGCGCCGCGACTCCCGATTCCTCCTCGCTCACGGGCGCGATCCGGAGTCGAGGTCGAGCCGGACGCGGCGGGCGTCGATCCGACCGTCGAGCTCGCACGTGACGCGGCCGTCGGCGGCGCCGAGCAGCGCGCGCAGCTCGACCGGCGCGACCGCGAGCACGCGACCGTCGCGATCCTCGAGGCGGACGTAGATGCGGCCGCCGTCCGCGACGACGCGCGCGGCGGCGCGCTCGAGCGGGGTCGTCGCGGCGCCGACCTGCTCCTCGACCGCCTGCGCGGTCGCCGGGTAGCCGTCGCCGCGCCGCACCGTCACGACGTAGTCGCCGAGGTGGGAGTCGACCTCGGCGGAGAGCCGCGGCGCGAAGAGCCCGCAGTCGACTTCGAGGCTCGTCGCGCGCGGCGAGAAGAGGCGATCGACGTAGCCCTTCTGCCAGGCGAGAGCGCCGAAGACGAGGACGAGCCCGAGCGCCGTGAAGAGCAGGCGGCGGCAGTCGCGCGGCGCCGCGACGAAGGGCGCGGGGAAGCGCTGCTCGTCGGACGACTGGCGCGGCCGGCTCCGTCCGACCACCTCGAGCGCGCGGCCGCGCGCGGCGAAGAGCCGCTCGACGACCTCTTCGCGCTCGACCGTCACCGAGCGCAGCGTCGACTCGAGCTCGCCGCGCCGCGACGCCGCGGCGGCCACCGCGTCGAGGCGCTCGACGAGCGCGCGGATCGCCGGCTCGCGCCCCGCGTCGACCGGCAGGCGCCGATCGTCCAGCAGCAGCGAGAAGCGGCCGCCGTCGACTTCGAGCCTCGCTTGCGCCATGCCCGCCGCATTGAAGTCGGCGACGGCGCGCTCGAGCTCGCCGAGCTCCTCGATCGTGCCGATCAGGACGCCGTCGAACCACGCGCCCGTGCGGACTTCCGGCGTCGGCGCGGGCTCAGGCATGCAGCGATTCCATGAGGCCGGGCAGGTTGCCGACGGCGAGCCACTCCGCCATGCCCGGCGTCCACACGAGCGTGGCGGGCGTGACGTCGCCCTGGGCAAAGAGATCGCGCAGGGCCCTGAAAGTCACCGGCCCGCGCGCCTGCGCGCCCGCCGCGTAGCGCCAGCTCGCCGCCGCGAACTCGTCGGCGGTCGTCGGAGGGACCGCGCTCGGGAGCGGCGGCGGTGCCGCGTCGGTCCACGGCTCCGCGTCGTCGCCGTCGTCGAGCTGCGGCGCGCCGCTCGTGTCGACGCCGAGCGCGCGATCGTGCACGGTGAGCCGGCGCTCCTGCCGGTCGTGGCGCTGGTCGGCGACCACGCGGTGGCTCTTCACCTGCTCGCGCAGGAGGCGGTTCTCGTTCCGCAGTCGCTGCTCGCGCGCCTCGAGCTCCTTCAGGTCGGGGATCACGAAGAGGACGATCAGCGCGAAGATCCCGAAGAAGAAGCCGATGAAGAACCAGCCGAGCGCGCTGCGGCCGCGGCTGTTCGCGACCAGGGAGCAGACCACTCCCAAGAGGATCGCGAAGACGAGGTAGGGCATGCACGGTCTCCCGGAATCGGAGCGGATACTCTCGCTCCCGACCCGGGGTTCGACAATGTGCCTGCGCCGGCGCGCTCCCGCGGCGCCGGGCCGCTACTTCCGCTTCGCCTTCTCCGCGGCGTTCCACTCGGCGAACGGCCGGCCGTCGACGACGAGGTCCTCGGTGACGCTGCGCCCGTCGCTCGCGACGCGGACGACGAGCGCGACGACGTGGTCGTTCGAGCTCGCGAGCGGCGAGGGGTCCTCGGCGTCGTAGGGGATGTCGAAGCGGTCGAGCCCGTAGTTGACGTCGAGCAGCGTCCCGTGCGACGGCGCGACGCGGCCGCGCAGGAAGGGCGCGCGCGGCGCGACGGCGCCGTCTTCGAGGACGACGCGCTCCGCCACCCAGTACTCGCCCTCCTGCCGCAGCTCGACGCAGACGTCGTGGCCCCAGATTCGGGAGAGGTCGGGCGTCCCGGTCGTCGCGCCGGTCGCCGCGTCCTCGGCCGGGGCGCCGACCAGCGGCACCTTCGCGACGTCGATGCGCCCGATCGCGGGGTGGGCGTCGACGTAGCGGCCGGTCATGAAGTCGATCGGGTCGACCGGTCGGACGCGCAGGACGACGCGCGTCCCGCGGGCGAGCGTGCGCTCCGACGAAGCGACCATCCAGCCGAGCAGCGCGACCTGCAGCGCGACCGCGATCAAGAAGAGCGTCTTCCTGGTCATGCCCGGCTCCTGCGCGCCTGCGCGACGAACTTCCGGCGCAGGCGCTCGATGAAGTACCCGAGTCCGAGCAGCAGCACGCCCGCGCCCAGGAACGTGAAGGCGGCGCCGAAGCCCTCGGCGAAGAACTCGAAGTAGCGGGCCATCGCCGTCACGAAGAAGGCGACCAGCGCGAGGTTCACGTCGGCGACGCGGCCGGTGCGCACGCCGCGGACGATCAGCCCGAGCACGGCGGCCAGCATCAGCGCGTTGGCGACCAGGAAGGCGAGTTCGGGCACGAAGAGGTCGGCGACCGCGACGAGCGCCGCGCCCGCGACCACGGCGGCGACGTCGAGCGGCTCGTCGAGCCACCCGCGACCCTCCCGCCAGCCGCGCCGCACCACCGCCCCGACGGCGAGCAGCGCGAGCGCCCCCGCCGCGAACGCGGCCGCCGGCGCCAGCAGCAGCCCGAATCGGTGCAGCCGCTCGGAGGAGAGCAGCCCCTCGCGAGCGAGCCAGGAGACGTGGTCGTGCCCGAATTCATCGAACGAGAGGAAGAAGAGGCCGCCGAGCGCGCCCAGCCGGCCGAGCAGGCCGAGCAGCGGCGCGAAGCTCCCGAAACGGGAGCCGCGCGCCAGCGCGCCCGCCGCTGCGACGATCGCCGCGAGCGCGACGATGGCGAAGCCCCAGCCGAACTCGTTGCTCCAGAGCTGGTGGTCGTCCATCCAGACGTCCACGCACTTGAGGCCCCACGCCGAGAAGAGGCCGACCACGATCAGGAGCAGCCAGCGTGAGTTGAAGAGCAGCGCGAAGGGCAGCGAGAGCAGCCACCACGCGAGCACCGCGTTCGGCCAGTGCGCCTCGAGGTGGTAGATCTGCGCGACCAGCGCGATCGCGCCGCCGAACGAGAGCATCGCCGCGCCGGTGAGCGCGAGGCCGACGGCCGGCGCCCGTCCCGGCCCGCCGTCGCGCGCGACCTGCAGCCGCCAGCCGGCCGCATGCAGCCCGACCAGCGCGCCGAAGATCAGCGCGAGCTTCGTCCACTTGGAGAGCTCGTCCCAGTTGAGGCCGACCAGGGTGAGGAGGCCGGCGCCGACGAGCGCGCCGCCGAGCCACGCGACGAGCTTCGCGATCTTGCTCGCGGCGTCGCCGGCGGACGGCGGGAAGAGCAGTTCGAGCAGCCGCGCCTCGACGCGCGGCGCCTGCTGCGGTTCGACCAGGCCTTCGCTCGCGAGCTGGCGCACCGCACCGACGACCGATTCACGCTTCATCATGGGGATCATGGAACCTCCGCGGGCCGCGCGCCATGGCAACGGCGGTGCCGCCGTCGCGACGCCTCCCCGTCGTTTCGTCGGGCATTCGCTGCCCGTCGCTCAAGCCGGCGCGGCGAAACTCTTGGTGATCTCGGCGACGACGGTCGTCGCGTAGCTGCCGGGCGGCAGCCGGAGCTGGAGCACGAGCGTCCGCTCGCCCGGCTTCGCCTCGACTTCGACGTCGCGCGCCGCGAACCGGATTACGCGACGCTCGCCGTGCAGCGAAAGTCCGCTCGGCCGGCGCAGCCGCGCGCGCGCGATCCCCGTCGCAACGAGCACTTCGTTCTCGAGCGCGCCCGCCTCGCCGCCCGCGAGCTCGACGTGCTCGCCGAAGAGCGGCGCCGTCGGATGGAGCTCGAAACGGTCGACCAGCGGCTGGTCGTGCGCCGGGTCGACGCACGCGTGCGTCGCGCGCGAGCCCGACAAGGCGTCGCGCATCAGGAGGTCGCCGGCGAGCGCGACGTCGAGGCGGTCGACGCGGCGCGCGAGGACGCGGTTGAAATGGAGCGACTGCCAGGCGGAGAGCCAGAAGCGGCGCGCCTCGGGCGAGAGCGTGCCGGCGACGAAACGGCGGTCGCGCCCGCGCGCGAGCAGGTCGAGCAGGCGCGCCTCGTTCGCGAGGCGGCCGGGGCATTCGGCGCGCGCGCCGCGGTAGTCGCCGCGCTCGTACGCCTCGCGCATGCGGCGGCAGCGCGGGTCGCCCTCGCGCTCCGACGGCGCGCCGAGCACGAGGTCGAGCGCGCCCGTCAAGTCGCCGAGCAGCAGCAGACGCCCGACCTCCGCCGCCTCGAGGCGGACGCTGAAGCGCTGCTCCCCGAAGTAGTTCGGCATGCCGCGGTGGGCGAGCTCGGCCAGGATCGCTCTGGCGCGCATTAGCGCGGCCGCCTCGTCGTCGACGCCGCGCACGTGGATGCGGAAGCGGTTGCCGGCGAGGTCGCCGGGCGCGAGCGGCCGCTCGTCACGGGCGATCTCGAGCACCTCGACGTCCTGGATCGTCGCGGCCGAGAGCTTCGGCTCGGCCGACCACGGCGCGCTCACCCACTGGCGCGCGACCGACTCCTTGTCCTTGAGGCCGGCGGCGCCGAGCGCGTTGATCGGGACTTTCAGCGCGCTCGCGAGCCGGCGCAGCAACTCGGGCGTCGAGATGCCGCGCTTCTCCACGCGCGCCCACGCGAAGTCGCCCTGTCCGCTCGCGCTCCGGGCCGGGACCTCGTCGACCTCGAAGTCGGCGGCGCTCTCCTTCACGACGCCGCCGGTGCCCGGCAGCGCCGCCGTGGGCCACGGGGCGCCGGTCACCGCGGCGCCAGCAGCGCCTCGCGCGCGAAGCGCAGCGGGATCGAGCCCTGCTCGAGCAGCTCCGTGTTGAAGCGCAGCTCGCTGAAGCGGTCGCCCCACGCCTTCCTGCACTCGTCGCGCAGGTCGCGGATCTGCTGGCAGCCGTAGAGGTAGGCGCACTGGTAGAGCGGCGAGTAGGTCATGTAGCGGTCGACCTCCGCCTGCGCGGCGCTGCGCTCGAGGCCGGCGTTCTCCACCATGAAGTCCACCATCTGCGGCGCGCTCATCTCGTTCAGGTGGTACTTCGTGGAGACGACGATGCGCGCCGCGCGCAGCAGCCGCCAGAAGAGGTGGCCGATGCGCTCGACCGGCGTCCGGAAGAACCCGTTCTCGTCGAAGAGGCGCTCGCCGTGGACCGCCCACCCCTCGCCGTAGAAGGGCGAGGCGAAGCGGTCGCGCCACGGTGCGCTGCGCCGCGCGAACCAGCCCTGCAGGTGGTGGCCGGGGATCAGCTCGTGCGGGACGACCGTGCGCGTGGTCGGGCGCGCGTTGCTGCGCAGGCACTCGACCTTGCGCAGCGAGTCCATCTCCGCGAGCGGCGACGCGACCCCCATGAAGTTGCCGCCGTAGAAGCCGTAGGCGTAGCTCTTCTGGGTATCGAGGTCGGAGAGCTGCAGCCGCCAGCAGTCGTCGGCGAGCGGCGGGACGGGGAAGAGCTGGCGCGTCCGGCAGAAGGCGACCGCCTCGCACGCGACGTCGTAGACGAAGGACTTCTGACCGCCCACCTCGACCTGGTCGGCCTTCTCGAGCTCGAGCCCGTCCTGCCACTTCACCGCCGCCGGATCGGCCGGCGCTGAGTCCTGCTCCTGCAGGTGGCGCAGCGTCTCGCGCCGGATCTCGTCCTGGAGCGCGGCGAGCTGCTGCTCGCCGAACGCGAGCATCTCCTCGGGCGAGAGCGCGATCCCCTCGAAGCGCAGCTCCGCGACGTAGCGCTCGCGGCCGATCGCGAAGGCGTTGTGGGACGCGTCGCGCTTGAGGCCTTCGAGCACTTCGCTCTCGAGCCACTGCGCGAGCTCGGCGAGCGCCGCGCTCGCCGCCTTGGCCGGCGTCGCGGCCCAGAAGGCGAGCTCGGGGTCGGCCGGCGGGTCGCGCCGCGTCCAGGCGTCGAGGAACGCCTGCGCCTCGCGCGTCCGGCGCAGCGCCGCGCGCACGGCGAGCGCGTCCTCGCGCGCCGCCGCCACGGCATCGCGCGCCGCCGGGTCGGCCGGCTCGCGCACGCTTCGGACGAGCCGCGCCGCCTCGTCGAGCCGCGTCGCGATCGCCCGCCCGTCGAGTCGCCGCGCCGGCGCCGCGCCGGCGTCGCGCGCGCCGCGCGGCGGCGCGCCGCAGAAGCGGTCGTCCCGCTCGAGCGCGACGAGCGCGGGCAGGAACGGCAGCAGCGGTGCGGCGCGCCGGCCGTCGGCCTCGTCCCAGTCGATCCGAGTGCGCGAGCGCGCGAGGTCGTTGCGGATCAGGAGGAGGTCGACGCGCCCGTCGGCGTCGAGCTCCTCGTCGCGCAGCGCCGCGACGTCGGCGGCGAGGGCGTCGGCGAGCGCGCGCAGGTCCGCGAAGAGCTCGTCGGCGGTGATGGGCAGGAACGTGGTGAGCGCGCGCTCGTCCTCCTCGAACGAGCGCAGCCGCGCGAGCAGGCGCGCGCGCGCCGCCGCCGGCGCCGCGCCGCCGTTCCGCGCCAGCGCGGCGGCCGGCGCGGCGGCGCCTTGCGCGCCGGGTGCGCCGGGTGCGCCGGGTGCGCCGGCGCCGCAGCCGGCCGCGATCGCGGCGGCCGCGGCCGACGCAAGGAAGGACGCGACGAACACGCTCAAACGCCCGGCTCTCATCGCTCGCTCCGCATCCTCTTGGATCCGGCGGATCACGCCGGCGACTCGAGTTCCGCGACGACCGGCGCGTGGTCGGACGGATTGGGTCCCTTGCGCTCGTCGCGCTCGACGGTGACGGCGCGCAGCCGGCCGATCAGCGCCGCCGACATGAGGAAGTGGTCGATGCGCAGCCCCCAGCCGCGGGGGAACGACCCGTTGCGGTAGTCCCACCAGGTGTAGACGCCGGAGTCCTGGTTCTTCTCGCGCAGCGCGTCGATCAGCCCGAAGTCGCTCACCTGCTTCAGCGCCGCCTTCTCGGGCTCGGAGAAGAGCACCTGGCCGCGCCACTTCTCCGCGTCCCAGACGTCGCGGTCCTCGGGCGCCACGTTGAAGTCGCCGCACACGACGAGCGGCTGCTCCTTCCGGAAGTTCTTGTCGAGGAAGGCGCGCAGCCGCGCGAGCCAGCGCAGCTTGAAGTCGTACTTCGGGCTGCCGACCTCCTGGCCGTTGGGGACGTAGACGTCGACCACGCTCATTCCGGCGACGGTGACGGCGAGGAGGCGCGCGTCGGCGTCGGGGTCGCCGTCCTGCATGCCGCGCACGACGTCGGCCGGCGCTTCGCGCGAGAGGATCGCCACGCCGTTGTAGGTCTTCTGGCCGTGGAACGTCGCGTGGTAGCCGAGCTCGCGGAACGCCTCGACCGGGAAGTCAGCGTCGACGACCTTGGTCTCCTGCAGGCAGGCGACGTCGGGCGCCGCCTTGCGGAAGTACGCGACGACCCGCTCGAGCCGCGCGCGCACCGAGTTCACGTTCCAGGTGACGAGCTTCATCCGGCCCACGGTACGAAGGGACGGGAGGCCGGTGCAACGGCTCGCGCATGGGCGCGCCGCTCCATCAACGTTTCACCTTCGGGACGAAGACGCCGAGGCGCAGCTCGTTGTCCTCGACGCCGACCGTCATCGGCTCGAGCTCGCGCTCGAGACGGTAGGCGCGGTCGATCTCGGGCCGGAACCAACGATTCTTTCCACGGGATGGAAAAATGATCGCCGCGAACTCGCCGCGCTCGATCGCCGCGACCAGCTTCGGCGGCAGCGGATTGCCGGTCGACTTGCCGCGCACGCCCAGCCAGTCCTCGAGCGCGAGCATCGTCGGCCGCATCGACTGGCCGGGAATGCGCGTCGTCACGTAGCCCCACGGCGAGAGCCAGACCTGGCCCTTCGCCGCATGGGAGTCGACGACGGCGAGCAGCTCCTTCCAGTGCGCCTCCTGCTCCGCGGTCGGGAGCGCGCGCTCGACCGGGAACCACGCGAGCGCGAGCACCGCCGCCACGCCGAGCCGCGCCAGCGCGCCGAGGAGCCGGCCGCGCGGCGCGCCCGCGCAGCGCGCCTCGATCCACCACGCGCCCATCGGGAGCAGCGCCGCGAGCAGGAGGACGATCGGGATCAGGATCTTGGCGGTCGCGCCGGTGCGCGTGCGCGAGACCGTCGTGAAGAGCGCCATCGCGACGGTGCCGAAGAAGAGGACGACGAGGCGGCGGCGCGCGTCGCGGCCCGGCGCGGCGACCGGCGCGGCGACCGGCGCGGCGGCGTTCGCCGGCGGGGAGCCTGCGCGGCGCCCCGCGAAGAGCGCGACCGCGACCAACGCGACGCCGATCAGCGACGGCAGCAGCGGGCCGAGCCAGTCCTGCGCGAGCGTCTCCTTCAGCCGCTCGAAGGGGAGGTCGTGCCCGGAGGTGAGCGCGATCGCCTGGCGCCAGAACCAGCCGTCGGTCGCGACGTTCTCGGCCCACACCGATGCCGCCGTGAGCGCGCCGAACGTCGCGCCCGCGACCAGCGCGCGCCGCCAGTTCTCGAGGAGCAGCAGCGCGCAGAACGCCGCCGAGAAGAGCGCCGTGCTCTGCTTGCCCCAGAAGGCGAGGCAGAGCAGCGCGCCGATCGCGACGCCGCTGCGTGGCCGCTTGAACATGGCCGCCGCACCGACGGCGAGCACCGCGAAGAGCGCCGCCGCCGGGTCGGTGCGCGGCGCGTCGTAGAAGAACTCGCACGCGCGGTCGCCCGCCGCGGCGAGCAGCAGCACGCTCGCCCCGACCCACGCCGAGCGGGTGGTCCGCCACGCGAGGAGCGCGAGCGCGAGCGCCGCGAGGGCGACCAGCCCGAGCGCGGTCGCGCGGCAGGCGACGAGCGGATCGGCGACGACGCGCATCGTCGCCGCGGCGAGGTGGTAGTAGAGCGGCGTGTAGACGACCGGCATGAAGCGGTCGTCGGGCTCGCAGTACGTCTGCAGGCTGTCGCGGACGTGGATCGCGTGGTCGACCATCGCGCTGCCGAGCCGGTCGGTGACGAGGTCCATCGGGAGGCGCGCCGCCGACGCCGCGGCCACCTGCCGGAACGTGAGCACGCCCGCGATCAGCGCGACGAGCGACGCGGCGAGCCAGAGGAGCTGCGGCGCGCGCGCGCGCGGCGGGGCGCCGTTCACCGCGCGCCGCCGTCCTTCTTCGGGGCGGGAGGACTCGTCTCGGCGCCCTCGCCGCTCGTGTACCCGAGCTTCTCGAGCTCCTCGAGATGCTTGGGATCGGGCGCGCCGCCCTCCTCCGCCCCCTGCGCGTGGATCGCCTCGCGCCGCTTCTGCCGCTCGACCTCGGCGAGCAGAGCGCGGTCGAGGCGGGCCGCGATCTCCGGGTGCCTGGCGGCGACGTCCTCGAGCTCGTAGGGGTCGCGCTCGAGGTCATAGAGCTGCGGCGCGCCCTCCTTGCCGCGGATCAGCCGCCAGTGGGTCGTCGTGTAGGCGAGCAGCCCGCGCGTGAGCGGCGCCATCCCGAACACCCCGCGCGGCGTGAACGCCTCGGCGAGCACGTCGACCCCCCGGAGCTGGTGGAAGAAGGAGTCGTCGACGAGGCCGGGCAGCCGCGCGAGCGCGGTCGGGACGACGTCGATGGTGGAGAGCGGCGCGTCGATCGCGCCGGCCGCGGCCGCCGCGAGCTGCTTCACGCCCTCGAGCCGCGTCGGCAGGCGCATCAGGAGCGGGACGGCGAGCTGCTCCGACCAGACGATGCCGTGCGCGAGGAAGTCGTGCTGTCCGAGCCCCTGGCCGTGGTCGGCGGTGACGACCAGCAGCGTGCTCGCGCGCATCTCCGGCGTCCCGAGCCGCTCGAGCAGCGGCGCGAGCTGGTCGTCGAGGTAGCGCACCGCGCCGTCGTAGAGGTCGACGACGTTCGTCGTGTCGGTCTCGTCCGTGTTGACGCCCGAGATGCGGGCCGGGAAGCGGCGCTCGGCGAGCCACTGCTTCAGCGCCTCGCCGGCCTGGTAGCGCGTGCGGTACTCGGCGGGCGGGTAGTCGGCGTCGAACGGGCCGTGCGCGTCGAAGAGGTGGACCCAGAGGAAGAAGGGGCGCGCGCGCGTCGCGTCGAGCCAGGCGAGCGCGTCGGCGATCGTCTCGTGGCCGGGGCGGCGGTGCTCGGCCGGCTCGCTCCAGCCGTCGAAGCCGGCGGCGAGGCCGGTGATCCGCTTCACCGGGGCGGCGCTCACGAAGCCGCCGGTCGCGACCCCCTTCGCCTGCAGCGCCTGCGCGAGCGTCTGCAGCGTCGGCGACGGCCGGAACGCCGCCTCGCGCTGCCGGTCCTCCGACTGCAGCACGGTGTTGGCCGTGATGCCGTGCTCGAAGGGGTAGACCGACGTGAAGAGCGACGCGTGGCTCGGCGTCGTGTGGGCGATCGGCGCGTAGCAGCGCGTGAAGCGCAGCGACTCCTTGGAGAGCGCGTCGAGGTGGGGCGTGGTGTCGCGGAAGTAGCCGTAGCAGCCGAGGTGGTCGGCGCGCAGCGTGTCGAGCGTGACGATCACGAGGTTGAACGGCGCTTCGGCGCGCGCGGCGGGCGCGGCGACCGGCGATCGGGCGCGGCTCGCGCAGGAGAGCGCCGCCGCCGCGGCGAGCGCCGCCGCGAGCGCGCGCCGGTGCACCGACTTCACGGGAGCGTCCACCAGATCGGGCTCGACCAGACGAGGTTCAGGTCGTCCTGCACGAGCTTCAGATGGTAGCTGTGCGCCTTTCCGTCCCGGATGGGGGAGGGGTCGCTCCATTCGAGTTCGAGCACGCTCTTCCCGTCCTGGCCTCCGACGTCGCCGAACTCCTCGCTCTTCACCACCGTCGCGCCGTCGCGCACGAGCTCGCCGCGCCGGAAGCGGGCGACGACGTTCCGGCCGAGCCCCGCGGCGACCGCGGCGATCCGGAACGCGACCGGACCGTCGCTCGCGACCTCGCCGCCCATCGGCGTCCCGTCGCGCGCGGTGAACGAGAGCAGCGCGCGCACGCCGGTCGTCGCGTAGGTGCGGCGCTTCACGAGGCCGTCGAAGACGCGCTCGCGCAGCCGCGCGACCGACCGGTCGCCGAGGACGAAGGCGAGCCCGCGCCGTCCGTAGTTCTGCGTCTCGTCGAGCTCGCGCCGGCGCTGGTAGAGGCCGTAGCCGTGGTTGTCGCTGCCGCCGACCAGGCCGAACCGGTACCCGAGCGCGAGGCCGTCGGCGACCGAGGCGCGTTCGCCGGCCGGGCGCTGCGCCGCCGAGCGGTGCTTGATGAGGTAGGGATCGGCCGACCTCTCCGGGACGAAGCGCTCCGACGAGCCGTGCTCGCCGTAGATCTCGACGAGCGGCTGGCGCGGCACGAAGGGGCGCGGCGCCCACTCGTACGTGCCGTGGATCGGGTCCTCGCCGACCCAGAGCGGATGGTGGGCGATCGCGAGCACGGGCGGCGCGGCGGGGTCGCGCTTTTCCAGCCAGTCGAAGAAGGCGGCCAGCGTCTCGACCGGGAGCGGCGGCGGCGTCTCCTCGCCGCGGTACTCGCGGTCGCACGGCGCGCGCTCGTCGGCGAAGTCGCGCCAGACGACGTGGCGGTGCGCGCCGGGCAGCGTCCATTCGACCGCGGGATAGGCGACGAACTCGCGCTCGTCGGGGTCGACCTCCTTCTGGAAGGCGCGCGCGACGGCGTTCCCGTGGCGGAAGCCCGCCCAGCGCGACGAGACGTGGGGCAGCACGGCGCCGAAGTCGTCGCGCCGGTTCCAGAGCTGCGGCCAGCAGAGCGCCGCGGTGAGGCCGGCGTGGCCGCCCTCCGCGCTGTGGCGATGGAGGTCGCCGGCGAGGATCTGGAAGGGGAGCGGCGCGTCGACCCAGGCGGGATTGCTGAAGCACTCGGGCAGCGGCGCGGCGGCGCCGTCGGGATGGCCGTCGGGATGGAACGTCGCGCGGATCCACTGCGGCCCGGCGCTCTTGAACGTGGCGCGCAGCGAGAGGACGCCGCGCGCCTCGGCGCGCAGCTCGGTCGCCGGCGGCAGCTCCGCCTTCGGGTCGCTCGCGGCGAAGGTCACGCGGCCGCGCGCGTTCTCGACCTCGACGACGTTCGCGTCGGGCGAGTCGTCGCTCCCCTGGAACGCCTGCACGGTGAAGCGGAACGGCTCGTTCGTGCGCGGCGTGGCCGGGATCGTCACGTGCAGCGCGTCGACGCGGGCTCCGGTGAAGAGCACTTCGGGCAGCGCCGGCGCGGCGGGGACGAAGGCGCCGCTCGCCTCGCGGTCGGCGAGCACCAGCGCGGTCGGCCGGCCGGGATGGAAGCTCATGGCGCCGCCCGGACCCCCGCCGCTCATGTCGCCGAAGACGGCGGTGATCGTGTCGCCCTCGACGAGCGCGGCGCCGACGTGGATCTCGAGGAGGTTCTCGACCTGCGTGTTCGACTTGACGACGCGCGCGCGGCCGACGGCGCCCTCCTTCGAGCCGCGCGTCGAGACGTAGTCGGGCTGGCGCGGATCGTCGGTCTGGAACGTCCCGAGCGGGAACTGCTTCAGCCAGTAGCACGGGCCGGGCAGGTAGCCGCCGTTCGCGGCGACGAGCGCGCTCCCGTCGTCGTGGACCGGATACCCGAAGCCGAAGCGCAGGCGGCCGCCCTTCGGAAAGCCGTCCGCGCCGGCGCGCCACATGACGGTCAGCGTCACGCGGCCGACGTCCTTCGCTGCCTGGAACTCCGGCCAGCGGTCGATCGGGACGCGGTCGGGCGGGAGCGCGACGACGGCGGGCTCGACCGTCACCGTCGCGGCGCCACCGTGCGCCGGCGCCGCGACCGGCGGAAGGCGGATCGCCACCGCGACCAGGAGGGCGAGGAGGGGACCCGCTGCGGCGCGGACGAGCTCGGCGCGGTGCATGGGGCGGCCATTCTGCCGCCGGCGTGCGCGCCGCGCAGCGGCCGCGCGCCGTTCAGCTCGCGAGCGCCTCCTCCAGCGTCGCGCGCGCCAGCGCCTCGTCGGGCGCGCGGCCGGTGAAGAGGCGGAACTGCGCGAGCGCCTGCGCCAGGAACATCTCGAAGCCGTCGAGCACGTCGGCGCCGGCGCGCGCCGCGTCCTTCAGGAGCCGCGTCGCGCGCGGCCGGTAGATCAGGTCGAAGACGGTCTGGCCGTGCCGGAACGCGGCGCGGGCGAGCGGCGTCGCGTCCACGTCGGGGTGCATGCCGGCGGGCGTCGCGTTGACGATCAGGTCGAATGACGAGATGGCGGCGCCGTCGACGGCGGCGAGCGCGGCCGCCTTCGCTCCGAACGCCGCGGCGAGCTCGGCGGCGCGCGCCAACGTCCGCGCGGCGACCGTGACGTCCGCGCCGAGCTCGGACAGGACGGCGACGCCGGTGCGCGCCGCGCCGCCGGCGCCGACGACGAGCGCCGCGCGGCCGCGCCACGCCTCGGGCCGCCCGCGCGTCGCGAGCGCGGCGGAGAAGCCGATGCGGTCGGTGTTGGCCGCGAGCCAGCCGCTCCCGTCCGGCAGCAGCGTGTTGACGGCGCCTTCGGGAGGCGGCCACGGGAAGCCGGCGGCGGCGCCGCGCGCGGCGCGCAGCGCATCGCGCTTGAAGGGGAGCGTGACCGAGAGGCCGGCGACGTCGAGCGCCGGAGCGAGCGCGAGCGCGTCTTCGAGCCGGTCGGCGAGCAGCGGCACGAAGGCGTGCGGCAGCCCGGCGGCGCGCAGCAGCCGCGCGTGCAGCCGCGGCGAGAGCGAGTGGGCGATCGGGCGGCCGACCACGGCGAGCACCGGCGTCGCCGCCGTCTGCTCGCGCACGCGGAACTGCTCCGCGAGCTCGCGCACGCTCCACTGGCCCGGCGCGGTCGCCTCGAGCGCCGGCAGGTGGCCGTAGGCGAGCGCGCTCCCGAGCTTCCCTGCCAGCGCGCGCAGCGCGCGGCCGTGCTCGCCCAACGCGATCAGCGCGCGCCGCGGCCCGCTCGCGCCGCGCCGCACGAAGGCGGCGAGGCGCGCGACGTCGGCCGACGAAACGGGCGTGACCGCGAGTTTCAGGAGCTCGGCGTCGGGCGCGCGAGCGGCGAGCTCGCGGAACGCGGCCTCGAGGTCGGCGGGCGTCGCGGTGAGCTCGTGGCACGAGACGATCTTGCGGGCGGGGGCGAAGGACTCGGCGGCGAACGGCGCCGCCGCCTCGACGTCGACCCAGCGCGCGGTGCGGCTCGCGGCGCGCAGCAGCGCTCTGCGCTCGGCGTCGCCGCCCGCGAAGGCGCCCCCCTCGGACCGGGTGCGCACGGTCGCGATTGCCGGCAGCGGCAGCGATCCGATCGCCTCGGCGAGCGCGTCCGCCGCCTCGCGCCACCCGTCCGCGCGCAGCTCGACGAGGTCGCACGGCTCGCCGCCGCCCTGCGGCTCGCGCGCCAGCGCCTCGCGCAGCGCGACGACATCGGCGCGCGTCGCCACCACCGCGCTCGCGGCGATGCGCGTCGCCGCTCGACTCTCCTCGCCCGCGCTCACGGTCCGTCGAGCAGGCGCGCCAGCGCGGCGCGCTTCGTCTCGTCGAGCGTCCCCTTGCGCTGCGCGGTCGCGAGGGTGGCGCGCGCAAAGGTCCGGTAGGCGTCGAGGAGCTGCGGGGCGGCGGCGCGGATCGCCGCGAGATGGCGCTCGACGATCTCGGCCTGCCCGCGCTCGATCGGTCCCGTCAGCGCGTGCGGCGCGCCGAGCTGGCCGACGTTCTCGAGGGTCGAGCGCGCGAGCTCGGTCAGCGCGACGCGCGCCGCCATCGCGGACGCGCCGGAGCGCTCGGCGAGCTGCTGCGCCACGTCGAAGAGCGCGACGAAGCCGTTCGAGGCGAGCGCGGCGGCGGCGTGGAACAGCGGCTTGCCGTCCTCGCGCACCTCGAGGACGCGCCCGCCGAGCTTGCGCACCAGCTCGCCCGCGGCGGCGCGCGCCTCCGGGTCGCCGTCGACGTCGAAGGTGACGCTGCGCAGCGACTCGGGCGGACGCTCCGCGTCGGCGAACGACGCGAGCGGGTGCATGCTGCCGACCGCGACGCCGCGCTTGCGCAGCGGCGCGAGCACGGCGCCCGGCAGCGAGCCGCTCACGTGCAGCGCGACCGCGCCGCGCCGCATCGGTCCCTCCGAGAGCTCGTCGGCGACGCGCGCGAGCGCGTTCTCCGGCACCGCGACGAGCGTGGCGGCGGAGTCGCTCAGCGCCTCGGCCATCTCCGTGGTCGGCGCGCCGTCGCCGATGCGCTTCGCGGCGAGCGCGGCGGCCGCGGCCGAGCGCGCGAAGACGAAGCCGATCTCGACGTCGGCGAGCGCGAGGAGGCGGGCGATGCCGACGCCGGCGCGACCCGCGCCGATGACGTGGACCCGGAGAGCCATGCCGTCAGCTTGGCGCAAGGCCGGCGGCGAGGAAAGGAGCGACCGCTCGGCCGATCAGGCCTCGAACTCGCGCTCGCTCGTGCGGCGCGGCGGGAGCGGAGCGGATTCTTCCCCCTCGTCGTAGTCGGCGCCGAGCTTGGGCGGCAGGTAGCCCGGCTGCTTCGACTTCTCGATCTCCGCCTTGAACGCCTCGATGATCACGCCCTGGATGCGGCTGCGCGAGTCGGCATTGATCGGGTGGGCGATGTCGGTGTGGAGCTTGGCGCGGCCGCGCTCGTCGCGGCCGGCGCGGTTGGGATCGAGCGTGCGCCCGCAGTCGTTGCAGTAGCGCGAGCGCAGGTGATTCTTGCCGCCGCAGTGGCCGCAGCGGTCGGTCAGCTTGCGCGACGGCATCGCGACGAACGGCCCGTTGGGGCCCTTGATGATCTTCAGGTCGCGCACGACGAATTCGCGGTCGAACGTGATCGTGCAGAACGCCTGCAGCTTTTCGTCGGCGTCTTCCACGAGCTTCACCCGGATCTCAGAGATGTCCACGAGCGCTCCTCCCCCCGAGACCCTCAGCGCACGACCGGCCCTCTCCGCCGAGCGAAGCTGCGGACGATGCTTACTTCGAGACTGCTGTCTCCAGTAACTCCTTCGGCGATTCGGGTGGCGGCTTGAGCATCGGCTGCGGGAGCGAAGCATGCCGACCCCGAACCGGTGAGCGCCCAGGGTGAGCCCGTCCGTCCGCGCAGCCGCGCGAGAAGTTCGAGGACAAGCGGTTCGACTTTTCCGGCCGCCGCTTCCAGCCGGTTGAAGCACCCCGCGATGGGACTCTCCCCCCCAGATCCGCGCATCGCCCGGAGGAAGGACGATACGTCGACCCGGGGCGCGATCAAGTCAACGTGCTCGTAAACCCTTGCTGTGGAAAGAGAAAAGGACGGAAACGCGACGACGAACGTGAACGCGTGCGGCGTCTCGACCGGCGTGAGCTCGTCGCCACGACCCGCGCCGAGTGCGGTGCCGCCGACCAGGAAGAAGCCGACGTCGGCGCCGACCTCGGAGGCGACGGCGCGCAGCTCCGCCGCGTCGAGCGGCTCGGCGAGCAGCAGCTGCAGCGCGCCGAGCACGAAGGCGGCGTCGGAGGAGCCGCCGCCGGTGCCGCTGCCGGGCGGGACGACCTTGCGCAGCGCGGCGCGGACCGGCGGGCAGCGCGGGACGCGCCGGCGGTAGGCCGCGACCGCGCGCAGCACGAGATTGGCGCCGGGCGGGCCCTCGATCGGGCGGCCGCTCGCCTCGAGCGCGTCGGCAGGCGGACCGGCGCCGTCCGCCAAGAGCTCGAGCGAGAGCTCGTCGCAGAGGTCGATCTCGTGGAAGACGGTGCGCAGCTCGTGGTATCCGTCGGGGCGCCGCCCGAGCACCTCGAGGAAGAGATTGACCTTTGCGGGGGCGACGCCCTCGATGCGGCGCTCGCCCACGCGTCGGAAGCGGCCGTCGATCGCGTCGGAGCGCACGTTCATGGGCCGCTCATTCCCCCGATGCCCGCGTTCCAGGCTAGCATGCGCCGCCTCGCGTCGGCCCGTCGTCGACGCCGCGTTCGTGAGCGGAGCATTCCGATGCGTACGCCGTCGTGGATCCGGACGCTTCGTCGCCTCGCCCTGACGTCGCTCGCGTTCGCCGGCCTGGCCGGCGGCGCGCGCGCCACCTGGTCGATCATCATCGTCGACCGCTCGACCGGCGAGGTGGCGATCGGCTGCGCGACCTGCCTCGAGAACTTCGACCTCCAGCTCTGGGTGCCGGTGATGAAGGTCGGTGTGGGCGGCGGCTGCTCGCAGTCGTCCATCGACTCGACGGGCGACGTCCGGCGCGCGATCTGGGACGGGCTCGACGCCGGCGACGCGCCGCTCGACATCCTGAGGACGATCAAGGGCTTCGACGGCAACTACTTCAATCGCCAGATCGGCATCGTCGACATGCAGGGCCGCGCGCAGTCCTACACCGGCGGCGGCTGCGGCGCGTGGGCGGGCGGCGTCAAGGACCGCGTCGGCAAGATCTCCTACGCCATCCAGGGCAACGTCCTCACCGGCAGCCCGGTCGTCGACGACGCCGAGCAGGCGGTCCTCAACACGACGGGCGACCTGGCCGAGAAGCTGATGGCCGCGATGGAGGCGGCGGCGGCGGACGGCGGCGACGGCCGCTGCTCGTGCAGCGTGAGCGCGCCCGACAGCTGCGGCTCGCCGCCGCCCGGCTTCGACCCGAAAACGGACAAGTCGGCGCACTGCGCCTTCATGATGGTGGGGCGCATCGGCGACGTCGACGGCGGCTGCGACAAGACGATCGGCTGCGGGAACGGCTCCTACTTCCTCGACTTGAACATCGCGTTCCAGACCATGAACGATCCCGACCCCGTGCTCCAGCTGCGCACGGCGTTCGACGCGTGGCGGCTGAACCAGATCGGGCGCCCCGACCACATCCTGAGCACGAAGGCGGTCACGCCGGCGAGCGCGCCCGGCAACGGGACCGCGGCGGCCTCGCTCGACGTCACCGCCATCGACTGGCAGGGCGTCCCGGTCGGCCACGGCGGCGCGATCGTCACGGTCGAGCACGCGCCGGGGAGCGCCGGCCTCGCGGCGATCGGCACGCCGGTCGACCACGGCGACGGCAGCTACTCGATCCCGCTCACGGCGGGAGAAGGACAGGGGCAGGACCTCTTCGAGGTGGTGCTCGACGACGGCGTCTCGCCGGTCACGCTCTTCCCCTACCCGGCCTTCGACGAGACCGCGACGCTGACGAGCGACGTCGCGTCGCTCTCCGCGGCGGCGGGCGGGACGGCCAACCTCTCCCTCTTCGGACCGGAAGGGACGACGCCGTCCTACCTGCTGCTCTGCTCGGCGTCGGGGACCTCGCCCGGGATGCCGATCGGGCCGGTCGTGGTGCCGCTGAACTTCGACAACGTCGTGGTGCTCTCCTTCCTGCTGCGCAACTCGGCGCACTTCGTGAACACCGACGGGACGCTGCTCGCCGACGGGACGCAGGCGGCGCAGTTCACGGTGGCCGCGAACGAGCTCGCGCCGCTGATCGGCTTCGACCTCGCGTTCGCGTACTTCACGCGCTCGCCGGTGACGTTCGCGAGCAACGCGGTGCTGGTGAACGTCCAGCCCTGAGCAGTCGCGCCGCGGCGCGTGCTCAGGAGTCGCGCATCACGAAGCGGCGGTTGTCGACGCCCTCCATCACGAGGACCTGCGGCCGCATCGTGCGCGCGGTCTCCTCGTCGACGTGGACGTAGGTGATCACCAGCAGCTGGTCGCCCTTGTTGCCCTTCTTGGCCATGCCGCCGTTCAGCACGCATGCGCCCGAGCCCGGCTCGCTGCGCAGCGCGTAGGTCTCCATGCGCTCGCCGTTGGCGAGGTTGATCACCTGGATCTTCTCGTTGTGCAGGATGCCGGCCGCGTCGAGCAGCCGCCCGTCGATGCCGAGGCTCCCGGTGTAGTGCAGGTTCTTGTCGGTGACGACGATCCCGTGGATCTTCGCCCGCATCATCTCGCGCAGCAGCATCGCCTCTCCTCGTGGTCGCGCCGTAGCGGCGGTCGGCGCCGCGTCATCCCAGCCTGCGCGCCGCGTCGCCCAGCAGCACGTTGTCGATCAGGCGCGTCTTGCCCAGGAACGCGGCGGCGGCGGCGACGCCGCCGTCGGCCAGCCGCTCCGGGAGCGCGAGCGTCGCGTCGTCGCGCACCTCGAGATAGTCGAGGCGGAACGCTCCGCTCCTCGCCAGCCGCTCGCGCCCCGCGGCGGCCAGCCGCGCCGTCGCGCGCTCGCCGCGGTCGAACGCCTCGCGCACCGCCTGCAGCGCGCCGTGCAGCGCCGGCGCGGCCGCCCGCTCCACCGCGGTGAGGTAGTGGTTGCGGCTCGAGAGCGCGAGGCCGTCGGCCTCGCGCACGGTCGGCAGGATGCGCAGCACGAGGTCGAAGCCGAGGTCGTCGACCATCTGCTGCAGCACGCGCGCCTGCTGGAAGTCCTTCTGCCCGAAGTAGGCCTGGTGCGGCGCGACGAAATGGAAGAGCTTGGCGACGACGGTCGTCACGCCGCGGAAGTGGCCGGGGCGGCTCGCGCCGCAGAGCGGCTCGGCGAGCAGTCCGGGCACGACGTGGGTCTGGAACGACTTCGGGTACATTTCCTCCGGCGTCGTCGTGAAGAGGACGTCGGCGCCCGCCTCCTCGAGCCGGGCGGCGTCACCCGCGAAGTCGCGCGGGTAGCGCGTGAAGTCCTCGTTCGGCCCGAACTGCAGCGGGTTCACGAAGATCGAGACGACCGCGACGCCGCCGTCGCGCTTCGCCTGCCGCACGAGGCTCAAATGGCCCGCGTGCAGCGCGCCCATCGTCGGCACGAAGCCGATCCGCGTCTTCTGCGCCCGCCAGCCGCGCGCGAGCTCGCGCATCTCCGCGATCGACTCGACCCGCCTCATCGGAGCGGATGCTCCCGGCGCCACTCGTCCCAGAGCTCGCGCGCGGTGCGCCCGAGCCGCGGATGGGTCCAGGCGGGGGCGACCTCGCAGAGCGGCTCGAGGACGAAGGCGCGCTGGTGCGCGCGCGGGTGGGGGAGCGTGAGCTCGCTCGAATCGAGCACTGCGTCGCCGTGGAAGACGAGGTCGAGGTCGATGGTGCGCGGCGCGTCGCGCGTCGCCGCGGCGCGCTCGCGGCCGCCGGCGCGCTCGATCGCGAGCAGCGCCGCGAGCAGCTCCTCCGGGCCGAGCGTCGTCTCGACCAGCGCGACGCCGTTCAGGAAGCGGCCCTGCGGCGGCCCGCCGACCGGCTCGGTCTCCCGCACGCTCGAGCTCGCGCGCACGACGACACCGGGCAGCGCGCGCAGCCGCGCCAGCGCCTCGTCGATGTGGCGCGCGCGATCGCCCACGTTCGAGCCGAACGCGACCGCGGCGGGGCAGGGCCGCTTCACGGCGTTTCTCCCGGCTCCGCCGCCGCCGCCGCCGGCGGCGGGCGCGGCGGCGAACGCGGCCAGATCTCCTTCTTCAGCAGCTTCTCGAGCAGCCCGATCACCGGGCAGCCGATCGCGTAGCCGAGCGAGAGCAGGACGATCGCGTACTCCTTCACGAGGAAGAGCACGAGCGCGACGAGGACGATCTGCACCACGTACGTGTAGGGCTGCCGGCCTCGCGCGAAGCGGTTGACCACGTGGACGTAGCGGACGCGCGAGACCATCAACAGCGCGAGCGCCGGCATGCAGCCGAGCAGGAAGGTGAGGAAGCCGCCGCGGTACTGCGCCATCCACTCCGGCGCGTCGCGGTCCCAGAGGAAGTTGTAGAAGAGGATCCCCGACGCGACCGACATCGCGGCGGCCGGGCTCGGCAGCCCCTTGAAGAAGTCGTGCGACTCGGCGTCGTCCTCCGTCTCGGCGGTGAAGCGCGCCAGACGGATCGCCGCGCACGCGACGTAGAGGAAGCACATCAGGAGGACGAGCTTCGGCCGGACGATCTTGTCCTCGAGCCTGAGCGTCGCCTCGTAGAGGAACTTGAGCAGGAAGGCCGGCGCGACGCCGAACGTGATCATGTCGGCGAGCGAGTCGAGCATCGCTCCGAACTCGCTGGTCATCTTCGTCATGCGCGCGAGCCGGCCGTCGAGCGCGTCGAAGACGTTCGCGAGGAAGATCAGCCAGCAGGCCCAGGTGAACTTGAGGTGGAACAGTTCGAGGATCTCGCGCCCGACCTTGGTCGGCGAGGCCGCGTCGACCGGCGCGTGCGAGAGGATCGCGACCGCGTCCGCCCCGTAGGCGATCGCCAGCACGCCACAGAAGGCGTTGCCGAGCGTGCACAGCGAGGGGAGGACCGCGACCGGCTTCACGATGGACCCGCGCTCCCGATCGCGACGACGGCGGTCGCCGTCCCGCTCACCTTGTCGCCGACGCGCACGAGGCAATTCGGCTTGAGTCGCAGCGGGACGTAGAGCTCCGTCCGCGAGCCGAACTTGATCATCCCGATCCGTTGTCCGCGTTCGACCGCCATCCCCTCCCGGAGCGGGCAGACGATGCGGCGCGCGATGAGTCCCGAGATCTGACGGACGACGACCGGGAATTCGCCCTCGAGGCGGATGTCCTGCGCCTCGTTCTGCGAAGTGGCATCCGGATGGCGTGCGTCCAGGAAGCGTCCGGGGCGGTACTGGAGGCCGGCCACGCGACCCGTCAGCGGAGCTCGGTTGACGTGGACGTCGAAGACCGACAGGAAGATGCCCACCCGCAGGCAGGGTTCGCCGAGCAGCGCCGTACCCGGAACTTCCGCGATGTCCGCGACGGTCCCGTCCGCGGGGGAGACCAAGGCCTTCTCGTTCGGGGGCAGCGTCCGCTCGGGGTCGCGGAAGAAGCTGACGCCGAAGACCCAGAGCGCGACCGGGAACAGGACGAGCGGCCAGAAGGCGAGCGCGAGCCCCCAGGCGGCGACGCCGCAGACGATCGTGAGGATCGTGAGCTCGCGGATTCCGTGGGGAGTGAGAGGGACGCGCACGCTCGGGGGCTCTCCGGACGCCCGGGAGCCTCGCGGGCAGGAACGGCGCAGGTGTGCACCCCGGCGCCGATCCCGATCCTCGCCACGCGCGACCCGGGACGCGCTGCGGAGCCCGACATCGTAACGCTCCGAATCGACGCTGCGAGCGCACCTTGCGCGGCGTGACCCCCGCGGCCGTCCCCTCCGACGTCGACCTCGTCCGCCGCTGCGCGCGCGGCGACGCGGCGGCGATCCGGGTCCTCTACGACCGCCACGGCGAGTCGCTGCTGCGCTTCCTCGAGCGGATGCTGCGCGACCGGCCGCGCGCCGAGGACGTCTGCCAGGAGGCGTTCCTCCGGGTGTGGCGGCGCGCCGAGCTGTTCGATCCGGCGCGAGGGACGTTCACCGCCTGGCTCTACCGCGCCGCCGCCAATCTCGCGTTCAACCGACTCGCACTGAAGTCCTCGACCGAGACCGAGCTCTCCTCGCAGCTGGTCCTGCCCCCCGCGGAGACGGTGAACCCCTCGGAGGAGGCGTCCCGGAACGAGCGCTCCCGCCTCCTGCACGACGCTCTCGGGGCGCTGAGTCCCCAGGATCGGGCGATCCTGACCTTGCGCCACATCGAGGAGCGGCCGGTCGCCGAGATCGCCGGGATCCTCGACATCCCCGAGGGCACCGTGAAATCGCGCGTCCACTACGCCATGCATCGCCTGCGCAGCGTGCTCGAGCCGGCCATGGGCGTGGATCCGGGATCTCCCGCGGCTCCGGAGCAAGATTCCCGTTGATCCGATCGCTCCGCTCGCCGGGTAGAGGAGCGCGATGGGCGGCGACGCGACGGCATCCGGCGGTGACTTCTCCTCGAATGGCGGCAGCGCGGGCGGCGGCGCCTGCGGCCTGCTCGCCGAACGGCTGAGCGACCTCCTCGCCGGCGACCTGCCCTTTGCGATGCGCCGCGAACTCGAAAGCCACGCCAGCGGCTGCGCGGCGTGCTCCGCCGAGCTCTCCGCCGCCGCGCGCACGGTCGCCGCGCTGCGCGCGCTGCCGGTCGCGGTCCGCGGCGACGCGGTCTGGAGCTCGCTCGAGCGCGCGCTCGCGCGCGAGCCGGCGCGCCGCCCGCATGCCTTCGCGCTCGAAGCGGCGCTGCTCGGCGTGCTCGGCACCGCGCTGGCGGCGGCGCTCGCGCTGCGCAACGACCGCGTCGTCGAGTGGATCGAGCGCAACGTCCCCGACGCGCTGCGCGAGCTCTTGCTGATCGGCTCGCTGCGCGCGTGCCTGCTGCCGACGCTCTTCGCGCTGTTCGGCGCGATCGTGGCCGTCGTCGCGCTGCCCCTGCTCGCGGCCCGCCGTCCGCCGCTGCCCGCCCTCGCGCTCGCGGCGCATCCGGAGAAGGCCTCGTGATGCACGACTGGAACCGTCGCCTCGTCGAGCGGCTCGGTCGGAACGGGACGATCGGCCTCGGCCTGCTCGTCTCGCTCGTCTTCCTCGCGTTCGGCGGGCCGCTCTTCCTCGCCGGCGCGACGTCGTCGCTCGCGGTCATCGTCGCGTTCGCGGCGGTGCTGGTCGGCCCGGCGCTCTGGGTCCTGGTCGACGCGCGCAAGCGCGGCGTGGCGCAGCCGCTCCTGTGGGGCCTCTTCGCGCTGCTCGGCAACGTGATCGGCGCGATCGTCTACGTCCTGGTCCGCAACGACCACAAGAGCGCGCGGCCGTGCGCGACCTGCGGCCAGCCGGTCGCGGCGAACCACTCCGCCTGCGCCTGGTGCGGCGCGCTCGCCTCGTCGGCGCGGCGCACCTGCCGCAGCTGCCACAACGAGCTCGAGCTCGAGTGGCGCTTCTGCCCCTACTGCCGCACCGAGGTGGGACGGACCACGTCAGCCGCCTGACCCGCGCCCGCAGGCGTCAAGATTTTCCCTCGCCGCGCCGCCGTGTGGCGGCGACGGGGCGCGCGGGCGCGAGTAGGCTTCGTCGCCGATTCGCCCGATCCCGTCCGAGGTGACGAAGGATGCCCCGCCGCGCGTTCCGGCTCGAGCTCTCCGCGCTGCTCACGTTGGCGGGCGCATGGGCTGGCGCGCCCGCGTCGGCGCAATCGACGGGGAACGGCGGCGTGCCGCCGGCCGACGGCGCCGCGCCCGCCGCCGCGCCGCCTCTCGCGCGCCCGCCCGACGACCCGGCGCGCGCGCAGCGGCTTTCGGCGCTGCGCGCGAAGAACGACGCGGAGATCGCCGCGCAGGCCTCCTACGGCCATCTCGACGAATTCCTCGCCGCCGCGAAGTCGCGGCCGGGCAACTACGGCAAGGTGAAGTGGATGAAGGTCGGCGACGGCTTCGTCTCGACCCTCTCGCTGCAGCGCTACGAGCTCTGGAACACGCCGGAGCCCGGCCGCACGGTGATCCGCGCGCTCGACTTCGAGCTCGAGGACCACCCGCTCGCGGCCATCATCGACCTCGATCGCGAGCTGCGCGGGCACGGCGTCGACTTCGTGCTGGTGAGGTTCCCGACGCGCGCGCAGCTCTACCCCGAGCTCATGGTCCCGGCGCTGCCGGCGGAGGGGATGCGCCCCTTCTCGCTCGCGTCGCGGAAGTTCGACGCGCGGCTGCTCGACGAGGGGGTCGAGGTGATCGACCTCGGGCCGCTCTTCTTCGAGCAGCGCCTCGGTGCGGACGGCGGCCGCGACGACCTCCTCTTCCTGCGCACCGACCCGCACTGGACGCCGCGCGCCTGCGAGCTCGCGGCGCGCACGGTCGCCGACGCCCTCCTCGCGCGCGGCATCGCGCCCGGCCCGGCGCAGGAGGGGAAGGACTTCGTGGTCGACCGCCTGAAGGTCGAGTACTCGGCGATGTCGGTCTACAAGCCGGAGGGCGCGGGGGTCGAGCCGCTCCCGGCGACGCGCGTCCGCACGGCGCGCGGCAAGAAGCTCGATCCCGAGGACGACGCGAGCCCGATCGTCGTGATGGGCGACAGCTTCGTGCGCGTGCACGACATGTTCGAGACCGGCTTCCAGCGCCAGCTCTACCGCTTCATGGGGCAGAAGATCGACGCCATCGCGCCCGAGGCGGGCGGCGAGAGCGGAGCGCGCGACATGCTGCAGCGGCGGCGTGCCGACCTCGCGAAGAAGAAGGTGGTCGTCTGGCTCGCGTCGGAGCAGATCTTCCGCGTCGGCGAAAGCTGGGAGCCGAGCCGCATCTTCGAGTGAGCGGCGTGCTGCCTACTTTCCGGCCGGCTCCCACTGCACGGGGAAGTAGATCGTCGCGCCCGCGCCGGTGTCGTCGCCCCAGCTCACGCGCTCGAGGTCGTGGTGGAGGCGGACGTCCTCGAGCACGAGGCGGTGGCGCAGCCCGGGTGCGAACGCATTGGCGGCGGTCGCTTGGTGCTTCACCAGGATCGGGAACGCGACCCAGATGCGCTCGCCGTCGACCTTGCCCGACTCGACGCCGTCGACGCGGTACTCCATCACGCCGAGGCAGAAGGGGTAGTCCCACTTCGCCGGGTCGATGTGCGTCGTCTCCATCAGCGTCGCGACCACGGTCGCGGGCGGCGCAGCGTCCTGCCTTGCCCCCGTATGGGCGGTCCGCTCCGCGCCGGGCTTCGGCAGCTCGACCATCCGCCACTCCCGGTCGCCGAGCGCGAGCATCCGCACGCCGAACTGCCAGACGACGATCCGCTTGCCGGCGAGCCCGTCGGGGCGGCGCGCCAAGGCCTCGCGCACGCCGGTCGCCGACTTCCCGTCGAGCGCGATCACGTCGATCGGCCGGTCGAGCTCGAAGGCGAGCTGCTCGCCGAAGCCGGCCGCCTCGCCCAGGCCGAGCGTCGCGCGGCTGAAGGCGTTGGTCAGGCTGTCGCCGAGCAGGACGACCTCGCCCTCCGGATCGGAGGCGAGCGGCTCGCCCGTCGCCTTCCACGCGACCTGCTGCAGGGTGAGCCGCATCGGCGGCCAAGCGGAAGTCGATTCGGGCAGGCCGAGCATGCGCGTCAAGTCGCCGCCCGCCTCGACCTCGACGGGCCGGCGCACGAACAGCTGCGTCGGCGCCGGCTCCGACTCGCCGAGCAGCGCGCGCACGCGCTCGGCGATGCGCATCGTCGCGAACGCCATCGTCTCGGGCGACCAGTGGGTGTCGCGCGGGAGGCCGAGCGACCGCTCCCCGTCGCCGCGCGCCGCGCGGCACTCCGCGAAGATCCGGTCCATGCGGACGTACTCGATCCGGCGCGCCGCGAGCTCGTCGTAGAAGCGCTCGAGGTCTTGGTTCGCCGCGCTCGCGAGCCCGGCGGTCGCGTGCGCGATCCGGTCGGGATCGAGCATCTCCTTGCTGTAGGACGGCACCACCAGGAGCTTGACGTCGCGCGCCGCCAGCTGATCCCGGAAGTCGGCGATCGCCTCGAGCGCCGCGCGGCCGCCGACATCCGGCTCGAGGAAGCCCTTCCCGTACGCGCTCGCGAGGTCGTCGCCGTAGAAGAGCCAGCCGTCGCGCCCGACCACCGCCTCGCGCGTCCCCTGTCCGAACCACTGCACCAGCAGCCGCTGGTACCACGGCAGCACCTCGCGCCTGAGGAACGAGACGTCGTGCAGGCGGGTCTCGAACGCGCGCAGCCGCTCCGGGTCGGTGATCTCGCGCACCATCGCGCCGAGCCACGTCGCCGCCGGCCGGCCCGCGGGCGCCTGCAGCAGCGGTCGCACGTAGTCGAGCACCTGCAGCGGCTCGCCGTGGGCGCGCTCGTAAGCCGCCTGCCCGACCGGCACGCCGAAGATCAGCAGCACGAAGGCGACGGCGAGCGCGGTCCGCGGCGGCGTCGCGTCCGGCGCCTCCGCGCGACGGGCGCCGAGCTGCGGATCGGTGGCTCCGAAGGAGGCAGTCGTCCGTGGTTCGCCGTGTTCGCCGTGTTCGCCGGGGTTCATCGCGGGTCGCTCAGAACTGGAAGTAGAGGAACGGGTTGTCGGACTGCGAGAAGAGCGCGAGCACGCTCCACGCGAAGGCCGCGAGCATCAGGGCGTTCAGCGCGAAGCTGGTCCGGGCGCGCACCGCGAGGATGCGCGTCTCGACGCCGCCCCAGGTGATCGCCGCGCACGCGACGAGCGCCGCGAGGTACCACGGCTGCAGGACGAGCCCCTCGACCACCGCGCGCCCCGAGTGCGTCCCGATGCCGCCGAACATCGCCTCGAGGTAGCGCCGCCCGTCGCCCAGCGTCGCGCAGCGGAAAACGATCCAGTTGAACTGGAACAGGAACGCCAGCACGGCGACGCGCAGCGGCCGCGGCAGGAACCACCACAGACACCCCTTCCCGCTCCAGCGCTCGAGCACCAGCATCAGCCCGTGCGCGCCGCCCCAGATGAGGTAGCGCCAGGCCGCGCCGTGCCACAGCCCGCCGAGCAGGAACGTGATCATCGTGTTGCGCGCGACCTTCCACTTCGCGCCGCGGCTCCCGCCGAGCGGGATGAAGACGTAGTCGCGCAGGAAGGTCGTGAGCGAGAGGTGCCAGCGCTGCCAGAACTCGGTGAAGCTCGCCGCCTTGTAGGGCGAGGCGAAGTTCTCCACGAACGTGAAGCCGAACATCTTCCCGAGCCCGATCGCCATGTCGCTGTAGCCGGAGAAGTCGAAGTAGAGCTGGAAGTAGAAGCAGAGCAGCCCGAACCACGCGGCCAGCGGACCGAGCGACTGCGCGTGGTCGAAGCAGAGCGTCGCCGGCTCGCTCAGCGTGTTGGCGAGCAGCACCTTCTTCACGAAGCCCGCCATGAAGACGAAGACGCCGTGGCGGAACATCTCGCCGCGCTGCGGGCGCTCGACCAGCTGGTCGGCGATGTCCTGGTAGCGGACGATCGGTCCGGCGATCAGCTGCGGGAAGAGGGCGACGAAGCAGGAGAAGTCGGCCAGGCTGCGGGCGCGGCGCGCCGTGCCGCGGTAGAGGTCGATCGCGTAGGACATCGACTGGAACGTGTAGAAGCTGATCCCGATCGGGAGCACGATCTCGACCACCGGGAACGGCGTGCGGCCGAACGCGGCGAGCAGCCGGTTCAGGTTCTCCTCGGCGAACATGAAGTACTTGAAGAAGCCGAGCAGCGTCAGGTTCGACGCGATCGAGACCAGCAGCACCGCCTTCTTGCGGCGCGGCGTCGCCCCCGGCGCGCACATGAGGACGCCGGCCGACCAGTCGATCAGCGTCGACAGGAACATCAGCCCGGAGAACCACGGCTTCCACCAGCCGTAGAAGACGTAGGAGACGATCGTCAGGAACGCGTTGCGCCAGCGGACCGGAAGCGCGTAGTTCCCGACCAGGACGATCGGCAGGAAATAGAAGAGGAAGATCTGGCTCGAGAAGACCATCCGCCCCCCGGTCGCGCGATGGTAGGCAGTGTCGGACTCGCGGCGAACGCGACTTCAGGCGGGAATTCCCGGCCGGCGGTGCTCACTGCCCCGCGATCGCGTCGACCTCCTCGACCGGAGCGGCCGGCGCGGCGGGGCCGGCGGGAGCGCGCCGCTTCCCGTGGAGCCGTGCGAGCAGGGCGCTGATCGGCAGGCCGGCGGTCGACACCGCGCAGGCGATCCACGCCGCGGCCGCCATGCCGCCGCCTCGCAGCCCGTCGACGACGAACGAGTCGATCGAGTCGAACAGGCGGTAGAGGCCGGCGTCGATCAGGCTCTTGCTCTGGTACTTCTCGGCGCGGCTCACCACCGTGAACAGCGCCTCGCGCGCCGGCTTCGCGATGGCGTAGTCGATGCCCTTGAAGCCGATCTGGACCCACTTGATCGCGTCGATCGTGAGGTCGCGCGCGAACGTCGCGAGCCCCGCGACCCCGGCCAGCGGGAGGAGCGCGAGCGTCCAGCCCAGCCCGATCGTCGCGAGCAGCCGCGCGCTCAGCAGGAGCTGCCCGGCCAGCGCGACCAGCTGCTGCCAGACGTTCACGCCCGCGTAGTACTCGGTCTGCGCCGCGCGATCGGCGATCTGCGCCTTCACCAGCACGCGCTGGAAGTCGTAGACGAACGCCGACGTGTAGAGCGAGACGAACATGTAGGCGGCGATCGCGAGCAGGTAGGGCGAGCGCGCGAACAGGACGATGCCGTCGCCGGCGGCGAGGATGCGGCGCTTGGCGCCCTCCGGCGGCCGCCACGGCGAGGGCGGCGCGTGGCGCGCGAGCCGCAGCGCGCAGAACGACGCGAGCTCGAGCAGCACGATCGTCGGCCAGATCAGCCCGGCCGGCGCGATCCAGCGGTGGTCCTGCGAATACTGCGTCGCGAGCGACGCGAGCAGCGCGCCCGCCGTCCCGCCCGCCGCGATCCACGCGAAGAGGCGCCGCCCCTGGTCGCGCGTGAAGACGTCGGCCATGAAGCCCCAGAACTGCGAGATCACGAGCAGGTTGAACGCGCTCACGCCGTTGTAGAAGGCCTGCGCCGAGAACAGGAACCGCGGCGACTTCTCGTCGCGCAGCAGGAAGAAGAAGACGACGAAGCTCGCCTCGAAGAAGCGGTGCACCCACGGGATGAAGCGTTGGCGCGGGAAGCTGCCGACCAGCGACCAGTACGGGATCAGCAGCACCGTGCAGGCGATCAGCGTCCCGAGCCAGAGGGTTGCGAGACTCTTCGAAGCGGTCCCGAGCGCCTCGCGGTAGGGCTTGACGACGTTGTAGGACGCCATCATGCAGAAGCCGTACGCCGCCGCGAGCGCGACCGGCGCCGTCTCGCCGCGCCTCAGCTCGACGAGCCCGAAGAACCTTCGCGAGGGCGCGCCGTCCGCCGCTCCGCTCGCGTCGGCCGTCACTTCAGGACTTCTTCGGGCCGCCGCCCGACTTCGACTTCTCGTGCAGCGCCGCCAGCGCCGCGCTCTCGCGTTGCCGGGTCATCGGAAAGTTGCCCTTGCGCTTCGTGGCGCGATACCACTCGAGCGTGTCGCGCGCCGTCTCGACCGGGCTGCGGAAGACGAGGCCCGCCTTCACGGCCCGCTCGACGCTGATCGACGTGAGCCCGCCGCCCGGCTGGCGCGGCGAGATCCAGACCGGCAGGTCGCTCCAGCCCGAGATCTTGTTCGCGTCGAGGAAGTCGTCGGGCGCCCACGTGAACTTCGCGTCGCTCTGCGCCGCCTCCTTGCACGCCTCGAGCATCTTCCCGACCTCCATCCCGCCGAGCGGGCCGGTCGCGTTCATCACGCCGACCGTCGCCTTCTCGAGGCAGAGCACGATGAAGTCGGCGAGGTCGCGCACGTCGACGAACTGGACCGGATCCTCCGGCTGGCCGGGCGCGAGGACCTCGCCGCCGTCGGCGACGCGCACCGGCCAGTAGGTGTAGCGATCGCTGTCGTCGTCGGGGCCGACGATGAGGCCGGGGCGGACGTTGGTCACCTGGCCGGGCATCTCCTTCTCCGCGGCCTGCTCGCACAGCGCCTTCAACGCGCCGTAGTTGGCGCCGATCGTCTTGGTCGTCTCGGGATCGACGTTGGCCGGCATCTGCGCGAGCGGCGCCGACTCGTCCGCGCCCGCCTTGTCGAGCGGTTGATAGACGGAGATCGTCGAGACGAACACGTACTGGTTCACGTGGTCGCCGAGCAGCGCCGCCGATTCGCGCACCTGCTTGGGGAAGTACCCGCTCGTGTCGACCACCGCGTCCCACTCGCGCCCCTCGAGCGCCTTCAAGTCGCCGGTGCTGCGGTCGCCGCGCAGCTTCTCGAGGTCGGGGAAGGCGGCCGGGTCGGTCTTGCCGCGGTTGAACAGCGTCATCGTGTGGCCGCGCGCGACGGCGCGCCGCACGATGCACGGTCCGAGGAAGCCGGTGCCGCCGAGGATCAGGAGCTTCAGCGGTTTCGCCGCCTTCGCGACCGGCGGCGCGGCGGACGGCGCGTGCTTCGGCGCGGGCGCGCCCTGTCGAGCGGCGGCGAGGCGGTTCGCCGCGAGCGCCGCGGCGAGCAGCGAGGAAGTGCGCAGGAACTCGCGGCGGGTCGGCACGGGGTCGCTCCTCACGGACGGGCGCGGCCGAGATCGGCGGCGAGCGGGACGGCGCCGTCTTACGCGACTGCGCCGCCGCGAGTTTCCGAAAAGTCCTCGATCGGCGACAGCCGCGTGCGTCATCATTGGGCGCTCCGGCGGACGTCGCCATCGCGACCCGCCGCGCCCCACCGCAGGAACCCGCGATGTCCGCCGACTCCGAGATCGTCTCCGTGCGCGCGCTCGAGATCCTCGACTCGCGCGGCAACCCGACCGTGAAGGCGTACGTCGAGCTCGTCGACGGCTCGAAGGGCGAGGCCGCCGTGCCGTCGGGCGCGAGCACCGGGACGCACGAGGCGGTCGAGCTGCGCGACGGCGACGCGGCGCGCTACGGCGGCAAGGGGGTGAAGCGGGCGGTCGCCAACGTGGTCGAGCGCATCGGCCCCGCGCTGGTCGGCCGCGACGCGCTCGACCAGGGTGTCTGCGACTGTGCGATGCTTGTTTTCGACGGCATGTTTTAGAAAGCGCAGCTCGGCGCTAATGCGCTGAACGCGGTCTCGTTCGCGATCGCGCGCGCGGCCGCG
>DAINBU010000018.1:0-1524 GCA_036732755.1 Planctomycetota bacterium
GTCGCGGCGCGCTTCCCCGACCTGAAGCTCGCCGCCAAGGACGCCGCTCCCGACGCGTGGGCGAAGGTGGCGAGCGCGTCGCTCCTCGCCACGCTGCACGCACCCGCCGGCTTCGAGGAAGCGAGCCCGCGCAACCTCGCCCATGCCGCGCGCGCGCTCACGCTCTGCTCCGACCACATGCCGAAGGGTCCCGGCGGCGAATCGCCCAAGTCGGCGCCGCTCGCCGGCACGCCGCGCAAGGTCGAAGGCGACCTGAAGGCCGCCTACAAGGAGGCCGCCACGGCCGGCTTCGCGTACCTCGAAGTGCAGCAGAAGGACGGCCGCTTCGGCTTCATGGGGCACGACGATGCGGGCATCACGGCGCTCGCGCTCTCCGCGGCGATCCGCACGGCGCGCCGGCTCGAGAAGCCGCAGCCGCCGTGGGTCGAGCAGGGCCTCGACTGGATCGTCTCGCTCCAGAAGAAGAACGGCGCGATCCATTCGGGCGGGCTCGCGGTCTACACGACCTCCGCGGCGGTGATGGCGCTCGCCGACGGCGGGCGTGCCAAGGACGCGGCGGCGATCGCGAAGGCGGCGACCTTCCTCAAGGTCGCGCAGCTCGACGAGGCGGAGGGCTACGACAAGGAGAGCGACTGGGGCTACGGCGGGATCGGCTACGACGGCAACGAGCTGCGCGCCGACCTCTCCAACACGCAGTTCGGGATGGAGGCGCTGCACGCGGGCGGCGTGCCGGCCGGCGACGAGGCGATGCAGCGCGCGATCACCTTCCTGCAGCGCTGCCAGAACAACCCCGAGTTCAACCCCAAGCCCTTCGAGCGCGAGGACGGGCAGATCGTGAAGTCCGGCACCGACGGCGGCGCCGGCTACGGGCCGGGCGAGAGCAAGGCGGGGCTCGTCCCCAACGGCGACGGGACCTTCACGTCGCGCAGCTACGGCTCGATGACCTACGCGCTGCTCAAGTGCTACCTCTTCGCGGGACTCAAGATCGACGACCCGCGCGTGAAGTCGGCGCTGGCCTGGATCGGCGCGCACTGGACCGTCGAGCTCAACCCCGGCTTCGACCCCAAGAGCGCGCCCAACGCCGAGTACCAGGGGCTCTTCTACTACTGGTTCACGATGGCCAAGGCGCTCGACGCGAGCGGCCTCTCCGAGCTCACCGGCGCCGACGGGGTGAAGCACGCGTGGCGCGACGAGCTCTTGAAGAAGCTGCTCGTCACCTCGATGAACGAGGGCTTCTGGACCAACTCGAAGAGCGGCCGCTGGATGGAGGAGTTCCCCGTCCTGGCGTCGAGCTATGCGCTGATCGCCATGGACCACTGCCTGGGCGCGAAGAAGGCCGGGCAGTAATCCGCCGCCGCGGCGCAACGCCCGCCCCGCGAGCGGCCATCGGGCCGCGAACACCGCGGAGCGCGCCATGACGCCATTCGACGCCGAAGAGCTGCTGACGGAAGGAGAGCGCCTGCGCGCGCTCGCTTGCGACCTCGTCCGCGGCGCCGCCGACGTCGACGACCTCGTGCAGGAGAC
>DAINBU010000018.1:1534-6636 GCA_036732755.1 Planctomycetota bacterium
TCTCGCCGCGGGCGTGGCTTGCGGGACTCGTCCGCAATGTCGCGCGCGAGCGGCGGCGCGCCGAGGCGCGCCGCTCCACGCACGAGCGCGCCGCGCCTCCGGCGCCGGCACCTGCCGACGATCCCGCCGAGGTCGCCGCGCGGTTCGACCTGCTGCGTCGCCTGCTCTCCTTCATCGACGCGATGGCCGAGCCGCAGCGCACGACGCTGATCCGACGCTACGTCGACGGCCTCGAGCCGGCCGAGATCGCGCGCCGCGACGGCATTCCCGACGCGACGGTGCGCAGCCGGATCAAGCGCGGGCTCGACGAGCTGCGCGAGCGCCTCGATGCGGAGCGCGGAGGCAATCGTGCCGCGTGGATGGCGGCCCTGCTCCCGTGGGGCCGGCCGACGGCCGTCGCGGCGACGACCGCTGTTTTCGAGGGGTTCGCGCTGAAGTGGATCCTGCTCGCTGCTGCCGGCGTGCTCGCGCTCGTGGGCATCGCCGTGGTGGCGGCGGGTCCGATGTCGGGCCACGACGATCCGACGCAGGTCGCGGCGCGTCCGCGCTCGACGCAGGACGGCGCGCCGACCTCTCCTCTCGCGCTTCCGGCCGAAGCGGCCGTCCGCGTCGCCGATTCCGCCGGCGATCCCGCCGGCTCCGTCGCCGCCGCTCGGCCGGCGGACGGGACTCGGACGAAAACGGGCTGGCGCATCGAGGGCCGCCTGCTCGGACTCGATTCGTCGACGCCGTGGACGGGGACGATCCGCGTCGTGCCGATCGCCGACGGCGTGGTCGAGTTCACCCACGGGCCCCAGGCGGTCGAGGCGCCGCTCGTCGAGGGTCGCTTTGCCGCCGGCCTCGCCCCGCCTGCATCCGAGCCGGGATCGTCCGCCCCCTGGCGCGCGTGGCAGGTCACGGCGAGCGATCCCGCCTACGTCGACGTCCGCACGCTCGTCGACGTCCTCGACGACCACGGCGTCCCGCGCGCGCCCTGCACGCTCCACGTCGAGCTGACGACGCGGCGCTCCGCGCGCATCCACGGCCGCGTCGTCGAAGACGCGGGCGCCCCGATCCCGTCGATGGATGTCGGCTGGAGGGGCGCGGCCGGCGACGAAACCTGGCTCGAGGCGCAGCACACCCAGACCGATGCGAGCGGCCGTTACTCGATTGAAGTACCGCGCCTTGGTCCGACCTACGTCGCGACCTGGATCGAAGCGGAGAAGCCGTGCGAGCTGCTCGCCGCCCGTGTCCGCGTTGATCTCCATGCGGGGGCCGACGTCGAGGCGCCGGACCTCGTGATGCGGCGCGGCGTGATGATCCACGGGCTCGTGGTCGACGGTGCGGGCGACCCGGAACCGGGCGCGATCGTGAGCGCGATCCCGGTCTGGACGACCGAGGAACTCGCCGAGCTGATCGTGGAGTCCGTCTCCTGCCGCAGCGCGACGGCCGATCGCGCGGGCGAGTTCGAGCTGCGGGGGATTCGGCCCGGCCGCTGGCGACTCGCGATCAACGGCCGCGTCGGACTGATGGCCCATCCGTCCGTGGGCAATTCATCGACCGAGCGCGCGACCGAGGTCGACGCGCCCACCGACTCGGTCGAGCTCGAAGACGACCTCTGCCGCGTCGAGCTGCGCATGCGCGTTCGCGGCGCCGTCGCGAAGCGGACCTCGTTCTCGATCCACGGCGCGAACCCGGAGCGCACGAACTCCAGCACCCTCGGCCAGCAGTCGGACGACGCGGGAATCATCACCTTCCTCGCCGTGCCCGGATTCCACATCGAGGTGCAATGCGCGCTGCCCGACGTCGAGCCGACGCCGAAGCCGTTCGACGTCGCAGCGTCCGATCGCCATCGGATCGTCGACCTCGACTTCGAGGCGCGACGTCCCCGTGCGTCGCTTGCGCTCGCGCTGCGCGATCCAGAAGGCGGAAGCGTCGGACGCGCCTGGGTCCGGCTCGAATCGCTCTCCGATCCTGCGCTCGGCGAATACGAGAAGCTCCCCGAGCTCGCCGACGGCGTCTTCCTGGTCGAAAACGTCGATCCCGGGCGCTACCGCGCGCTCGTCCGGGCCGGCGGCGGACACTTCGGGTGCGGGGGCTTCTTCGAGGAGGAGACGTTCGACGTCGACCTCCTGACGCCGTCGAGGGTCGAGAAGACGGTCTCGCTCCGGCCGACCGGACGGCTGCGCGTGAACGCCGTCGATTCCGACGGCAAGCCCGTCCGCGCGAACATCACCGTGGTCGACGAGCTCGGGCGGCGCAGCGGCGTCGGGTTCGCGTTCGAGGAGGTGGGCTACTCGTCGTTCTCGCCAGCGGGAACGCTCTCGAAGCCCGCGTTCGTCGTCCCGCCCCCGCCCCCCGGCCGCTACCGCGTCGACTTCACCGCCGACGGCTACTTCCCGCAAAGCGTCGACGCGCAGGTCGTGCGCGGCGAGACGACCGACGTCGCGGTGACGCTTATCCGCCGCTGACGCGCCCGCTCCGCCTGCGCTCAGGCCTTCGACTGCTCCTCGGCCTGCTCCGCCCGGTTCTTGGCGCGCTTGCGGTCGTTCTCGTCGAGCAGGATCTTGCGCATGCGCAGCGACTTGGGCGTCACCTCGACGAGCTCGTCGTCCTCGATGTACTCGAGGCACTCCTCGAGCGAGAGGATCTTGGGCGGCGCGACCACGAGCTTGCGGTCGGAGCCCGACGCGCGCATGTTCGACAGCTTCTTCGTCTTGGTCGGGTTGACCGTGATGTCGATGCCGCGGCAGTGCTCGCCGACGATCTGGCCGACGTAGACCTCGTCGCCCGCGCTGACGAAGAACGAGCCGCGATCCTGCAGGGCGTCGAGCGCGTACGTGCCGACCTTGCCGCCCTCGACGGCGACCTGCACGCCGCCCTGCCGCTCGCCGATCGGCCCCTTCCAGGGCCGGTAGCCGACGAAGGTGTGGTGCATGACCGCCTCGCCGGTGGTCGCGGTCAGCAGCTTCGTGCGCAGGCCGACGAGACCGCGCGCCGGGATCTCGATCTCGAGGTGCGTCGTTTCGCCGACGGTGTCCATCTTCTGGACCTCTCCGCGGCGGCCGCCGACCAGCTCGATCACGCGCCCCGCGTAGGGCGTGCGCACGTCGACGATCAGCATCTCGACCGGCTCGTGCTTCTGGCCGTGGATCTCCTTGGTGATCACGCGCGGCTTGCCGACGGCGAACTCGAACCCTTCGCGGCGCATCGTCTCGAGGAAGACGCCGAGGTGCAGCACGCCGCGGCCGCTGATCTTCCAGGAGTCGGCGCTGTCGGTGCGCTCGACCTTCATCGCGACGTTGCTGCGCAGCTCGCGTTCGAGCCGCTCGCGCAGGTGGCGCGACGTGACGTACTCGCCTTCCCGGCCGACGAAGGGCGAATTGTTGACGTAGAGGATCATCGTCATCGTCGGGTCTTCGACCGCGATGACGGGCAGCGCGCGCGGGTTCTCGGGGTCGCAGATCGTGTCGGAGATCTCGAGGTCGTGGTCGGCCGCGACGACGGCGGCGACGTCGCCGCACCCGACGCGGTCGGCGCGCACGCGCTCCATCGTCTCGAAGGTGAAGAGCTCCTGGATGCGCGACTTGATGACCCGGCCGTCGCGCTTGACGATCACCATCGGCGCGCCCATCGAGAGCGTGCCGGCGTGGATGCGCCCGACGCCGATGCGCCCGACGAAGTCGCTGTGGTCGATGAGCGAGACCTGGAACTGCGTCGGCTCGTCGTCCCGCGCGGGCGGCGGCGGGATCCGTTCCAGGATCGCCTGGAACAGCGGCGTCATGTCCATGTTCCCGTCGTCGGGCTCGCGGCGCGCGTAGCCGTGGCGGCCCGACGCCCAGATGGTCGGGAAGTCGAGCAGCTGATCGTCGTGCGTCAGCTCGCAGAAGAGGTCGAAGACCTCGTCGAGCACCGCCCGGCAGCGCTGGTCCGGCCGGTCGATCTTGTTGATGACGACGATCGGCTTCAGGCCGCGCTCGAAGGCCTTGCGCAGCACGAAGCGCGTCTGCGGCATGACGCCCTCGGCGGCGTCGACGAGCAGCAGGCAGCCGTCGGCCATCGAGAGCACGCGCTCGACCTCGCCGCCGAAGTCGGAGTGGCCGGGCGTGTCGATGATGTTGATCTTGGTCCCGCCCCACTGGATGGCGGTGTTCTTGGCGAGGATCGTGATCCCGCGCTCGCGCTCCTGGTCGTTGGTGTCCATCAGGCGTTCGGTCGGCCCGCCCTTGTGGACCTTGAACGCACCGGCGGCCTGGAGCAGCCGGTCGACCAGCGTCGTCTTGCCGTGGTCGACGTGCGCGATGATGGCGATGTTGCGGATGCGGGCGTGGCTCATACGGCGGGCGGCGGCATTACGCGTAGATCCCGCGCAGCTTGTACACCTGCGCCACGCGCTCGACCGCGAGCATGTAGGCGCCGATGCGCAGGGAGACCTTTTTCTTCTTTGCCATCTCTGTTACTTCGGCGAAGGAGTGGTGCATCATTTCGTCGAGGCGCTGGTTCACCTCGGACTCGGGCCAGAAGAAGCCGGCGCGGTCCTGCACCCACTCGAAGTAGCTGACGGTCACGCCGCCCGCGTTGGCGAGGATGTCGGGGACGACCACCACGCCCTTGCCCTCGAGGATCTTGTCGGCCTCGTCGGTGGTCGGGCCGTTCGCCCCCTCGATGATGAGCTTCGCCTGGATGCGCGCGGCGTTCTGCTCGGTGATCTGGTTCTCGACCGCGGCCGGCACCAGCACTTCGCACGGCAGCGTGAGCAGGTCCTTCGCGTCGATCGACTCGGCGCCGGGGAAGCCGGCGAGGAAGCGGTTCTTGGTGACGTGCTCGCGCACGCGATGGACGTCGATGCCGTTGGGGTTGTAGATGGCGCCCTTCACGTCGGAGAGGCCGACCACCTTGATGCCCGCCTCGTGGAAGTAGCGCGCCGCGGTGCCGCCGACGTTGCCGAAGCCCTGGATCACGACGCGCGCCGTGCGCAGGTCGAGCCGGAAGCGGTGGGCAGCGTGCTGGAGGATGTCGAAGATGCCGCGCCCGGTCGCGTCGGCGCGGCCGCGCGACCCGCCGAGCAGCAGCGGCTTGCCGGTCACGACCGCGGCCGCCGTCTCGTGCTTGCGCATCGAGTA
>DAINBU010000018.1:6646-51748 GCA_036732755.1 Planctomycetota bacterium
GGACGTCGCGGTCGGGGCCGATGATGTCGCTGATCGCCGCGGTGTAGCGGCGCGTCAGAACCTCGAGCTCGCGCATCGAGAGCTTGCTCGGATCGCAGATCACGCCGCCCTTGGCGCCGCCGAAGGGCAGGTTGACGACCGCGCACTTCCAGGTCATCCACGCCGCGAGCGCCTTGACCTCCGCGATGTTGACGCCGAGGTCGTACCGGATGCCACCCTTGCACGGCCCCATCGCCCGGCTGTGCTGCACGCGGTAGCCGGTGAAGACCTCGACCTTGCCGTTGTCCATGACGACCAGGATCGAGACCTTGAGCTCGAGGTCAGCTTCGCTCAGGATCTTCCAGACCCCTTCGTCGAGATCGAGCCGGCGCGCGGCCTCGTTGAACCTCTTCAGCATCTCCTGCCAGGGGTCCTTCTGCGTCGTCGGCGTCGTCATGGGTGGTGGTCGACTCTCCGGGAAGCCCGCGGGCGCGATCCCTTCGCGCCGGATGCCGGAGGCAGGGCGTGCCGCCGCCTCGTGCATCGCGGGGTGGTGGAAAAGTGGGTCACAAATAAACAGTTGCGCCGCATTCGGCAAGGACAGGGCCCGCGGCGCGACGGAGCGACGGCGGGATCGCGTGTCGTAGCACGTGGGGGAGGCGGGACTCGAACCCGCACGGCCCGTGAAGGCCGGGAGATTTTAAGTCTCCCGCGTCTGCCAGTTTCGCCACTCCCCCGCTTGCGAGTCGCGTCGTTCGCCGCCGCAGGTGGTCAGCGGACCGGAGCGGCCTTCGGCGGCGCGAGGATCGTCTGCGCGAACCAGGTGTTCCACTTGTCGGCGGCCGCGAACGCGAGCGCCCGCGCATCGCCGCCGCCCCACCCGCCCGACATCGAGTCGTGGGCGTCGAGCTTCGCCATCAGCGTGCCCGCGCTGTCCTTCAACTGGTACTTCATGACGATCGTGGCCTTCCCCGCGCCCCACCCCCAGACGCGCGCGGCGCGGCTGCCCCAGTTGACCGTGACGTCGACGTCGAGCACCGCTTCGCCCGCGGCGGCGCTCTCGCCCTCGGCGATGGTCGTGAAGCGGCTCTTGAGCTTGGTCTTGAAGCTGTCGAGGAACGCCGTGCGCACCAGGTCGCCGCCCTCGTTGTTGCTGGTGGTCACCGAGACGAAGTGGATCTTGAGCGTCGGCGTCGCCGCCAGGTCTGCCGCGGGATTTCGGTAGTAGGGCTGGGCCGGATCGGTGGTCGAGACCCCGGAGCTCCCGCTGCCGCACGCGGGGAGCGCGACGACGCCGGCGACGAGGGCGAACGCCAACAGGACCTTCCTCAAGCGTTTCTCCTTTACGATGACCCCATGGACCTCTTCGACCGCATCCGGCCGCTGCTCGACGGCGTGCAGTCTCCCGCATGGTACGTCGGCGGCGAGGTGAACGAGGTCCGCAAGGAGGCCGCCGGCCTGCGCGGCCGCATCGCGCTGGTCTACCCCGACGCCTTTCCGGTCGGCATGAGCCACTACGGGCTCAAGATCCTCTACCACGTCGTCAACCGCGAGCCCGACCTCGCCGCCGAGCGCGCCTTCACGCCCTGGCCCGACTTCGCCGACCGCCTGCGCGCCGCCGGCCTGCCGCTCTACTCGCTCGAGACCAAGACGCCGCTCTCCGACTTCGACGTGGTCGGCTTCACGCTGCAGAGCGAGCTCACGCTCACCAACCTCCTCGAGTGCCTCGCGCTGGCCCGGATCCCGCTGCGCGCGGCGGAGCGGAGCGACGCCCATCCGATCGTCGTCGCCGGCAGCGCGAACGCCTTCAATCCACAGCTCCTCGCCGAGGTGGTCGACCTCCACCTGCTCGGCGACGGCGAGGAGACGGTCGTCCCGCTCCTGCGCGAGGCGGCCGGGCGGCGCCGCCGCGGCGAGCCGCGCCGCGCGATCGTGGAGGCGATCGCGCGCCAATTCCCCTTCGTCGACGCGCCCTCGCTGCGCGAGGAGCTGCGCGACGACGAGGGCCGGCTCGCGGGCTACGCGACGCGCGTCGCCGGCCTCCCGGAAAAGGTGCACGGCGCCTACGTCCTCGACCTGGAGAACGCCCCCTTCCCCACCGACCCGATCGTCCCCCACACCGGCGTCGTGCACGACCGCGTCTCGATCGAGGTGATGCGCGGCTGCGTGCACGGCTGCCGCTTCTGCCAGGCCGGGATGATCACGCGGCCGTGGCGCATCCGATCGCCGCGCCGCCTGCTCGAGATCGCGCGCGCGAGCCTCGCCTCCACCGGCGCCGAGGAGATCGGCCTCCTCTCGCTCTCCACCTCCGACTACCCCTACCTGCAGGAGCTGCTGACGCTGCTGCGCGGCGCGTTCGACGAGCGCGAGGTCAACGTCTCGCTCCCGTCGCTGCGCGTGAACGAGCAGCTGCGCCTCCTGCCGTTCCAGAACGGGGAGAGCCGGCGCGGCGGGCTGACGCTCGCGCCGGAGGTCGCGACCGACCGGCTGCGCCGCCGCGTGAACAAGCCGATCCGCAACGACGACCTCTATGCCGGCGTGCGCGAGGCGTACCGCAACGGCTGGGACCACGTGAAGCTCTACTTCATGATCGGCGTGCCGGGCGAGCGTCAGGACGACCTCGACGGCATCGTCGACATGGCCGAGACCTGCGCGCACATCGGGAAGGAGGAGCTCGGCCGCTACGCGGAAGTGCACGCGGCGGTCTCGACCTTCGTCCCCAAGCCCTTCACCCCCTACCAGTGGGACGGGATGCTCCCCGTCGCGGAGGTGCGCGAGCGGCAGAACTATCTCCTCGCGCGTCGGCGCCTGCGCAGCGTCCGCATCGACTGCCACGACGTCGGCCAGTCGTTCCTGGAGACGGTGCTCGCGCGGGGCGACCGCCGCGTCGGTCGCGCGCTCCTGCGTGCCCACGAGCTCGGCGCGCGCTTCGACGAGTGGCGCGAGCACTTCCGCCCCGAGCTCTGGGAGCGCGCCTTCGCCGACTGCGGCCTCGACGCGACGGAGCTCGCGACGCGGACGATCCCCTACGCAGAGCCGCTGCCGTGGGACCACCTCGACGCCGGCCCGTCGAAGGAGTTCCTGGTCGACGAGTCGGAGCGCGCGCGCTCCGAGGTCGGGACGCACCACTGCTTCGACCAGAGCTGCCACGCCTGCGGCGTCGACGCGAAGGAGTGCTTCGACCTGAAGCGCGCGATGGCGGCGATGCCCCGGGCCTGAGGCGCGACCCACTTCCGTGTTCGAGCTCCTCCGTCAGGCGTCTCCCTGGCTCCGCCGGCAGCGCGGTCCGCTGCTGCTCGGCTTCTCGCTGCAGGTCGCGATCGTCGGGGTCGAGCTGAACATTCCCCTGTTGTGGAGGCGCGCCATCGACGGCGCGATCGGGCGCTCGCTCGGCGTCGGCGCGATCCTCGGGCTCGGCGCGCTGGTGGTCGCGCTCGGCGGGATGCGGGCGGCGCTCGACTACTACGTCCGCATGAAGGTGGTCGGCGCGAGCCGCGACTTCGAGCGCGACCTGCGCGGCTCGCTCTTCCGCAAGATGCTCGCGCTGCCGAGCTCCTTCTTCGGCGCGTCGACCGTGGGCGACCTCGTCTCCCGCATGACGCAGGACGTCGAGGCGGTCCGCATGGCGCTCGGCCCCGGCGTCATGTACGTCGGGCGCGCCGTGCTCAACATGACGGCCGCGGCGACGGCGCTGCTCCTCTTCGATCCGACGCTCGCCCTCTGGATCGCGGTGCCGCTCGTCGTGCTCGGCGCGGCGGCCCTCGTGCTGGCGCCGCGGCTCGGGCGCGCCTCCGACGCGGTGCAGACCGGCATCGGCAGGATCTCCGCGCGCGCGACGGAGAGCTTCGGCGGGATCCGGGTGCTCAAGTTGTTCGCGCGGGAAGACCTGCAGGCGCGCCGCATGGAGGCGCTCGGCCTCGACTACTACGCCGCGCAGATGCGGCTCGCGAAGGCGCGCGGCGGGATGCTCGGCCTGCTCGCGCTCGGCAAGGACGCGGCGCAGTTCGTGATCCTGCTCGTCTGCGGGCTGCACATCGTCGACGGTCGCGCCTCGTTCGGCGACTTCGTCGCCTACCGCTCGTGGCTCATGCAGTGCTTCTGGCCGCTCGTGATGTTCGGCTGGATCATCTCGATGGTGCAGCGCGCCTCCGCCGGCATGCGCCGCATCGACGCGATCCTCGCCACGCCGGTCGCGATCGCTCCCCCCGCACGCGCCGTGACGCCGGCGGCGGAGGACGGCCGCCCGATCGACCTCGAGTGGCGCGACGTCGTGCTCGAGATGGGCGGGCGGCGCGTGCTCGACCGCGTGTCGCTGCGCGTGCCGGCGGGGACGTCGCTCGGGATCACCGGGCGCACGGGCGCCGGCAAGTCGCTCCTCGCGCAGCTGCTGCCGCGCCTCCTCGACCCGACGGCGGGAACGGTCCTCGTGGGCGGCGTCGACGCGCGCGCCTGGGACCTCGACGAGCTGCGCCGCCGCGTCGGCTTCGTGGCGCAGGAGCCTTTCCTCTTCTCCGACAGCCTGCGAGAGAACCTTCGCTTCGCGCGGCCCGGCGCCGACGACGCGGCGATCCGCGCGGCGCTGCGCCGCGCCGACCTCGAGCGCGACCTCGACGCACTCCCCGCCGCGCTCGACACGCGCGTCGGCGAGCGCGGCGTCACGCTCTCCGGCGGACAACGGCAGCGCGCGACGGTGGCGCGCACGCTGCTCGCCGACCCGCCCGTCGTCGTCCTCGACGACTGCCTCTCCGCGGTCGACGCGCAGACCGAGGCGCGCATCCTCGAGGAGCTCGAGCAGGCGCTCTCCGGCCGGACGGCGGTCGTCGTCTCGCACCGCATCGCCGCACTGCGCGGCCTCGACCGCATCGCCGTCCTCGACGAGGGGCGGCTGATCGAGCTCGGGACGCACGACGAGCTGGTCGCCGCGCGCGGTGCCTACGCGAAGCTCGACCGCGACCAGCGGCTGCTCGCCGAGCTCGAGGCGCTGTGAGACGGCCATGAGCCTCGAAGACGACGAACCGGAGCGCACCGTCCCGCTCGACCGCGCGCTGATCGCGCGGCTCGGCCGGTTCCTGCGGCCGCACCGCGGCGTGCTCGCGCTCGGCGCCGCCCTCCTCGTCGCGAGCCGCGCCTGCGACTGGGCGCTGCCGCGCGTGCTCGAGAACGCCGTGAACGGGCCCCTGCTCGCGGCGATCCAGGGCGCGGAGACGGGCGCGCTCGCGGACGCGGCGCGGCCGCTGCTCGCCGTCGCGCTGGTCTACCTCGCGATCGCGGTCGTCCACGGCGCGCTGCAGTACTTCACCGCGACGGTGCTCGCGAAGCTCGGCCAGGTGACGACGGTCGACGTGCGTAGAGCGGTCTTCCGCCACGTGCTGCGCCTGCCGCTCTCGTGGTTCGACAAGAAGCCGGTCGGCGAGCTGGTGACGCGCATGACCGGCGACGTCGAGAACCTGATCGAGCTCTTCTCGACCGGCGCGGCGTCGCTCGTCCTCGACCCGCTCTGGATCGTGTCGGTCCTGGTCACGCTCTTCGTCCTCGACTGGCGCCTCGGCCTCGTGACGCTGCTGAGCCTGCCCCTCTTCGCCGTCGCCGCCTTCCGCTTCCGCGAGCGCGCGCGCGTGGCCTACCGCGACTCGCGCAAGGCGATCGCGCGCAGCAGCGCCTTCATCCAGGAGTCGATCGCCGGGATGCGCGTGACGCAGCTCTCCGTCCAGCAGGAGCGGATGGACGGCCGCTTCGCCGCCGTCGCCGCGACGCTGCGCGACGCGTGGCTCGTCACGATCCACCACTTCGCCCTCTTCTTCAGCGCGGTCGACCTGCTCACGCTGCTGGTCAAGGTCGCGATCTGCGCGGTCGGGCTGCCGTTCGTGCGCGACGGCTCGCTCTCGCCCGGCGCGTGGTTCGGGGTCTGGATCTACGTCGACTTCCTCTTCGAGCCGCTGCGCGAGCTGGCGGAGCGCTGGAACGTGCTGCAGTCGGCGCTCGTCTCGACCGAGCGGATCGGCCGCATCCTGGACGAGCCGCCCGAGCCCGACGGCGCCATCGACCACGCGCCGCGCGGTCGCCTCGCGTTCCGCGGCGTGACCTTCGCCTACGGGGCCGGCCCCGACGTCGTGTCCGACCTCGACCTCACGATCGAGCCGGGGCAGCTGGTCGCCTTCGTCGGCGCGACGGGCGCGGGCAAGACGACGATCACGCAGCTCCTGTTGCGCCTCTACCGCCGCCGCACCGGCGCGATCGAGGTCGACGGCCTCGACGCCGACACGCTCTCGCTGCGGAGCCTCCGCACCGGCATCGGCGTCGTGCCGCAGGACGTCTTCCTCTTCGCCGACACGATCGCCGAGAACGTGCGCCTCTTCGATCCCGCCATCTCCGAAGAGGCGGTGCGGCGCGCCTGCGAGACGGTCGGCGCGGCGCGCTTCATCGAGCGCCTCCCGCAGGGCTACGCCACGCCGCTCGGCGAGCGCGGCATGAACCTCTCGGCCGGCCAGCGCCAGCTCCTCGCCTTCGCGCGCGTCCTGGTCCACGACCCCGCCGTCCTGATCCTGGACGAGGCGACCAGCTCGATCGACACGGAGAGCGAGCGGCTGCTGCAGGCCGCCGTGGAGCGCGTCCTGGCGGGCCGCACCTGCCTCGTGATCGCCCACCGCCTCTCGACCATCCGCCGCGCCGACCAGATCGTCGTCCTGCACCACGGGAGGCTGCGAGAACGCGGAACGCACGCGGAGCTCGTGAAGCTCGACGGGATCTATGCGCGGCTCCACGCGCTGCAGTTCGCGCAGGATTGACGGCGCGCTACAATCCCCGCCGTTCGCGAGTCCAAGCGCGAACGCGGCCCCATCGTCCAGCCTGGTAGGACATCGCCCTTTCAAGGCGGTAACACGGGTTCAAATCCCGTTGGGGTCACCAGCGGGCGGGCGGCGAGGGCGGGTCTACTTCGTCATGCTCGGCTCGCAGTGTCCTTTCGGACACAGCTTCGCCTCGCAATCCTCGTATCCCCACCCTCGGCGCCCACCCGCGGGTTTTCGCGCTTTGAAAACATGGGACGAGCGTGAGCTTGGCGGGCGGCGGTGAGGGCTCGCTGCGTCCTGCGGACGCAGCGTTGCCGCGCGAGCGAAGAGGAAGGCGGGTGGGCGGCGCGACGGCTGGAGATCTGCGCGCGAGGACGCGACGGATGGTGGTCAGTGCGTTCGGATGGAATGCAGAGAAGGGATGGTAGGGGCGCCGGGGATCGAACCCGGGACCGCCAGCTTAAAAGGCTGTCGATCGCCGTCGCCTTCCCCCAGCGAAACGGCTCTGACCCGTCCCCCACTGTCACTGCAACTGTCACGGCCCGGCGCGGCGTCCCCGGAGCGTCGCGACCCGCTCGCGCTTGCGGATGAACTGCTCGCGGCGGCGGAGCAGTCGAGCAATCCGGCGCCGCTGATCGTGGCGGCGCGCGCGCTGGTGGCCGAGGCGAGGACCGGATCGGTCGGCGGCCGGAATCAACGACCGACGATTCAACGCGACTCCGCCGGATGAGCTTGCGGGCCAACGCGCCACGTTGAGGCGTAGTGGCGTCGTGACTTGGCTCGCCACGCTCGACAGGCTTCCGGACGTCCTCGAATCCCGAGCGACCGAGCAGTCTCGGCGCCACCTTCGCGCTTCGTGGTTCGCTCGCCGACAGAATCGGGGCGATCGGCGGACCGTTGGCCGTGCCGGCGACTCCGACGCGACGACCGCAGTACCCGCGCGCAATCGGAACGCGGACGCGATGTCCGAGACGTCCACGTTCGACCGAGCCGGAGGGAGTCGGCTGACCTCTCGACGGCGTTCGCCATGCCCAAGGTGGGCGCTCGCGTTCTGGACCTCGTTCGATCGTTGTGGCGGTTGCTCGCGGCGCTGGCCCTCTTTGCTTGGAAGGTCAGTCCGGGCGACCGAGGGACCGGCCCCCTCGTCGCTCGCCTTGTCCGCCGAAGCCCGGCGCATCGCATCACTCGCCGTCGAGCGGTGCGCTCCGACGGCGCGGCCGTTGTAGACCGTGCCGACCTCGCGCCGGAACGCTGGAATGCAACCCGGGTCGCGCGAGTCGCGGCGGCTGTGCGCAAGGATCTGCTCGACGTCGCCCACGCGCTGCACTCGAAGGGCTTCGACACGAGCGACGACGATGCGTCTCAGACGGGCTCGAGGGGGATGTCCGCGCGGGCGTCGCCTTTCTCTACCAGGCGAAGCCGTCGGGCGACGCTGAGTTCAACTCTGCCGGCGTCACGAGAAGGCACCGGCCGAAGCCTCGCAGTGTCGCGAAGACGAGTCGGAGCGCAACGACTCGAGCTCGGCGTCGTGCCCTCGACGCGAACCGCAGGCGGGAGGCGTCGCTCGCGACGATTGCTCGGCGGCGGACCGCTTCTCCTCGCGGCTCGGAGGTGCGGACCTCACGTCGAGGGCACCGGTCAGCGACCGGACGGCTCGGCGTCGCGTTTCGGGCCCGGATCGCGAGCGTAGGCCAGCGGCAGGCTGCCGCGTCGACCCACGCTGCGGGTTGCTTCGGTCACTGCCGAACCGCTGCCGAACACTCGCGGGAACTCGGTTACTCAGCGATCGCGTATCTCCGTCACTGCCCCGGGCTGATCCCCACTCCATCCACGCGATGTCACCACCCTACTCGGTCGCGGTCTTGTCCACGGAGGAGCGGACGAGTCCGGCCCGCGCAGCTCGCCTTCGACTTCGCCTTCGAGAGAGACTCAAATGCGGCCGCGAACCCACGTTGAGAAGGGGCTCGACGAGGAGGAATCGTTGGCGACGAGCGTCCTCTACTACGGCGACAACCTGCCGATCTTGCGCGAGCACTTCCCGGATGAGTCGGTTGACCTCATCTACCTCGACCCCCCCTTCAAGAGCGACCAGAACTACAACGTCCTCTTCGCTGAGAAGGATGGATCGAGGTCGGCCGCGCAGATCCAGGCGTTCGAGGACACGTGGACTTGGAGCACTGACGCGGCGCGAGCGTGCGACGAAGTGATCGAGGCCGGCGGCAAGACGGCCGAAGCGATGATCGCGTTTCGGCAGCTCTTGGGCGGGAGCGACCTGCTCGCATACCTCGCGATGATGGCACCGAGAGTCGTCGAGCTGCGGCGCGTCTTGAAGTCGACGGGCTCGATCTATCTGCACTGCGATTCGACCGCCGGACCGTACCTCCGACTTCTTCTCGACGCAGCGTTCGGCGCGGAGAACTTCCGCTCAGAGATCATCTGGAAGCGCAGCAGCGCGCACGCTGACACGAAGCAGGGACGCAAGCAGCACGGCCGAATCCACGACGTGCTGCTCTTCTACTCCAAGAGCTCAGACTGGAAGTGGAATCCTGTCTACACGCCCTACGACACCGAGTACGTCGACAAGTTCTACCGGCACGTGGAGGATGGGACGGGCCGCCGGTACGGGTTGTTCGACATCACGGGACCCGGAGGAGCAGCGAAGGGAAACCCGACTTACGACTTCCTCGGCGTGAAGCGGTATTGGAGATTCTCGCGCGAGCGAATGGAGGAGCTTCATCGCCGCGGGCGAATCGTGCAGGCAACGCCGGGTGCGGTTCCACGGGAGCGGCGATACCTCGATGAAATGCCGGGCGTGCCGCTTCAGGATGTGTGGACCGACATCGCGCCACTCTCCTCGCAAGCGAAAGAGCGCCTCGGCTACCCGACGCAGAAGCCCGAAGCCTTGCTCGACCGGATCATCCGCACGAGCAGCGAAGAGGGTGACGTAGTTCTCGATCCGTTCTGCGGCTGCGGAACTGCCGTCGCCGCTGCACAGCGACTGAAGCGCCGATGGATCGGCATCGACGTCACGTACCTCGCTATCGGGCTCATCAAGCGTCGCTTGTCGGACACGTTCGCCGACGCCGTCGACTGCGAAGTGATCGGCGAACCGACGACGTTGCCGGATGCGGTGGCTCTCGCGGAACAGAACAAGTTCCAGTTCCAGCTCTGGGCGCTCGACCTCGTCGATGGCCGTTTGGCTGCCGACCCGAAAAAGGGCGCGGATCGGGGGATCGACGGCCGGCTCTACTTCCACGACGACAACTCAGGGAAGTCGCGCCAAGTCGTGTTTTCGGTGAAGGGCGGTGGCGTCGGCGTGGACCAGGTCCGCGACCTTCGCGGCGTCGTAGAGCGCGAGAAGGCGGAGATCGGAGTGCTCATCTCACTGCACGATCCGACACAGCCGATGCGCCGCGAAGCGGCCGACGCCGGCTTCTGGAAGTCCGGATGGCGCGACAAGGCGTACGCGCGCATTCAGATTCTGACAATCGCCGAGCTGCTCGATGGAAAGCGCGTCGACATGCCGCCAGTGAAGCACCTGAGCGACACGTTCAGAAAGGCGCCGAAGCGAAAGCGCGGCGCCGGGCCCGATGCAGGCGGACTATTCGATCCGCGGTGAATCTCTCAGGGGTCCCGCCCCCCCCCCGCGTTTGGGTCCTTCCCCGCGTTTCAGATCCGGGGGTGGCGTGACGCGCGGACCACCCGCAGCGGCAGCGTCAGAATCCGGGTTACCAGTTACCACGTTTCTCCGGGGTCGCCGGCTCGGGGGCGCCGCCCGGTGAAGGCGTTCGGCCGAGCGATGCAGCCCGCCACTCAAGTGCGTCACGTCGGTTCGAGCGTCCAGGCACAAGGTCGGAGCGCGCAGGCGCTTACGGGGGCGGCGGTGGCCTGCCGCGCGGACCACGTGCAGGGCGACCCTCGAATCCCGGGTTTCCAGTTCCGGGTTTCCAGTTTCCCCCCCCAGCGTTGCCAATCGAAGGGGGACGGGCAGACGTTCAAGAAGTTCGCGACGCTGCCGCCAGCGGTTCGAGCGCGTCCCGTCGTTCGAGCATCGAGGCACTCGAGGTCGCAGCCTTCGCGGCAGTAGTCGCCGTGACTGCTCGCCTTCCTTTCGTTCACTCCTGCCACGGGCGCGCCGGGGGAGGTCCGTGCTCAAGCTCGTCGGCCCATTGCGTCCGGCGCAGCGCAGCCGCGCGCACGCGAAGACGCGACCTTAGAACCAGATACCTCTCGAAAACAACGCGGGCCGGACGCGCGCGATTCCCGTCACTGCGCATCCGGCCCGTTGAAGCGGAGAGCACAAGATGGCTCGGCCGGCTGCTTCCCGCAAGGCCTCGCGCGACGTCGTCGAAGAGGTGCGGCGTCTCTTCCGCCGATGGCGACGCCTCTACGAGCTCGTGCGAGAAGAACCGAGACGCCCTCCGCTCGCGAGCGCAGGCGCCGTCGCTCACTCCGACGAAGTCCAAGACGTGCTCCGAGCTGACGCTCCGGACGTTTTTCCCGTCGTTCGGCCCCACCGACAGACGCACGCGATCGCGGCGGCCGTGCAAGCGCTGCTGCGCACCACTGCTCGCGCGGCTCCAACGATCGAGCTCGGGCTCGCGAGTCTCCCCACGCTGTACCTCTTGCCGCGGTCGAACCCCTCGTTTCGCGGCCAATCGGCATCACATGCCGCGTGGCAAGCAGTCTCCGCCGCGGCGCGAACGATTCGTTCCGCGATCGCCGTCCGGAATCGTCACGAGGCGTCGAGCGAGTCCGAGCACGCCGCTGCTTGGGCGGAAACGCGCCGACGGAAGAACCTCGTTCGCGACCGAAAGCGACGAGCCGAAGTCGTCCCCGACGTGGTGGAACGGCTCCGGCGCCAGTTCGACCGGATCTCCCGAGCCGAAGTCGGGTCGCTGGAAGTGCAGCTCGAGTGGGAGAAAGCGCAGATCGCCACGCCCGCGGGCTCGACGGCCGATGCCCGAACCGGCGGCGCCGAGGCGGAGGTCGACGCGGCGTCGCGTCTCGCCGAAACCGCCGATCACCTCCGCCGGATGCTCGTTCCGTCCGAGTGGAGTCGGACCGATCTCCACGGGACAGGCTTCGGTGCGAAGGTTCGTCGTTGGAGCGACGAGCCGGCAAGGCTCCGTTCGCAGCTCAGCCTGTCGCTCTCGCGGCGAAACGAGGGGCTCGGGCGGACGTTCGCGTTCGCGACTGAGTGGCTTAGGGACGGGGACGGTTCTCCATCTCCGTCACACACTTGGACAGTCATCCGCGCGTATGAGCTGATCCACGACGCGCACACGTGTTCCGCGGCGCTGGTGCTGATCCGAGACGCCACTGCGATCGCGGCCACGCTCGATCCGAATCGCTCTTCGCTTCCGGGCGCCGCCGACCTCCTCGCATTCGCGCAGCAGTGGTTCGACGTCTCCGATCGCTTGGAGAGGGAGTACGAGCACTTCTCGCGAGAGGCCCGCGGATTCCGGCTCGTCGTCGAAGTCATGGCGCTCTTCGTGCCGAACGGTGCCGGCAGTCAGCTCGCGCAGCTCGACGCCGCGCTCGCCGACGTGCGACGCTCGATCGAGCGTGCTCGGTCAGGGGCTCGAGCGGAAGCGGCCTTCGGGTTCGCCGCATCGGGGGGTGTCGAGGGCGCTTCGACGTCGGCGCGTGCGTTGCCCGCCTTCCCTTCGATGCCGGCCGGTCCTCTCTCCGCGAAGGACTGGGCGGGGCTGTTTCGCTTGGACTCTGAGACAGTTCGGGCGCGCTTCAATCGCTGGCGAAAGCAGAATCCGATGCACGCGGGATGCACGATCGTGACCGAAGGCGGGCCGCGGCAAGCGAGACGTCTCTACTCCCGCGAGATCGCGACGATGCTCCTCGCTCCGAAGTGACGTACGCGCGTCCGTGTCGCGTACGGCACGAACCTGTCTTCGGACGTTTTCCCGGGGGCCGAACGCCGCGGCCGTACGCGACTAGCACGTTGACACCACGGGTTTGACGCCCGCCGCGATTGTCTCGCGGCATGAGAAAACTCGCCGATCTTCCGACACGCGAGCTCGTCGCCGCGCTCGCCGACGCCGAACGAATCGGCGCCGCTCAGTCTGCCGCCATTCTCCGTCGAGAGCTCGAGCGTCGGGAAGCACTGCTCCGTCGCTCGAGTTCGGGCGTCCGAGGTCGCCGTCGGGGAGCGCGCCGCCATGCGCGCTGACGCTCCGCAGACGGTCGGTCGACTACTGCGAGTCGAGACGGTCGCACAGCTCCTGTCGCTCTCGGTTCGGTCCGTACGGGCGTTGATCTCGCTCGGAAAGCTGCCAGTCGTCCGACTGAGCGCTCGAGCGGTTCGCGTCGAGGAGTCGGCCTTGGTGGCTTTCATCACGGCGCGGCGGGACGGCACGTGACCGCACAGCGAGGGGATCCGTCGCGCGGAGTTGGAAGGCGCGCGCGACCCGACGTGAACGAGGGCGCCGCTCGTCGCGAAACGACACGGGACGCTGGCGCCGGCGGATCACTTCCCTGGTTCAAGCTCTGGACGGTCGAGTGGCTCGGAATGACGGCCGGTCTCTCGGCCGATGCGATCGCGCTCGCAGTGCAGGGCTGCGCGCGGAGCTGGGAAGGCGATCGCACGGGTCGATTGATCGAACGGCTCGACGTGGTGGCACGGCTCGCTGGACTCGACGCGACGCGCTGTCGACAAGCGATCGACGAGCTGTCTGCGCGCGGCTTCCTCGTCCTCGACGCGCCGATCACCGACGACGGCAAGGTCGCCTGTCGGATCAAGTTCCTCGAGAAGCAGGCGCGCCGCCGGGAGCAGCAGGCGGAGTACGCGAATCGACGTCGTGCCGACGGCGAGTCGACGACGAATCGACAGCGAATCGACGCTCCACGCTCAGAGGCTCAGAGTCCTAGAGGCTCAGACGAGAGAGAGACCGGAGGTTCAGCCGCGCTGTCCGCTGACCGCGAGGCGCCGCGGCCGAGCCTCTCCCTCGTGACGAACTCCGACCATCCGACGTCCGAAGACGCGCGGGGGGACGTCTTCGCCGTTTTCAATCACTACCGGACGCATCAGCCTGACACATTCGCGAAACCGCAGCCCGAATCGCGGGAGTGGGAGACGATCGAGAGGGCGCTGCGCGCAGGGGTCTCGGTCGAACGAATGAAGCTCGCGATCGACGGCGCCCATCGCTCATCGTTCCATCGCGGCGAGAACAAGCTCGGCAAGCAGTACCTCGCGCTCAGCTTCATCCTTGCGACGGAGGATCGGATCAACGAACTCGTCGCGGAGGCGAAGAAGAGCGCGACGACGGCGACGGCCGCGATAGAAGTCGACCCCGACAGCCTCGCATCCGAGAAGGGCTGGCCGCGCTTCCGCGCGGCTTGCGCGGCGCACGCGATCCCCACGCGCGACGCGCTCGCCGAGTGGAATCGCCTGAAGGCGTCCGGCGTCGGCGCGGTCGAGCGCCGGCACGTCGAGGAGTTCGCGATCCGGCTCAAGACGGATCTCGCAGCCGCCGCGTCGAAGGCCGCGACGGGCTCGGGGCCGTGACGCCGCACAACGACGCGAGGAGCGCGCCCGCAGTCGGCGCCGACTCGGCAGCCACAGTCGCGGCGGACCGCCGCCAATGAGCTCCAGCGACGAGCGGCGGGAGCTCGCTTCGGCGCCGCTCACCGAAGCACCCGTGCGCGATCAATCGCCGCCGGTCGACTCTTGCTCTCTCCGTTCGGCAGACGATACTACGGGAGTGCCGAAGCTAACGACGCTGACCGACCAAGTCCGCAAGGCGATTCTCGAGGCGCCGATCAGCCGCTACGAGCTGTCGAAGCGGCTCGGCGTGTCGCAAGGAACGCTCGGGGACTTCGTCCACGGCCGGACGGGGATCGGGAGCGAGCTGCTCGATGCAGTCGCGGCCGAGTTGGGACTGCGGCTCGTCGTCGGGCGGTTGCGCAAGTCGAAGAGGAAGCCGCGATGATGCTCTTTCGCCGGCAGTATCGCGGCAGCGATGGGACGCTCCGCGTCTCGAGGAAGTGGTCCTGTCGCTTTTCCGTTCGGGGCCGAGTCCACGAGATCGCGCTCGGGCTCACCGACAGGCGCAACGCGGAGAAGGAGGCGCAGCGGCTCCTCGTCGAGGCAGAGAACGAAGTCGCCGACCCCGATCCGTTCCGCGCGCATCGCGCGACGCCGCTCTCGAAGCACGTCGATGCGTTCGAGGTGACACTCAGGAGTCGGGAGCGGGCGGAGCAGTACGTCCGGGAGCGCCTCGTCCACGTCCGCGCATTCCTCTCCGACACGCGAGCGACCCAGCTCCGCGACCTCGATCCGGCTCGCGTCGCTCAATGGCTCGAGACGCTCAAGGCGCCGCAGGCGGACGGCAAGGACGAGCACGGGAAGGAAAAGACGAAGACGCGCTCGGCGCGCACGCTGAACAGCCGGATTCGAGCCCTCCGGCAGTTCTCGCGCTGGCTCTTCACCTGCCGGCGGCTCCCGTTCGATCCACTCGTCTCAGTCGAGGAGTTCAACGAAGCCGCGGATCGTCGCCGCGTTCGTCGGGCGCTGACGCCGAAGGAGTTCTCCGCGCTGCTCGTCGCCGCTTCCAAGCGACCGCTCGAAGTGGAGGGGCCGAACGCCTCGGAAGAGCGTCGCGCGCTGCTCGCGGCTCGGGGTCGCTCACGAGCGCTCATCTACCTCGTGCTCGGCGCAACCGGGTTGCGCGTCGGAGAGCTGCGCGCGCTGACCTGGGGCGACATCGACTTCGGCCGCGCTCTTGTCGTCGTTCCTGCGAAGGTCGCGAAGGCCCGGAAAGAGCAGTCGATCGACCTTCACCCCGTCGTCGTCGCCGCGCTGAAGAGCGTCCGGCCGGCGACCGCCGCCGCGCACGATGCGATGTTTCCGCCGGGCTCGTTCCCCAACGTCGAGACCTTCTACCGAGACCTGAAGGCCGCCGGGATCGCTCAGCTCGACGAGAATAAGCGCCGCGTCGATCGCCACGCGCTGCGCCACTCGTTCACGACCTGGCTCGCGCAGTCGGGCGCGCATCCGCGCGTCGCGCAGGCCCTTGCGCGCCACTCGGACATCCGGCTGACGATGGGCGTCTACACCGATCCGACGCTGCTCTCGACGAAGGCCGCGGTCGCGAAGCTCGAGCTGCCGGCGCTCGCGTCACTGTCACTGCCACTGTCACAGCCGGGCGCCACGTCCTCGCAGCTTCGTGCAGCATCCGAACCGACCGCGGATGACGACGCGAACGAGCCGGACAGCGGACTTCCCTGCGAGGACGTGCAGGAAGTGGAACCGGCGATGGTAGGGGCGCCGGGGATCGAACCCGGGACCGCCAGCTTAAAAGGCTGTTGCTCTACCAGCTGAGCTACGCCCCCATCGCGATGAAGCTGGACGAACACGTGGCGGCGGTTCGATCCTAACGCGGCGGCGAAAGGCGCGACGTGCGACGGTGGTCGCTCGAGCGCACGTGCCCGGACCTCGCATTGCCCCGCGACCCCCGGCCCGATGACCTGCGACGGTCCGTGCGACGACCGTCCCTCACTTCGGCCACGGTCCCCGGACCGTCGGCAGGTCCATCGTCATTTCGACAGCGAGGGCTCCGCCCTCGCTGAGCGATGGGGTCGCTGACCTGCGAAGGGCCGGATCTCTACCGTCCTCGCTGCGACCCGCGTCCTCGGCCCTTCGTCAGGTCCAGCGACATCTCGACGTCCCCCCCCGCCTCAGCTCTCCATGATCTCCTTCGTCTTCGTCGCCAGCGTCTTCTCGACATCCCCCTCCGACTGCTTCAAGAGATTCTGGACGCCTTCCTTGGCCTTGGCGACCTGGTCGTCCGTGAGATCCTTCGCCTCGTCGAGGTGTTTGTTGGCGTCGCGGCGGGTGTTGCGGAGCGCGATCTTGGCCTGCTCGGCCATCTCCTTCAGGCGGCCGACCAGCTTCTTGCGCTGCTCCTCGGAGAGCATCGGGACGGTGAGGCGGATGATCTTGCCGTCGTTCTGCGGGTTGATGCCGATGTTGCTCGCCTGGATCGCCTTCTCGATCTCCTTCAGGGCGCCGGCGTCGTAGGGCTTGATGGCGAGCTGGCGCGGCTCGGGGACCTGGATCTGCGCGAGCTGCCCGATCGGCGTCGCGCTGCCGTAGTAGTCGACCTTGATGTTCTCGACCAGCGCCGGCGTGGCGCGGCCGGATCGCAGGCCGCGGTACTCGGTCGCGAGATGGTCGAGGCTCGCCTTCATCTTCGTGCGCGCGTCGGTGACGGCCTTGGGGTCCACGCGTGTCCTCCTCTTCTCCGGATTCAGCTGCGCGGCGCCGGCTTCGCGGGCGGCGCGCCGTCGTCGATGATCGTCCCGATGGCCTCCCCGCGCATCGCGCGCACGAGGTTGCCCTTCTTGTGCAGATCGAACACGACGATCGGGATGTCGTTCTCCTTGCAGAGGACCACCGCCGCCGTGTCCATGACCTTGAGGTCGCGCTCGATCACCTCCTTGAAGGTGAGCCGAGTGAAGCGCTCCGCCTTGGGGTCGAGCTTGGGGTCGGCGGAATAGACGCCGTCGACCTGGGTCGCCTTGAGCAGGCAGTCCGCGCCGAGCTCGCTGGCGCGCAACGCCGCCGCCGAGTCGGTGCTGAAGAAGGGGTTGCCGGTGCCGGCGACCAGGATCACGACCCGCTTCTTCTCGAGGTGGCGGATGCAGCGGCGCCGGATGAACGGCTCGCAGAAGTCGGCGATCGTGACCGCCGACTGCACACGCGTGTCGACGCCCTTCTGCTCGAGCGCATCCTGGAGCGCGAGCCCGTTCATGGCCGTCGCCAGCATCCCCATCTGGTCCGCGACCGCGCGGTTGATGCCGGGGAACCGGTTCCCGCGCAGCCAGTTGCCGCCGCCGACCACGATGGCGATCTGCTTGCCGAGCGCGAGCAGCTCGCGCAGGTCGTTGGCCAGCGCCTCGACGATCTCCGGGTCGAGCCGGCCGTCCTTGCCGGCGAGCCCCTCGCCCGAGAGCTTGAGGACGGCGCGGCCGAACGGGCGCGCGCCGGCCGTCACTCGCCGACCTCGATGCGGGCGAAGCGGCCGACGCTGATGTTCTCGCCGATCGAGGCGACCAGCTCCTTCACGACGTCGGCCACCTTCTTCTTGTCGTCCAGCACCCACGGCTGCTCGAGCAGGCAGTGCTGGGAGTAGAACTTCTGCAGGCGCCCCTCGATGATCTTGGCGCGCGCCGCCTCGGGCTTCTTGGCCATCTCCTCGGCGCTCTCCGCCGCGATCATGGCCTTCTCCTTCTCGATCGCGTCGGCCGGGACCTCCTCCTTGTTCGTCCAGCGCGGCTTGGCCGCGGCGACGTGCATGGCGAGGCCCTTCGCGAACTCCTTGAACTTGTCGTTGCGCGCCACGAAATCGGTCTCGCACTTCACCTCGACGATGACGGCCTTCTTGCCGTCGTGGTGGAGGTAGTGCCCGATGCCGCCCTGCGACGTGGCGCGGCCCGACTTCTTCTCGGCCGTCTTGATCCCCTTGATGCGGAGGTTGTCCTCGGCCTTGGTGACGTCGCCGGCCGCCTCGTCGAGCGCGCGCTTGCAGTCCATCATGGCGGCGCCCGTCTTCTCGCGCAGCGCCTGGACCATCGCCGCCGTGATCGGATTGCCCATCTCGTCGTGCTCCTGATCGCGACGCGCGGTGCGCGTCGTTCCTCGCGGTCGTCGCTCGCATGCCGGGACGGCCGTCGCGGTCGACGGCGTCCCCGCGGCGTCACTCGGCCTTCTCGGGCACCTTGACGTCGCCCTTCGCGGCCGCCTCGGGCGCGCCGCCCTCGGCCGCCGCGACCTCGGCCGGCGGCTTCTCGTCGCCGTACTCGTCGATCTTCCTCGGGGGCGCCGGCTTGCGCGGCGCCCGCCGCTCGGCGCTGGTGCCGGCGCGGTAGCGGACCGAGCGGATGTCGGGGTCGACGGAGGTCTTCGCCGCGTCCGCGGGCGCGCCGCGCTGGTTCGCCTTGCCCTCGACCACGGCGTCGATCAGCCGCGAGAGGAGGAGCGAGACCGACCGCATCGCGTCGTCGTTGCCCGGGATCGCGAAGTCGACCGAGGTCGGGTCGCAGTCGGTGTCGAGGATCCCGACGATCGGGATCCCGAGGCGGTTCGCCTCCTTGACCGCGATGTACTCCTTGCCCACGTCCACCACGATGAGCGCGCCCGGCAAGCGATCGAGGGTGCGGATCCCTTCGAGGTTGCGGCGGATGCGCTCGAGCTCGCGCGTATAGAAGGCCTGCTGCTTCTTGGGCAACGTGGCCAGGCGGCCCGACGACTCGAGCGCTTCCAGCTCCTCGAGCCGGCGCAGGCGCGAGCGGATCGTCGTGTAGTTGGTGAGCGTGCCGCCGAGCCAGCGCTCGTTCACGTACGGCATGCCGCCGCGCGTCGCCTCGACCTGGATGACGTTCTTCACCTGGCGCTTGGTGCCGACCAGGATGATCTTGTGGCCGGCGGCCACGAGGCCGGTGAGGAAGCGCTGCGCGCGCGCGAGACCGCGTACCGTCGCGACCAGATCGATGATGTGGATCAGGTTGCGCTTGCCGTGGATGAACGGCTTCATCTTCGGGTTCCACCGGCTCACGTGGTGCCCGAAGTGGACTCCGGCCTCGACCAGCTCCTCGATCTGCGGAACCGCCACGAACTCGACCTCCCGGGCCGCGAGGCCCGCTGCCGCCGGTTTGCGTGAGTCGGCGGCGCGCGAGGCGCCGTCCGGCCAACCGGCGAAGTCGGGGGACGGTACCCGGCGGCGGCGTGACGATCGTCACCCGCTGCCGCTCCGCGTCGCGCCGGCACCATGCCGGACCCGCGCGGACGTCTCCCGGCGAACAAGGGCGGAGAAGTGTAGTGATCGGCCGGGGGCGGTCAAGCGAAGCGCGTCGCGCGCGGCCGCGTCGCGCGCAGCCTCTTCCCGTCGACGCCGCCCCATGCGAAAGTCCTGTCCGCCCTCCGCGTTTCCGAAAGACCGGGATGATGACCGACCGCCCTCCCCGCCTCCTGCTGGCGAACCACCACACCTCCGCGCTGCCTGCCCTCGAACCGCTCCTGCTCGAGCGGGGCTACGCCGTCGAGACCACGCGCCACCTGATCGAGACGGTCGCCCGTATCGCGGCGCAGCCCCCCGACGTCGTCGTCTTCCAGCCGCTGACCAACAACGTCGACGGCTTCGAGATCCGCCACGTCCTCGAGTCGGGGGGCGAGGAGCGCGACCACCCGATCCTGCTGGTGCTGCCGGAGCCGCCGCTCGACACGGCGCTCGCCATCTCGCGGCTGGGGCCGTTCGACGACTTCGTGGCGCTCCCCTGCCCGCTCGACGCCCTGCTGGCGCGCGTCGACCTGTTGATCGCCCGCAGCCGCCGCTGCCGGGAGCTCTCGCGCGCCGCCCGCACGCGCGAGCGCGACTCGGTCACCGACTTCAAGACGGGGCTCTGGAACGACCGCTTCTTCTTCCAGCGCCTGGGCGAGGAGGTCGCGCGCAGCCGGCGCCACCACCTGGCGGCGGCGCTGGTCCTGCTCGACATCGACCACTTCAAGGCGATCAACGACCAGTTCGACCACCTCTTCGGCGACTTCGTCCTCTTCTCCTTCGCGAAGAAGCTGCGCACCGTCGTGCGCCAGATCGACATCCCGGCGCGGCTCGGCGGCGACGAGTTCGGCCTGCTCCTCCCCAACACCGACCTCGAGGAAGCGGCGCTGCTCGCCACGCGCCTGAAGGCGGTCGTCGCCGCGAGCCCCTTCGAGAAGGACAGCCAGCGCACGGTCATCACGCTCTCGATGGGGATCGACGCGCTGCAGGGCGACGAGGCGGTCGAGCCCGACCAGTTCCTGCGTCGCGCCGACGCGGCGCTCTTCGAGGCGAAGCGGCGCGGCCGCAACCGCATCTGCCTCTGGCCGGAGATCGCGCCGCCCCCGACCGCGGCGCGCGCCGACGACGGCCCCGGGGCCGGCGCCGCCGCGCCCGCGAACTGACCGCGCGCCTACTTCTCCGTGCGCCGTAGGGCGACCGCGAGCTTCTCGCCGTCGACGTCGTAGTCGAACCGCTTCGCGTCGGCCGGCGCGGCGCCGCCGACCTCGAGCCGCGTCGCGAGCACGTCGCCCGCGATCTTCGCCTTCCCGTCGCGCGCGGCGGCGAGCAGCTTCTCCGAGCCGTCGAGCCAGAGCTCGATGCGGTCCTCGACGCGCAAGCCCGCCTCCTTGCGCGACTGGTTCACGCGCTTGACGACCTCGCGCACCGAACCCTCGGCCAGGAGCTCGGGGGTGAGACGCGTGTCGAGCGCGACCAGCGTGCGGCCGTCGGTCTCGACGTCGAATCCCTCGCGCGCCTGCACGACGACCTCGATCTCCTGCGAGGTGAAGGTCACCGGCTCGCCCGCGATCGGGAGCGTCACCTTGCCGTCGCGCTGGAGCGCCTCGATCGCGTCGCTCTGGAGCTCCGCGAGCGCCTGCTTGGCGGCGTTGAGCTTCGGCCCGAGCTTCGGGCCGAGCAGGCGGAAGTTCGGCTTCGCCTTGAGCGTGCGTAACGTGCCGAGCTCACCCGCGGCGACCGCGACCTCGTGGACGTTCAATTCGTCTGCGATGAGGGCGTTGCAGCGCGTGCGCAGCACCTCGTCGGCGCGCGCATCGGCCCCCTTGACGAAGATCCTCGCCAGCGGCTGGCGCAGGTGGATGTCGGCGGCGTTGCGCGCGCGCCGGCCGAGCGCCACGACGTCGAGCACCGCCTCCATGTCGCGCTCGAGCTGCGCGTCGCGCCGCTCGGGCCGGGCGACGGGGAAGTCGGCGAGGTGGACCGTGCCCTGGCCCGGCTCGAGCCACGACCAGAGCGCGTCGGGGAAGAACGGCGCGATCGGCGCCATCAGCCGCGCGACGCGGTGCAGCGCGTCGTAGAGCGCGTGGAAGGCGGAGAGCTTGTCGCCACCCGTCTCGCGCCCCCAGAAGCGCTCGCGGCTCAGCCGGATGTACCAGTTGGAGAGCTTGCGGTCGACGAAGGCGCCGATCAGCGTCGCGGCGCGCGTGAGGTCGTAGCGCTCGTAGGCGGCGCCCACGTCGGCGACCAGCCGCTCGAGCTCGGCGGCGAGCCAGCGGTCGAGCTCGGGCCGCTGCGCGAGCGGCGGCTCGGGCGTCGCGGCGGGGTCGAAGCGGTCGATCTCGGCGTAGGTCGCGAAGAACGAGAAGCAGTTGAAGAGCGTGCCGAACAGCTCGCGCCCGGCCGCGCCGACCGCCGCCGAGTCGTAGACCTTCGGCAGCCACGGCTGGCTCTGCGCGAGGAAGTACCAGCGCACCGAGTCGATGCCGTGCGTCGCGATCTCGTGCCACGGATCCACCGCGTTGCCGCGCGACTTCGACATCTTCTGCTTCTTGGCGTCGAGCACGAGGTCGCCGACCAGGATGCGCTTCGACGCCGGCCGCCCGGTCAGGAAGACCGAGAGCACGTGCAGCGTGTAGAACCAGCCGCGCGTCTGGTCGAGCCCCTCCGCGATGTAGTCCGCGGGCGTGCCGGCCGGCGGCGCCTTCCCCTCCTCGGCGAGCCAGCCGTGCTGGGCGAACGGGACGCCGCCCGAGTCGAACCAGCAATCGACCACCTCCGGCGTGCGGCGCGCCGTCCCGCCGCAGCCCGCCTTCGCGCACGGCAGCGTCACGCCGTCGATGTGCGGCCGGTGCAGGTCGAACTCCTTCGGGAGCGACGGCACCAGCTTGCGCAGCTCGGGCTCGCTGCGGACGCAGCGCATCGTCTGGCACTTCTCGCAGATCCAGAGGTTGAGCGGCGTGCCCCAGTAGCGCTCGCGCGAGATCGCCCAGTCGACGTTGTTCGCCAGCCATTCGCCGAAGCGCCCGCTGCCGGTCTCGGGCGGGAACCACTGGATCTGCTTGTTCTGCTCGACGAGCTGGTCGCGGATGCGCGTCGTGCGCAAGTACCAGCTCGGCCGCAGCCAGTAGAGGAGCGGCGTCTTGCAGCGCCAGCAGTGCGGGTAGGAGTGGACGAACGAGTCGCGCCGGAAGAGCTTCCCGCGCCGCTCGAGCTCGCGCACCAGCTCCGAGTTGGCGTCGCGCACGAACTGGCCGGAGAACGGCGCCGGCAGCGCGTCGGTGAAGCGGCCCTGCGCGTCGACGGGATTGAGCAGCGCGAGCTGCTCCTTCACGCTCGCGGCGTGATCGTCCTCACCGAAGGCGGGTGCCAGGTGGACGATCCCGCTGCCGTCCTCGGCCGAGACGAACTCGGCGGCGACGACGACGTCGTGACGGCCGTCCGCGAACGGGACGTAGTCGAACGGCCGTTCATAGGTCGCGCCGACCAGCGTCTTTCCGGCGAACTTCTCGACGACCTCGAACTTCTCCTTGGCGAGCACCTTCGCCGCGAGCGGCTCCGCGAGGATCAGCTCCTCGCTCGAGCCGTCCTTCTTCGTCAGGCGAGCACGGACGTACGTCAGTCCCGCGTTCACCGCGAGCGCGACGTTCGACGGAAGCGTCCAGGGCGTCGTGGTCCAGACCAGGAACGCAGAGCCGGGCTTGTCCTTGCGCGGGAAGCGGACGAAGACCGCCGGGTCCTGGACGTCCTGGTACCCCTGCGCGACCTCGTGGCTCGAGAGCCCGGTGCCGCAGCGCGGGCACCACGGCAGGATGCGGTGACCCTTCTCGAGCAGCCCCTTCTCGAAGAAGCGCGCGAGGATCGACCAGAGCGACGAGATGTACTCGTTGTCGCAGGTGACGTAGGGGTGGGCGTAGTCGAGCCAGTAGCCCATCCGCTCGGAGAGGCGCTCCCACTCCTCCTTGTACTTGAAGACGCTGGCGCGGCACTTCTCGTTGAAGGGGCCGATGCCGTACGCCTCGATCTCCGGCTTGAGCGAGATGCCGAGCTCCTTCTGGACCTCGATCTCGACCGGGAGCCCGTGCGTGTCCCAGCCCGCCTTGCGCGGGACGTGGAACCCCTTCATGGTGTGGTAGCGGCAGACGACGTCCTTCAGCATGCGCGCGAAGACGTGGTGGATGCCGGGGCGGCCGTTGGCGGTGGGCGGCCCTTCGCAGAAGACGAAGGTCGGGCGGCCGTCTTTACGCGCGAGGACCCGCTGGACGGTGCCCTCCGCCTTCCAGCGCGCGAGCAGCTGCTCTTCCAGCGCCGGGAGGTCGAGCGCCCCCTCCGGCTTCCTGAACCGCGGCTTCCCGTCCAACCCGTTCCCTCCGCCTTCGTGCCGGATCGCGAAACGGGGCAGACTACCAGGGGCGGCTGCGGATCTGCTCGAGGACGGCCTCCGCCGCCTCGAGCGCGCGCAGCGCCTCGTCGGCCGAGACCTCCGGCGGCGAGCCGGTCCGCACCGCGCGCACGAACGAAGCGAGCTCGGCCTGCAGCGGCTCCTCGTCGTCGAGCTCGAGCTCCTCGAACTCGATCAGGCCGCGGAAGGCGGTGGCGGCGATCAGCGGCAGCTCCTCGTCGGGCGTCGCCGCGATGCGCGCCCACTGCTTCGCGAGGCGCGCGTCGAAGTCGCGCGGCCGCCTCGCGAGGAAGGCGTACTTCTTCCCGAAGTCGAGCGAGAGGAAGACGTCGCGCGAGAAGACGCGCGTGCGGCGCATCGGCGCGAGGCTGACGCGGCTGGCGGTCAGGTTGGCGACCGCGCCGTCGGCGAACTCGAGCCGCGCGCTCGCGATGTCCTCGTGCGGCGAGAGCAGCGCGCCCCCGACGGCCCGGACCTCGCGCAAGGGACTGCGGATCAGGTGCAGCACGATGTCGAGGTCGTGGATCATCAGGTCGTGCACGACGCCGACGTCGGCCGACCGGAAGGAGAAGGGGGCGAGGCGGTGCGCCTCGATGAAGCGCGGCTCGAGCGCGAGGCGGCGTGCTGCGCGCAGCGCCGGGTTGAAGCGCTCGACGTGGCCCACCTGCAGGCAGACGCCGCGCGTGCGCGCCAGCGCCGCCAGCGCGCGCGCCTCGTCGAGCCTGGCGGCGAGCGGCTTCTCGACCAGCACCGCGATGCCGCGCTCGATCAGGGGCGCGGCGACCTCGCGATGGAGGCGCGTCGGCACGCAGACGCTGGCGAGGTCGAGGTCGGCGTCGAGCTGCTCGCACGACTCGAGCGCGCGCCCGCCATGGCGCCCGGCCACCTCCGTCGCCCGGGCGAGGTCGGGGTCGACCACCGCGGCGAGCTCGACGCCGCCCGCCGCCATCCCGGCGTAGATCCGGGCGTGCTGCCGGCCGACGTGGCCGGCGCCGACGACCGCGGCGCGAAGCCTCCGCATGCAAACCTCCCGCGCGTCAGTTCGACGGCGGTACCGGGCGGTCGGTGCGGAACTGCTCGAGGTAGCGGCCCGCGGGCGACGAGGTCCACTCGCGGACGAACCCGATCAGCTCCTCGGCCAGGCTGCCCGGAGGCGCCTCGACGTTCGGCAGGACCTGCGACAACGCCGTCTTGCGGCGGAACAGCAGGTTGTAGACGCGCTTCAGCTCCTCGATCTCCTCGTCCTTCACGCCCGCCCGCTGCAGGCCGACCAGGTTGAGCGCGCGCACGCGCACGCGGTCGCCCGCGACCTTCATGAAGGGCGGCACGTCGTGCACGATGCGGCTGCACCCGCCGACGTAGGTCATGCGTCCGATGCGGGCGAAGTGGTGGCAGGCGACGGCGCCGGCGAGCACGCAGCGGTCGCCGATCTCGACGTGGCCGGCGATCAGCACCGCGTTGGCCATCGTGATGTCGTTGCCGACCTTGCAGTCGTGGCCGATGTGGCTGCACGCCATCAGCATGTTGCGGTCGCCGATGACCGTCGCCCCGCCGCCCTTCACCGTCCCGCGGCTGATGGTCACGCACTCGCGGATGATGTTGTGGTTGCCGACGGTCAGCGTGGTCGGCTCGCCGCGGTAGGTCTTGTCCTGCGGCATCCCCCCGACCACGGCACCCGGGTGGACCTGGTTGTCGGTGCCGAGCGTCGTGTAGCTGCCGACCACCACGTGCGAGAGGAGCTTCGTGCGGTCGCCGATGCGCACGCCGGGGTGGACGTGGCAGAACGGGCCGACCTCGACGTCGGCGCCGAGCTCGGCGCCCGCCTCGACGATCGCCAGCGGGTGGATGTGCGGCGCGCTCACGTCGCGTCCACCAGGGTGAAGGTGAGCAGCGCCTCGGCGACCTTGTGGTTGCCGACCTTCGCGACCGCGGCGCCCTGCCCCATCTTGCTGCGGACCTTGGTCGCCTCGATCTCGATGCGGAGCTGGTCGCCGGGGACGACCGCGCGGCGGAACCGGACCTGGTCGATCGACCAGAGCATCGCGAGCTTGCCGGTGTTCTCGAGCCGGCGCAGCAGGAGCAGGCCGGCGAGCTGCGCCATCGCCTCGAGGATCAGCACGCCGGGCATGATCGGCTGGCCGGGGAAGTGACCCTGGAAGAAGGGCTCGTTGATCGTGACGTTCTTGATGCCGACCGCTCTACGGTAGCCCTCGAGCTCGATCACGCGGTCGATCAGCAGGAACGGATACCGGTGCGGCAGGAGAGTGAGGATCTCCTTGATGTCCATCGCGGACGCCGCTTCGACCGTCTGCGCCGCCTCGTCGGCCTCGAGCTGCTCGAGCAGGCGGCCGACCAGCTTGCGGTTGGCGGCGTGGCCGGTCTTGGTCGCGACCACGCGGCCCTTCAGGTCGGCGCCGAGCAGGAAGAGGTCCCCCATCAGGTCGAGGACCTTGTGGCGCACGAGCTCGTCGCCGAAGCGCAGCGGCGGGTTGCCGTCGGTGGCGGAGCCGTTGCTGCGCACGACGATCGTGTTCTCGGCCGACGCGCCCTGGCCGAGCCCGCGCTTGCGCAGCTCCTCGATCTCGCTCTCGAAGCAGAAGGTGCGCGCCGGCGCGATCGACTTCGAGAAGGTTTCGGCGTCGACATGGAGCGCGAAGTACTGGCTGCGCACCGTCGACTCGGGATAGTCGAGGGTGTAGGCGAGCGAGAGCCCCTCCTCGTCGCTCGGGACCGCGCTGATGAAGGAGTCGCCGATCGTGACGGCGACCGCGTCGCGCACCTCGAGCTGCTTGCGCAGCGACTTCTGCTCGACGATGCCGGCCTTCTGCAGCGCCTCGGCCCACGGGAGCGCGCTCCCGTCGAGGCCCGGCATCTCGACGCCGTCGATCTCGACGTGCAGGTTGTCGACGCCGAGCCCCATGAGCGCCGCGCACAGGTGCTCGACGGTGTGGACCTCCGCCTCCTCGTTCTTGAGCGCCGTCCGCCGCGGATTGTCGGCGATGAAGCGGTAGGCGGCGGGGATCTCCGGCGCGTCGGGCAGGTCCTTGCGCACGAAGACCACGCCGCCGTCGGCGTCCCCCGGGGAGACCTTCACCCTCGTCTGCGCGCCGGAGTGGAGTCCCACGCCGGTGAGCTCGAAGGCGGATTTGATCGTTCGCTGGTTGCGGCGCATGTCCTGCCGGTAGGGGGTTCCTGGGCGACGCGGGGCCGGGAGGGCCCGCGATCTTACTTCGCGTCGAGGATCCCGAGGATCGCGTCGGTCACGTCGAGCGCGGCGCGATGGGCGACCACGCTCCGCACCACGATCTCCGGGATCACCTCGTTGCGCGTGTTCCCCGAGACGGCGCCCGAGGTGAACTGCAGGATCAGGTCGAGGTCGTGCCCCTCGAGGTAGGTCTTGCAGGCGGTGACCACCCGCGCGTGGGCGTCGATCAGCGAGCGCGCCACCTTGGCGTCGAACTCCTCGTCGAGCCCCTTCGCCTTCTGCGTCAGCTTGAACTCCTCGAGCTTGATCTCCTGCTGCTGGCGCTTCCACTCCTCGCTGCCGGTCTTGAAGGTCTCGAGCGTGCCGCGCAGGGCGGAGAGGTTCTTGTCGTCCGCCTCGAGCAGCTTGCGCATGGCGTCGTGCCACTGCTGGATCAGGGTCTGCTCGGCCTGCGACTGCTTGTGCTGGCTCACCAGCTTCGACATGTCGATGAAGGCGACGCGCGGCCCCTCGCTCGGCCGGAAGCCGACCGAGACGTACGCGAAGAGGAGCAGCGCCGGCACGAGCAGGCGGCGCGCGTCGAAGCGGGGCTTGCGTTCCATGCGATCCTCCGGGCGGAGCGGGGCCCCACATCTTGGCAGACGGGGCGGCTCAGAATCTCGCGGAAAAGCTGATCTGGAAGCTCTCGCGCTCGTCGTCGCGGCGGCGCTGCAGCGGGATGCCGTAGTAGAGCTCGAGCGGCGCGGAGAGGATCTGGATCGGGATGCGCAGCCGCAGCCCCACGCCGACGCTCATGCGCCAGTGGTCGTCGATGAACGAGTTCCAGTCGCTCGACAGCATGCCCTGGTCCATGAAGACCAGACCGCGCAGGAAGGGCTGGTTCTCGCGCAGCCGCGCGTCGTAGGTGTCGAGCAGCGGGAAGACGTACTCCGTGTTCACGACCCAGCCGATCTCGCCGCCCTCGGAGAAGCCCTGGTCGTGCGGGCCGACGCCGCGGTACTCGAAGCCGCGCAACTGGAGGTAGTCGTTGGGGCCGCCCGCGAAGAAGCGCTCGAAGAAGGGGATGTCGTTCTCGGGGCCGAACGGGTGGGCGAAGCCGACCGCGCCGCGCACCGACCAGACCTGGCGCTGCTCGTCCTCGTTCTCCACGACCGGCACCAGGTTCTCGACCGACGCCGACAGCTTGTAGGCGTCGACCTCGCCGCCGAGCGGCCCGCCGAGCAGCTGCGCGCCGGCGTCGACGCGCTGCCCGTCGGTCGGGTTGCGCAGCGAGTCGAGGCGCTGCCAGTTCCAGTTGGAGAGCAGGCCGTGCACCTGCGTCACGCCCTGCGCCGCCTCGAGGTCCTCGATCGGCGGGGTGAACTCGACGATGTTGCTGATTTCGACGTTGTCGATGCGCGCGCCGAGCGAGACCCCCGTGTTGCGGGTCAGCTTCTTGCCGACCGTCACCGTCGTGCCGACCGTGCGCTCGTCGTAGAAGCGCGGCAGGTACTCCTGCAGGTGGGCGTTGGCGCTGAAGAACCAGGGGTTGACGTCGGGCCCGCTCAGGTAGGGCTCGCTGAACTCGACCAGGTAGTTCGACGTCGTGCTGCCCGGGTTGGCGCGCAGGTGGATGCGCTGGCCGGCGCCGTGGAAGGCGCGCTGCTCGATGAACTCCTGGAACGTCGCGCCCGGACTGCTCGGGAAATCGAAGATGTCGGCGTTGGAGATGGCGAGGTCGACGCCGAAGAAGGGCCCCTGGCCCGACGCGATGCCGCCGAAGATGTTGAAGACGCCGTTGGTGCCGTCGTTGACGCGCAGCACGATGTTCTCGCGCTTGGGGTCGTCGGGGATCTTCTCCTGCTCGACCCACGCGTTCGGACGGTTCTGCTCGTCGGAGAAGAAGCCGGTGGTGCGCAGGCGGTCGGTGGCGAGGTCCATCTCGTCGCCGTCGAAGAGCTCGCCGGGGTGGAGGTCGAGCTCGCGGCGGACCACCTCGTCCTTCGTGTTCTTGTTCCCGACGACGCGCACGTCGCCGACGAGCTTGGGCTGGTCCTCGTTGATCCGGAAGGTGAGGTCGACCTCGGTGCTGCCGAGCGAACTCGCCTCGATCGGCTTCTGCGGGATCATGACCTCGACGTAGCCGCGGTGGCGGTAGTACTTGATGATGCGGTCGCGGTCCTTGCGGTAGAGCGTCTGGCGGTAGGGCTGGCCCGGCTTCATCTTCACGAGACCGGCGGAGAGCAGCTCCGAGGTCGGGAAGTTGACGTTCCCCTCGAACTTCACCGACCGGATCGTGTAGCGCGGCCCCTGGTCGATGCGGAGCACGATGTCGACCGTGTCGCCGAGCTCGTTCGACGTCACCGAGTCGACCGCGACGCGCGCGTCGAGGTAGCCCTCGTCCCAGAGGAACTGCTCGATCTGGACCACGTCCTCCTGGAGCACTTCGGGCTTGTAGGTCTGCGTGAAGATCCAGAACGAGCGGCTCGTCTTCATGATCGAGCGCAGCGGGTGGCGCTCCCAGAAGCGCCACGCCGACGAGGTGAAGTCGCGCAGCCCCTCGAACTCGACGTGGTCGACGTGGACCTCGGGTCCCTCGATCACGTGGAAGGCGAGCACGAAGTCGTCGCCGTCCTTCTCGATGCGCGGCGCGATCTCGACGTGGAGGTAGCCCTCCTCCTGGTACTTCTCCTCGAGCTTGCGCACCAGCACGAGCAGGCCGCCGCCGCCGCGGTCGGAGATGGTGGGCGCCGGGATCGTGCCCGACTCCGACAGGCCGAGCGCCTTGCGCAGGTCGGCTTCCTCGAGCTCCTTGTTGCCGACGAAGCGCACGCGCCGCACGGTCGGGACGTCGCCGAGCTCGAAGACGACGCGGACGCCGCCGCTCGGGAGGCGCGTCGCGGTGACCTGCGTGGTCCAGACCAGGAACTGCGCGATCGCCTTCATGTCCTCGTCGACGGTCTTGGGCGACCAGGGCTTGCCCTTCTGCGTGCGCACGCGCAGGCGCAGCGCCTCCTCCGTCATCCGCTTGCTGCCCCGGAAGACGACCTCCTCGACGATCGCCTGCTCGACGGCGCCCTCCTGGACGATGCGCGGCGCGTCGTCCTGGCGGGGCTGCTTCGGCTTCTCCTGCGGCGCGGCGGCCGGGCGGGCGTTGGGCACGCCGTCGCCCTGCGGGGCCGCGGCGATCAGGGGACCGAAGAGGAGCGCGGCCGCGACGTGCAAGCTTTCACCCGCGGAAGTCGAGGTCGGAGAACGGCTCGAAGCGCAGTTGGCTCGGGAAGAAGGTGAGCTTGAACTCGCCGATCGGGCCGTTGCGGTTCTTGGCGATGATGCAGTTGGCCTGGTTCTGCGTCTGCGGGTTCTTGCCGCCGTCGTAGTAGTCCTCTCGGTAGAGGAACAGCACGACGTCCGCGTCCTGCTCGATCGAGCCCGACTCGCGCAGGTCGGACATGCGCGGGCGGTGGTCCTCGCGCGCGTCGACGCTGCGGTTGAGCTGGGAGATCGCGATCACCGGGAGGTCGAGCTCGCGCGCGAGGCGCTTGAGCGACATCGAGATCTGCGAGATCTCCTGCTGGCGGCTCTCCGCCAGCGGCGCCGTGACCAGCTGCAGGTAGTCGACGATCACGAGCCCGATGTCGTGCGCCGACTTGAGGCGGCGCGCCCGGGCCCGGATCTGCAGCGCGCTCATGCCCGGCGTGTCGTCGATGAAGATCGGCGCCTCCGCCAGCACGCCGACCGCCTCGGAGAAGCGCGCGCGGTCGTCCGCGCCGAGGCTGCCGCGCCGGATCAGGTGGGCGTCGACCTGCCCCTGCGACGCCGTGATGTTGAGCGCGATCTGGTCCTTCGGCATCTCGAGGCTGAAGATCGCGACGCCGACGCGCGGGTCGTTCTCCGTCGCGACGCGCCGCGCGATGTTGAGCGCGAGCGTCGTCTTGCCGACGCTCGGCCGCGCGGCGAGCACGACCATCTGCCCCCGCTGCAGGCCGGAGAGCTTGTCGTCGAGCTCGGGGAAGCGCGTGCGGACGCCCTGGAACTCGCGCCGCTGCTCCAGCCCGAGCATCATCTCGCCGAGCACCGACTTGATGTCGATCGAGTCGCGCCGCGCGCCGCGCTCGCCGTGGCGCGCCACGTCGAAGATCACCTGCTCGGCGCCGTCGATCAGCTCCTCGATCGGGCGGCCGCCGCCGCGAGCCTCCTCGAGGATGCGCTGCGCGGCGAGGATCAGGCGGCGCTGCAGGGCGCGCTCGCGCACGATCGCCGCGTGGTAGGCGACGTTGGCCGCCGACGGCACGCGCTCGAGCAGCCGCGTCAGCTCGAGCGCGCCGCCGATCCGCTCGAACTCGCCCGACTTCTGCAGGTGGGCGCCGACGATCGTGACGTCGACGCCGCTGCCGTGGTCGAACAACTCGAGGATGGCCCGGAAGACGATCTGGTTGCTGACGACGTAGAAGTCGTCGACGTCGAGCAGGTCGACGACGTCGGTCAGGACGTTGCGGTCCTGCAGCAGCGAGCCGAGCACCGCCTCCTCGGCCTCGCGGTGGTGCGGCGGCGCCTTCGCCGCCAGCGTCTCGAGAACGCTCGGATCGATCGAGACCACGGCGCTCCCTCCCCTCTGACTCGTCCTCCATTCCTGCGGGGACGGCGCGCCGCTGCCGGTCCGCCCCCGGTGCGCCCGGCTCCTCGCCCCGCCGGGTTGGCGCGCGACCCGGAACGATACTCAGCTCTCGGCGGCGGGTGCAGACTCCGGCTTGGCGGCCCCGGCCGCGGATTCGTCGGCCGCCGGTGCGGCGGCGCCATCGGCCGGCGCGGCGCCCTCCTCGTCCGTGCCGCCCTCGGCCGCGACCACCACCGTGATCTGGACCTTGACGTCGGCGTGGAGGTGGATCGCGACGGGATAGGTGCCGACCGCCTTGATCGGGTCCTTGATCCGGAAGTCGCGCTCGGCCACCTCGAAGCCCTTCTCGTGCAGGGCCTCGACCAGGACGTGCGGGCTCACCGAGCCGAACAGGTGTCCCTCGGGGGTCGCGCGCATCGTCAGCGTGAGCGTGAGCCCCTCGAGCTTCCCCGCCACGCCCTGCAGCGCGGTGACGATCTTCTGCTCCTCGACGGCGAACTTCTTCTTCATCGCCGTGAGGCGCGAGAGGACGCCGGGCGACGCGAGCAGCGCCTTGCGCTGCGGCAGCAGGTGATTGCGGCCGTACCCCTCGCGCACCTGGACCTGGTCGCCCTTGCGGCCGAGCCCCTCGATGTTCTCGAGCAGGATGATCTGCATGGTGTCCTCCGGCCGCTCAGCCGACGAACGGGAGCAGGCCGACGTAGCGCGCCTGCTTCACCGCGTTCTTCAGCTGCCGCTGGTGCTTCGCGCAGTTGCCCGAGCGCTTGCGCGAGAAGAGCTTGCCCTGCTGCGAGCAGAGCCGCTCCAGCGTGCCGACGTCTTTGTAGTCGATGACCAGCCCCTCCTTCTTGCAGAAGCGGCACGGTCCGCGGTCGACGAACTTCTTGTAACGGCGCTGCCGGGCGCGGGCGAGCGCGATGCGTGACTTCTTCTTCGGCATGGTCGTCCTCGTCCTCTCAGCCCGGTTCCGCTTCGCGTTCGCGTTCGCGCTCGCCGTCGCCCGGACCCATCGGGCCCATGGGTCCCGGTGGGCCGCGCCGGTCGCTGCGCGGACGGCGTCCGCCGTCGTAGCCGCCCTCGCCGCGCAGCTCCTCGCCCTCTCGCATCGCCTCCTCGGCCGACGACGAGCGCTTGCGCAGCTCCTCCTCGGTCGGGATCCGGTCGAGCGCCAGGACCAGCGCGCGCAGCACGAGCTCGGAGAGCTCCGCCTCGCGCTTGAGGTGGGCGATGACGTCGGTCGGCGCCTCGAAATAGACGAGGTAGTAGATGCCCTCGCGCTGCCCGTTGATCTCGAAGGCGAGCTGGCGCTGGTCCCACTTGTGGAAGCGGGCGACCTTCGCGCCGACCTTCGCGAGGAGCGCCTGGATGTGCTCCTCGAGGTACTCGTGGGTCTTGCGCGCCTCCTTGTTGAAGGCGACGAACATGCCTTCGTAGGGACGCGTCCGCGCCACGGGGGCGGCGGGTTCGGACGTCGCGGCCTCGGTCGATCCGGTCGTCAAACGATGCTCCTCCATCGGGCGCGAAGCCTCGCGGCCTCGCGCGATACCCACGGCCCGACAATGTCGAGCCCGGGCGTTTTCTCGGTGGCGGTCCGGGTCGCCGCGCGGCGACCCCGTCGCTGCACTCCTCTCGCCGTCATTCCCTCGCCGGAGGCTCGGGGTCGCGGTTGATCCGGTTCATCAGGATCGCGAGCGGCGTGCAGTCCAGCCACGCTACCATGCCGTGGACCGCCTCGGCAATCGCGCGGTCGAGCCGCGCCTGCTCCTCCGGCGCCGGCTTTTCGAGGACGAAGTCCTTCGTCTCCCCCTTCTCCGGCGACGCCCCGATCCCGATGCGCAGTCGGGGATATCCCGCCGAGCCGAGCCGCTCCTCGATCGAGTGCAGGCCGCGGTGGCCGCCGTCGCTGCCGCTCGCCCGCAGCCGCATCCGTCCGGCCGGCAGCGCGAGGTCGTCGCACACGACCATCACCTCGGCGGGGTCCCACGTCCGTCCCGGATCGAGCCGCGCGAGCGCCTCGCCCGAGTCGTTCATGTAGGTGAGCGGGCAGACCAGAACGACGTCCTCACCACCGCGGGACGTCCGCGCCGACAGCGCCGGCCCCTTCCCTTCCTTGAGCTTCACCTTGAGCCGCGAGGCGACCTTGCGCACCACCTCGAAGCCGAGGTTGTGGCGCGTCCCCTCGTACTCCGCCCCCGGATTCCCGAGCCCGACCAGCACCTTCATCAAAGCGCGACCTTCGACGACTCCGACCCCAAGACGACTCCCGCCTCAATGAGAACCGGCGCACGGGAACTGCCGTGCGCCGGTGAATTCCAGTTTCATCGTCCAGAGTTTCCGGGTGCCAGCAGCGATCAGCTGCGGGCCGCTGGCCCGCCAGCTGCATCGCAGCGCACCCGAAACTTCCGTTACTGCTTTTTCTCCTTCTTGGCGGAAGGAGCCGCGGCCCCCTTCTTGTCCGCTCCCGCCTCTCCGCCCGGCGCGGCACCCTCCTCCTCCTCGCCCGGCTTCGGCGCCTTGACGATGAGCTCCGGCTCGGTCGGCGCCACCTCGGCCGTGCCCGGCACCGGCAGCTCCTCCTTCTTGGGCTCGACGATCGAGAGAACCAGCGCCTCGGGCGCGTCGACCGCCTCGAGGCCCTTGGGCAGGACGAGGTCCTTCACGTGGATCGACTCGTGCTGCAGCAACGGCCGGATGTCGATGTCGATCTGGTCGGGGATCTCGAGCGGCAGGCAGCGCACGCGCACCTGGTCGAGCTGGACGACCAGGATGCCGCCGTCGGCCTCGCCCTTCGACGGCCCCTTCGTCTTGATCGGGACCTCGACGACGACCTTCTCGTTCATGTTGATGCGCTGGAAGTCGACGTGCAGCGGCTCCTGCGTGATCGTGTCCCACGCGACGTCGTGGATGATCGCCGGCTCCGTCGCGCCCGCGAGCTGCAGCAGGATGATGCGCGCGTGCTGCTTGCGGGCCTCGTCGAACTCGCGCACGCTCACGTGCAGCGGACGGGTCTCGACGCCGTGGCCGCAGAGGACCGCGGGGATGCGGCCCTCCCGGCGCAGCCCGCGGCTGCTGCGGCTGCCTGCGTTCGTCCGCGCTTCGGCCTTCATCTCGTACTGTCGCATCGCTTCGCTCCGTGTCCTTCCTGCGTCGCGCGCCGGGTCCGGCGCCGCGCTCACACCTTCTCGAACAACGCGCTCACCGACTCGCTGTTGTGGATCGCCTTGATCGCGCGGGCGAGCAGCCCGGCCACCGAGCGCGACTGGAAGCGCTCGGGCAGCGGCTCGTGCACGGGGACCGAATCGGTGATCACGATCCCGTCGGCGCCGCAATGCGCCAGCTTGTGGACCGCGTCGCCGCAGAATACCGCGTGCGTCGCGCCGACGTACACCGACCGCGCGCCGTGTTCCTTGACGATCCGGACCGCCTGCACCATCGAACCGCCGGTCGCGATCATGTCGTCGATCAGCAGCGCGTCGCGCCCCTCGACCTCGCCGATGATGTGCTCCCAGTCGACCTTGTCGGCCGAGATGCGGCGCTTGTCGACGATCGCGACCTGCGCGCCGAGCGACTCGGCGTAGGCGCGCGCGCGCTTGAGCCCGCCCATGTCGGGGGCGACGATCACCGGGTCCTTGGGGTCGAGGCTCTTGAAGTAGTCGATCAGCACCGGCTTCGCGTAGAGGTGGTCGACCGGGATGTCGAAGAAGCCCTGGATCTGCGCCGCGTGCAGGTCGATGGTGAGCACGCGGTCGGCGCCGGCGCTGCAGATCATGTTGGCGACCAGCTTCGCGCTGATCGGCACGCGGCCCTCGTCCTTCCGATCCTTCCGCGCGTAGCCGTAGTACGGGATCACGGCCGTCATGCGGCCCGAGCTGGCGCGCCGGCAGGTGTCGAGCAGAAGCAGGAGCTCGATCAGGTGGTCGTTCACCGGCGGGCTGGTCGGCTGCACGATGAAGACGTCGGAGCCGCGCAGGTCGTCGTAGATCTTGACGTCGATCTCGCCGTCGGGGAACCGCCCCACCGTCGCGCGGCAGAGCTCGATCCCGAGCGACTCCGCGATCGAGCGCGCCAGCGCCGGATGGGCGTTGCCGGACAACACCGCGATCTTGTCGCGCGTCACGACCTCTTCTCCTTCCGGGAGGGCTTCCCGGGCTTGCGGGACGACGGAATGAGAGCGGCCTTCGCCGGCCGCGCCGCCGGCTTCGCGCCGGCCGGCCTCTTCACGATGGGACGCGCGGGGACGCCGACCACCACCTCCCCCGCCGCCACGTCGCGGTTGCGCGTCACCACGGCGCCGGCCCCGGTCGTCGCGCCGTCGCCGATCACGACCGGCGCGACCAGCACCGTGCCGCTCCCGATGAAGGCCCGGCTCCCGATCCGGGTGGCGTGCTTCTCCTTGCCGTCGTAGTTCGCGGTGATCGTGCCGGCGCCGACGTTGGTCGCGGCGCCGATCGTCGCGTCGCCGAGGTAGGTGAGGTGCTTCGCTTTCACGCGCTCGCCGAGGCGGCTGTTCTTCACCTCGACGAAGTTGCCGACCTCGGCGCCGTCCTCGAGCACGGCGCCGTTGCGCAGGTGGGAGAACGGCCCGACCTCGCAGTGCCTGCCGATGCGCACGCCGGAGCGGATCACGCTGAAGGGCTGGATGCGCGTGCCCGCGCCGATCGCGACGTCGTGGTCGACGAAGGTCGTGTCGGGGTCGGCGATCTCGACGCCGTTCCGCTGGTGGCGCGCGAGGATGCGCGCGCGCATGCGGCGGCGGCACTCGTGCAGCTCGGCGGCGGTGTTGAAGCTCAGCGCCTCCTCGGAGTCGGCGAGGGGCTTCAGGTCGACGCGGCCGCCCGCGGCGCGGATCAGCCCGTAGACGTCGGTGCGCGTTCTGCCGGCCGAGCTGCGCCAGCGCCGGGAAGAGGTCGGTCGCGCGGAAGACGGCGATGCCGCAGTGGACCTCGCGGATCGCCTTCGTCGCCGCGTCGGCGTCGCGCTCCTCGACGATGCGCTCGAGCGAGCCGTCGGCGGCGCGCACCACGCGGCCGTAGCCGGTCGGGTCGTCGAGGCGCGCCGGCGCCATCGTGACGGCGCCGCCGCGCGCGCGGTGCTCGGCCACGAGCTCCAGCAGCGTCTCGCCCCGGAGCAGCGGCCCGTCTCCGAAGAGCACCAGTACGTCGCCGGTGAAGCCGAGCAGCTTGGGCACCACCGTCTTCACCGCGTGGCCGGTGCCGAACGCCTCGCCCTGGTCGACCGCCTCGACGCCTTTGCGGCCCTCGAGCCACTTGGTCACGAGCTCGCGCCGGTGGCAGACGACGACCAGCGTGCGCGTCGGCGCGAGGGCCGCGGTGGCGTCGAGGACGTAGCCGAGCGCGGGCGTCCCGCAGATCTCGGCCATCACCTTGGGCGCGTCACTCCCGAGCCGCTTGCCCTGGCCGCCCGCGAGGACGACGACCGCGAGCGGCGTCCGGCGCGTCCCGGCTTGCGCCGGCGCACGCGCGATCGGATCTCGGTCGGACGCTCGGATGGCGCAGCTCCGCGTCGACGTCGGGGCTCCGGAAGACTTCCGCGCCGCCCGCCCGCCGCCTGAAAAAGGGGGAAGGGTTGTAACCGGCGCGCCGGGGAGCGGTCAATGCAGGGGCGACGCCGGCGTGGGCGCGGCGCCCGACGGCGCGGCGGGTTCCGGCACGAGGCGGCGGATGGCGTCGAGCGCGGCGCGCGCCGCCGCCTCGCCGGCGGCGACGATCGATTCGGGCTCGGAGAAGTCGAGCCAGTAGCGGCTGCCCAGCCGCGGCTCGATCCGGACCTCGGCGAGGCCGGCGCGCTGGCGGTTGTTCCAGCGCGACGCCAGCTCCTCGCCGCGGAGCAGCGCCTCGATCCCGGTCATGCCCGGCTCGCAGCGCTCGTCGAGGTCGCAGCTCAGGTTGACCGCCACGATCGGCCCGCCCATGCGCTCCCGGGCGGCGAGAACGGGGAGGTTGTCGGCGAGCCCCGAATCGATGAGGAGGTGCCCCTCATGAGGGACCGGCGGGAAGAATCCGGCGACCGACGCGGCCGCGGTGAGGACGGTGTGGAGGTCGCCGCTTCCGAGCACCACCGGCTCGCCGCTGCGCAGATCGAGAGCGACGACCCAGAGCGGGAGGCGCAGCAGCTCGAGCCGGCCGGGGCGGACCGCCGCGCCGATCAGGATCTCGAGGCGGCGCCGGTGGAAGAGCGACGCGCGCCGGAAGAGGAGGTGCATCGCGACGTGGCTGCGCCAGCCCGACAGGATGCGCCGCAGGAAGGAGGGCGGACGGCCGCGCAGCTGCCGCGTCGGACGGAACGACAGGCCGAGGCGGCGGAACGCCTGCGAGTGCTGGAAGGCGAGGACGTGGCGGATCGCCGTCTTCGCGTCGGAGTGCTGCAGCCACGACGCGGCCATGATGGCGCCGGCGCTGTTGCCGACGACCGCGCGAACCGGGATCGCCGCCTCCTCGAGCACCTTGAGTACGCCGAGATGGGCGAGACCACGCGCACCGCCCCCACCGAGGACGAGCGTGACGCCGTGCTCCGGTCCGCGGACGACGCCGTGCGCGCTTCCGTTCGCGCTGCCGTTTCTCGAATCCGTCAGGGGCGACTCCCTTTTCGGGAATCTCCTCCCTCCCCTTCGGACGGCCCCGCGCCGCGGGACCGGACCCATCCGGTACATCGGACGAAGGCCGCAGAAACCTAGCACGCGTTCGGGGCGGCCGCTGGTTCCCCGACCAGGAGTCGAACCTGGACCGAGGGATTCAAAGTCCCTCGTGCTACCGATTACACCATCGGGGAAATGGTTCGGAGAAAACGTCGCGTCGACATTCCGGTCGTCTGCTCCAGCCGCCGACGCTGCGGGCCATCATCGCGGAGAGACCGGCCCGGCTCAACGGAGCGCGCGGCGGAGCAGGTCGAGCGCGGCGGTGACGGCGAAGGTGCGCACCAGGGCGCGATCGCCCGGAAACCGTTTCTCGAGGTGCGCGACGCCGTCGGGTCCCGCGACGGCCGCGTGCACGAGGCCGACCGGCTTCTCCGGAGTCCCGCCGCCCGGGCCGGCGACACCGGTCGTCGCGACGCCGAAGGTCGCGCCGGCGCGCCGGCGCACCCCTTCGGCCATGGCGCGCGCCACCTCCTCGCTCACCGCGCCGTGCCGCCGCAGCAGCTCCTCGCCCACGCCGAGCGTCCGCGTCTTCACCGCCTCCGTGTAGGTCACGCAGCCCTCGAGCACCGCCTCCGACGCGCCGGGCACGTCGGTCAGCGCCGCCGCGACGAGGCCGCCGGTGCACGATTCGGCGAGCGCGACCGTGAGGCGCCGCTCGCGCAGCCGCCCGACGACGTGCTCCGCGAGCGTCACGTCGCCTTCGGCGAAGACGTGGTCGCCGAGCGCGGCGCGCATCGCCTGCGTGCACGCGTCGAGGCGCGCGCGGCCGGCCGCGTCGGCGGCGTCGCTCGCGCAGATCGTCACGCGTGACGCCGCGACCGTGACCGAGACGAGCGGCGCGTCCGCGCGCATCCAGGCGTCGATGCGCTCGCCCACCACCGATTCGGCGAGGCCGACCACCTGCAGCAGCCGCTCCTCGAACGCCACCGCGCCGTTGCGCGCGCGCACCCGCGGCACGAGCCACTCCTCCACCATCCGCTGCATCTCGGTCGGGACGCCCGGCAGCACGACGGCGAGCGCGCCGCCGATCTGGAGCGCGAAACCGGGCGCCGAGCCGATCGGGTTCACGACCACGCGCGCCCCTTCGGGCAGCAGCGCCTGGCGGCGGTTCGACGCCGACGCGGTCCGCCGGAACCGCGCGAAGTAGGCCTCGACCTGCGCGAGCGCCGCCGCGTCCTCGCGCACCGCCACTCCCGCCGCGTCGGCGAGCGCCTCGCGCGTGCGGTCGTCGGCCGTCGGTCCGATGCCGCCGGTGACGACCAGCAGGTCGCAGCGTCGGGACAGCTCGAGCGCCGCCGCCGCGATCGTCGCGCGGCCGTCGCCGACCTGCCGCGCCTCGACGACGAGCGCGCCGAGCCGCTTCAGCGTGCGCGCGATCCAGGGGGCGTTGGTGTCGGCGATGGCGCCGCGCACCAGCTCCTCGCCCGTCGAGAGGAGGGCGACCCGCCGGATCGGCGCTTCGCTCGGCGTTCCCTCGGCCATGGCGCGGCGACCCCCGGCGCCGGTCGGGCTCAGAGCCTATCTCGGTAGGCCCTCAGACGCTGAACCGGATGTTCAGGATGTCGCCGTCCCGGACCTCGTGCTCCTTGCCCACCAGGTCGGCGCGGCCGAGCGTCTTCAACTGCTTCAGGTCGGCCGCCCCCTCGATGCGCGCGAACGGGATCACCTCGGCGCGGATGAAGCCGCGCGCGAGGTCGCTGTGGATCTTGCCGGCGGCGGTCACCGCGTTGCTGCCGCGCACGATCGGCCAGGCGCGCACCTCGTCCTCCCCCATCGTGAAGAACGAGATCAGGTCGAGCGCCTCGTAGGCCAGCCGCGTGAGCAGCGGCGCGGCCGGCTCGGTCAGGTTGTACTCCTTGAGGAAGGCGGCGAGGTCGGCCCCCTCGAGCTGCGCGATCTCGCGCTCGATCGGCGCGGAGAGGACGGCGGCGCGCTTCGACGAGCCGCGCAGCTTCTCGACCGCGGCACGGTCGGAGAGGGTCGCCTCGTCGACGTTGAAGACCGCGACCGCCGGCTTGTCGTGGAAGAGCTTGAGCTCGTGCAGCAGGCGCTCCCCGTCGGGGTCCTTCACCTCGTGCAGCGACGCCCCCTTCTCGACGAGCGCCGAGATCCGCTTCATCGCGTCGACGTCGCGCAGGAGCATGGCGCGGTCGCCGGAGCCCTTCTTGATGCGCTCCTCGCTCTTGCCGACCCGCTTCTCGATCGCCTCCATGTCGAACAGCAGCAGGTCGTCGCGCAGCGCCCGCTCCTGCGCGAGCGGGTCGGCGAGCTCCTTCGGCAGCAGCCCGCGCGCCGCCTCCGACGTCCCGATCACGAGCAGCAGCACGTCGGGGTCGCGCAGCGCGGCGACCCGCTCGCTGCGGCCCGACACGTCGCCGCGCGGCACCGCCGGCTCGTCCTCGACCTCGAAGCGGGCGCGCGTGAACTTGCGCGGCTGCCAGAGGGAGCGCAGCCGGTCGAGGCGCGGGTCGACGACGTCGACCGTCGCCAGGTGGCGCTCCGAGGGATGGTGCGCCGCGGCCGCCTGGCCGGTCAGCACGGTGAAGAGCGACGTCTTGCCGACGCCGCCGTAGCCGACGATTCCGACCTTCATGTTGCTCGCGCGCCCTCGTTCGCGGCGAGACGCGCCTCCCGGCGCTTCGCCGCGCGACCCGCCAGGACCAGCCCCGCCTCGAAGAGCAGCAGCATCGGTCCGGCGACCAGCAATTGCGACACGTAATCGGGCGGCGTGATCACCGCCGCCAGGATGAAGATCACCAGGATGCAGTGGCGCCGCTTGGAGCGGAACCAGCGAGGCGAGACGATCCCCACGCTCGCGAGGACCGTCATCACGAGCGGGATCTGGAAGACGAGCCCCATCACCAGCAGCAGCAGGAAGAGGAGCCCGAGGTAGGCGCCGATCGCCGGCTGCGGCCGCACCAGGGTCACGTCGCCGTAGCTCAGCAGGAACTCGACCGAGAGGTTGGCGAGCACTCCGAACCCGAAGGCGAGGCCGAGGAAGAACAGGAGCAGCGACCACGGCAGCACCCGCCGGACGGTGCGCTTCTCGTGGTCGTAGAGACCGGCCGCGATGAAGGCCCAGAGCTGATGGAGCAGGATCGGCGCCGAGACGAGCGCCGCGGCCAGCGTGCAGATCTGCATGTAGGCGCCGAACGTCTCGCCGAGGCTCACCGCCTGCAGGTCGTCGGGGAGCGTCGGCGCCTCGCGGTCGAGCGCGCGCTCGCGCTCCCGCTGCTGCGCTGCCCGCAGCCGCGCGATCGCGTCGGGCGGGAGCACCTTGCCCTTCTCGAGTTCGTCGATCATCGCGTCGTCGAGGGTCTCGACCGGCGCGTGCGGCTGCTTCTTGTACTCCTCGCGCATCGACTGGCCGAGGTCGGCGACCGCGAGCCGGTAGGGCCGGGTCAGGAGCCGCATCAGCTGGTCCTGGAACCCGAGCGCCACGCAGAACGCCACGCCGAACGCGAGCAGCGAGATGATGACCCGGCGGCGGAGCTCTTCGAGGTGCTCCCCGAACGTCATCCGGAATTCGTCGGGGCTGCCGCCCACGTCACCTCATTCCGCATGGGAAGAAACGGTCGTCGTCGAAATGCGCGCGGCGCGAAGCCTTGGCTTCGCGCCGCGCGACGACAGCGTACGTTCGGACGGGCCGGGACGCGCCGGCCCCGGCGGTCACTCGTACTTCACGTACTCGAGGATGTCGCGGACCGCGACGATCTGCACCCGGTAGAGCTGCGCGAGCTTCAGCTCCTCGTCCTCGCTCGGAGCAGCGGCGGCCGCGTCGCCCTCTTTCGTCTCCTCGGGCTTCGTCCCCTCGTCCTTGTCGCCGATCACGAGGAAGTCGGTCGAGGGGCCGACCTTGTCCTTCACCGTAGCGCCGAGCGCGCGCAGCCGGTCGGCGACGAGCGCCCGCGAATAACCCGAAGGAAATCTGCCGACGAGCACGAATTCGCGCTTCATGTTCGGGTCGTAGTTGGGCGCCGCGATCTTGTCGCCCTTGGTGATCGGGTCGAACTTGTCCCTGAGATCGACGACGGTCGCTTCCGCCATCGCGTCCTCGACCTTCGTGACCTCGATCATCCCCTTCTCGTGCATCGCGCCGTTCTTGGAGTAGTTGAACACCTTGAACCGCGTCCCGCGCACGAGCTGGTTCTTGCGGCCGAGGTCGATGTAGCAGGTGCTCGCGGTGCTGGCGTCGAGGACCGATCCGTCCGGCGTGTCCGGGAGGCGGATCATCTCGACGCGCTTGCTGAGCTCGGTGATGCGGCCGTCGCGGACCTTGACCGCCTCGGTCAGCGCTGCGACCTGCTTTTCGGCCTCGTCCTTCGCCGCCTTGACGCGCGCGTCGGCGTCCTTCAGCCGCTTCTCGAGGTCGTCGATGCGGCCCTTGTCGGTCGTCTCCTGGTTCGCGTGGCGGTCGCGCTCGTCGGTGAGCTGCTTGGTGATCTTCTCGTTCTCCTCGTCCTTGGCCTTGGTGACGTCCTGCAGGTTGCCCTGCAGCGACGCGCGCGCCTGCACCTCGGTGCCGTGCTGCGTCTTGGCCTCGGCGAGCTGACGGTTGAGCTCCTCGATCTGCGTTTGGAGCTTCTCGATCACCTTCGATGTGCTGGTCGCGTCGGCGCCGAGTCCCTGCTTGGTGCGGACGTCGTCGAGCGCCTTGGTGATCTGCTCCTCGCGCGAGTCGCCCTGGTCGGATTCGTCGCGGAAGCCGACGACCTTCGACAGCGAGCTCAGCTTGTCCTTGATCGTCTTGAGCTTCTTGTCGGCCTCTTCGGTGAGGCGCTTCTGCGCCGCGACGGCCTCCTCGGCCTTGGTCTTGTCGGCGCTCACCATGTACAGCCCCGCCGCGCAACCGAGCAGGAGCAGGATGAGGACAATGATCCAGATCAGTCCGACCGTCGCCGCACCGCTGGTCCTGCGGTTCATGCAGAGGCTCCCGTCCTAGGATTCGTCGCGGATCGATGCTGTCGAGGGAATGGAGGCCGACCGAACCGGCTTCGCGCCCGCGCTCTACGCGCGGACCCGCCCTCCGGCAACGCCTCGGTCGCCCCCTTCGCCGCACGCGCCGCCGCGTGGCGCGGCGGCGGTTCCGACCCCGGATCGCGACGGCGAACGCAACTCATTGTCGCGACGTAGGATAGGTCGGGCGCACGGAAAGGCGGGCGATCTTAGCAGCGCTTTTTCGACAGTGTCAAGCACGGAGAGGTGCGTGAAAGCGACGCGACGACCGCTCGTCGTGGGACTGCTCGGCGGCATCGCCAGCGGCAAGAGCAGCGTCGCCGCGATCCTCGGCGAACGCGGCGCGGCGATCCTCGATGCCGACGCGATCGCGCGGCGCGAGCTCGAGCGGCCCGACGTGCGCGCCGCCCTCGTCCGCCGCTTCGGACCGGCCGTCGCGTCAGAGGACGCGGTCGATCGCGCCGCGCTCGCGCGCGCGACCTTCGGCGACCCCGAAGCCCTTTCCGACCTCGAGAAGATCGTCCACCCCCTCGTCCGCAGCGAGCTCGCCGCGCGGCTCGAGCGGCTGCTCGCCACGAACGAGGTGCCGGCGGTCGTCCTCGACGTCCCGCTGCTGCTCGAGACGAGCCCGCTCTCCTCCGCCTGCGATCTGCTGCTCTACGTGGAGTCCCCCGCCGCCGAACGCCGAAGGAGGGGGGTGGAGCTGCGCGGCTGGGACGGCGAGGAGCTCGCGCGTCGGGAGGCCCACCAGGCGTCCCCCGACGAGAAGCGGCGCCGAGCCGACGTCGTGCTCGTGAACGACGGGTCCTTCGCCGAGCTGCGCGACCGCGTGGCCGCCTGGCTCGACGGTGCCGGCGGTTTCGCCGGCCTTCCGCGTCGGACCGCCCTGGCCCGCCGAAGCGAGGTTCGAGATGAGCGAGACGACCCCGAGCGACGGCGGCAGCGACCTGCGCGCCGCCGTGGCGACGCCTGATCCGGCGCTCGCCGCGCTCGAGCTCGGCCTCCTCCGCCTCTCCGACCTCCAGGCGCTCCCCGCCGACGAGCTGCGCCGCCTCGCCGAAACGCTCGGCGCGAAGCAGCTCGACGACCTTACGGCGCAGCAGCTCGTGCTGCGCATCATGGACCGTTACCTCGGCCAGCGCGGCGTCCTCTTCGGCGAAGGGGTGGCCGAGATCCTCCCCGACGGATTCGGCTTCCTGCGCTCTCCCGAGCACTCCTTCCTGCCCTCGGCCGACGACATCTACCTCGCCCCCGCGCTCGTCGCGCGCCACGGCCTGCGCACCGGCATGACGGTCGGCGGCCAGATCCGCCGCCCGCAGGGGAACGAGCGCTACTTCGCGCTGCTGCGCGTCGAGCAGATCGGCGAGCTCCCGGCCGACCACGCGCCGCCGGCCGCCGACTTCGACGCGCTCACGCCGGTCCACCCCGATCGCCGCGTCGAGCTCGAGACCGAGGACCACCACGACCTCGAGATGCGCGTCGTCGACCTCGTCGCTCCGATCGGCTTCGGACAGCGCGCGCTGATCGTCGCGCCGCCGCGCACCGGCAAGACCGTCCTGCTGCAGCGCTTCGCGCGCGCCATCGCGCGCAACCATCCCGAGGCGCACCTCCTGGTGCTGCTCGTCGACGAGCGGCCCGAAGAGGTGACCGACATGCAGCGCTCGGTCGACGGCGAGGTGATCGCGTCGACCTTCGACGAGGCCCCCGAGCGCCACGTGCAGGTGGC
>DAINBU010000019.1:0-49947 GCA_036732755.1 Planctomycetota bacterium
GCCACCGAGAGCGAGATGAAGGAGAAGAAGGCGCGCGTCGAGGACGCGCTCCACGCCACGCGCGCCGCGGTCGAGGAGGGCATCCTCCCGGGCGGCGGCGTCGCGCTCCTGCGCGCCGCGGCGACGCTCGACAAGGTCGGGGCGGTCGGCGAGGAGAAGCTCGGCGTCGAGATCATCCGGCGCGCGGTCGAGCTCCCGCTGCGCTACATCGCCGACAACGCCGGCATGGACGGCTCGATCGTGGTGTCGAAGGTGAAGGAGGCGTCGGGCAACCACGGCTTCGACGCCGCGCGCCGCGAGTACGGCGACATGGTGAAGTTCGGCGTGATCGACCCGGCCAAGGTCGTGCGCAGCGCGCTGCAGAACGCGGCCTCGGTCGCGGTCCTGCTGCTCACGACGGACGCCCTGATCTCCGAGATCCCGGAGCCGAAGACCGCGAAGGCGGGCCCGCAGGGCGGCATGGGCGGCGGGATGGACATGGACTGAGCGCGCCGCTCGCGGACGAACTGAAAGTGGACGAGCCCGCGAGGCGATTCCTCGCGGGCTCGTTCGTTTCCGGACGCGTCCGCGCGGCTCAGCCCTCGAACGCGGCGCTCTCCGACGGCGCGGAGACAGGCTTGCGCACGAGCTTGAGCGTCGCCTCGAAGTTGAGGAGCTCGCGCTCGAGGACGTGGCGGTCGATGAAGCCGAGGTCGACGATGCAGTCGGAGAGCGACGGCGTCGCCGCCTCCTGCTCCGTCAGCAGCAGCTCGATCTGCGCCGCCTTGAGCAGCCCCTCCTTCTCCGCCGTATCCCCGAAGCGCTGCTGCATGCGCTCCGCGAGGCTCACGATCCCGAGCACCTGGCCCCACGTGAGCCAGCCCTTGTGCACGGCGAGCTCGCCGATGTGGGGGCGCGCGCGCGCCTGGTGCTTCAGGACGTTCAGGACGGCGCGCGGCGTCAACAGCCGGCGCAGCACGAGGAATTCACCGAAACCGGTCGACATGGATGGCGTCTCCCCAGGGAGCCGGCTCCGGATGGAGCGCTCTCCGACGGCCGCGCCGGAACCGCGAAAGGGATTCGGGGCGGCCCCCCTGCCATCGACCGGGGGCGGCGGCGACTTGAGAACTTTTTTCGCCGGCGCGCGCGGGAGTGGAGCGCCCGCGGACGAGCGGCGCGCGCCCGTCAGGCTCCGGCGGAGCGGATGTATTCCTGCAGCGCCTCGAGCTGCTCTTCACGCTCCCGAAGGTCGGAGGTGAGGAACTCGCGCATCGAGAGGCAGCCGATGACGCGCCGGTTGATCACGACCGGCAGGTGGCGGCAGTGCGCCGAGCGCAGCTTCTCCTCACACAGGTCGATCAGATCGTTCGGCGTCGCGGTCACGACGTCGGTCGTCATCACATCGCAGATGCTGGTGCGATCGGGATCGAGCCCCTGCGCGAGCACGCGGAAGACGAGGTCGCGCTCGGAGCAGAATCCGATGAGTTGACCGTCCCTCACGACGGGCGCGCCGCCGATGCGCTTCTCGCGCAGGAACATCGCGGTTTCGCGCGCGGTGAAGTCGCACGACATCAGGTGGGGCGGCGGGCGTCCGGACAGCAACTGGTGCACGAGCAGCATGGTCGTTCCCTTTCCCGACCGTCGGACTTTTGTTGGCAGGCGGCGGCTCGGCGATCACGGCGAGTACTCAGGAGTGCGAAAGAGCGGGATCGAATATCGATCGCGGCTCGTCTCGGGGGCGACCGGAACAAAGTAGCCCGGCGCGCCACCCCAGGCCCGCGCCAAACTCGCCGCGCCGCGGGCATTCCGGGAGTTTATGGTGCCGCGGCTCCGCGGACGGCCCCCGCCGCTCCCGGAACCTGGAGGAGATCGGTGATGACGGACCGTACGCCGCGCCGCGCGCCGTTCGAGGCGCGCCTCGGCGCGACGCTCGCGCTCGGCGCACTCGCGCTCCCCGCCTCGGCGCAGACCGGGCCGCCGCGCCCCGACGCCGTCTTTTCGCGCGACGTCCAGTTCCTGAAGGAGTTCGCCGACGCCGTCGTCCTCGAGGCGCCCGGCGGCGGCAAGGTCGTGGTGTCGCCGAAGCTGACCGGCCGCGTCATGACGAGCGCCTTCTCCGACAACGAGCCCGGCTTCGGCCTCGTGAACCGCGAGGCGATCACGCGGCCGCCCGTCGCGCGCGGCTTCAACAACTACGGCGGAGAAGACCGCCTCTGGCTCGCGCCGGAGGGCGGGCCGTACGGCCTCTTCTTCGACCCGGGCGCGAAGCAGGAGCTCGCGAATTGGTACGTGCCGCCCGCGATGGACGGGGGCGTGCGCACGCCGACGGGACAGGACGCCGCGTCGGTCTCGTTCCACGAACGCATCGCGCTCCAGAACGTGGAGGGCGTCAAGTTCGACCTCTCGATCGACCGCAAGGTCGAGGCGCTCGCCAAGGACGAGCTCGAGAAGCTGCTCGGCGCGGCGCTGCCGGAGGGGGCGCGCTTCGTCGCGTTCCGGACCACGAACAAGGTCACGAACGAGGCGAAGGCGGCGCTGCCGGCCGACGCGCTGGTCGCGCCGTGGATCCTCGGCCAGTTCCGGCCGTCCCCCAAGACGACCGTTCTCCTGCCCTACAAGGGCGCCGAGGACGTGATCAAGAAGGACTACTTCGGCGTCGTGCCGCCCGACCGCCTCGCGCTCCTGCCCGAGGGCGACGGCGGCGTCGCGCGCTTCAAGGGCGACGCGCAGCTGCGCTCGAAGATCGGCGTCTCCGCCGCGGGCGCGCTCGGCTGGCTCGGCGCGTGGGATGCGCAGCGCCAGGTGCTCACGCTGGTGAACCACTCGCTGCCGCCGGCCGGCGCGGTCGTGCCCGACTGCAACTGGACCGACCCCAACCCGCGCGCGAAGTCGGGCGACGTGGCGACCAGCTACAACCACGGCGAGGAGCCGCGCTTCTTCGAGCTCGAGTCGATCGGCCCGGCGCTCGGCGCCGCGCCGAAGAGCAGCGTGACGCAGGTGCAGACCACGATCCATCTCGCCGCGGAACCGGCGGCGCTGGCCGAGATCGCGAAGAAGCTGCTGCGCGCGAAGCTCTGAGCCGGACGACGGAGCGCGACGCGGACCGGCCGGGACTCAGGCCGGCTTCGGCTGCAGACGGTTGATGCTGCGCTGCAAGCGGGACTTCTTGTTCGACGCCGTGTTCTTGTGGATCACGCCCGTCTTCGCCGCCTTGTCGATCGACTTCATCGCCTCGGCCAGGAGCTTCTGCGCCTTCGCGACGTCCTTCTCCGCGACCGCCGCGAGCACCCTCTTCATGTCGGACTTGAAGCGCGACGACGCGGCGACGTTGCGCGCGCGGCGCTTCAGCATCTTGCGGTAGTTCTTCTTGGCCGATTCGGTGTGCGCCATTTCGTTCCTCGTGACTCCGTGCCGGACTTCAGGAGCGCAGGGCCTCGATCTTCTTGGCGACGTCGCGATAGGCGATGTCGGCTTCGTAGATGCGCGAGAACCACGTGAACGCGTCGCTCTTGCGCCCTGCCTGCTCCGCGATGAGACCGAGATTGTACAGGATCGACTTGCCGCGCTCGCTCGCCGGCGTCGACTCCTCGAGCGCCGTCTTGAGCTGCTTCTCCGCGAGGTCGAGCAGCCCCTTCCTCTGGAAGCACGCGCCGAGCTTGAGCAGCGAGTCGAGCCGGGTCTTCGGGTCCTTGACCGACTTCTGGAACGCGCCGATCGCCTCGTCGAACTCGCCCGCGTCGACGAGCGCGCGCCCGAGCTGGAACTGCAGCGCGAAGTCGGTCGGCCGCTCCGCGGCGCGCCGCCGGAACTCGGCGAGCTCCTGCTTCGCGCGGTCGCCCTTCAGCAGCTCGAGGTCGTCCTTCAGGTTCGGATTGGGGTCGCTGGCGGCGCGCGCCGCGAGCTTCGCGATCTCGCGGTCGATCTCGGCGAGCTTCAGGTCGCCGATGCGGTCGCGCAGCTCGCCCGCGTTCTCGTCGGTCGCGAGACCGGTCTGCAGGAGCTGCTCCGCTTCGCCGTACAGCTCCTGCTTGACGAGGATCTCGGCGAGGCGGCGGCGCGCCCGCCCGTCCTTCGCGTTGGCCTGGAGCTTGTCCTTCAGCTCCTTCGACTCGCGCGCGAGGTCGTCCCCGGTCTTGTAGATGCGCGCCTCGCGCTCGAGCCGCTCCTGCGTCGTGACGTCCTTCACGAGCTCGCGCGAGGAGCCGGCGCGCTCGTAGGCGCCGCGCTTGAGCGTGAGGTCGGCGGAGAGGTTCTTCCTCATCCGCTCCGCCTCGGCGTCCTTGGGATCGGCGGCGATCGCCTTCTCCAGGCAGGCGAGCGCCTCGTCGAAGCGCTGGCGCTGCCCGTGGCTGGTGGCGGCCCGCTTCCACGCCGTCGCGAGCTTGGGCTGCGCCTCGCCGAGCGTCTCGAAGACCGCCGCCGCCGCGTCGGCGAAGCCGGCCGCGAGCAGCGCTTCGCCGAGGTCGAGCCAGGCGTCGTCGTTCAGCGGGTCCTGCGTGACGTACTTCTCGAGCGCCCGCGCCTTCGCCCCGGGGCTCTTGGCCAGCCCGCTCATCGCCGCCGACAGCTTGTGGGGTGACCCGCCGAGCTTCGCGAGCCACCCCGGCGTCGCCTTTCGCCCCGCCTTGGCCCGCAGCGCCTCGCACCACTTGCGGCGAGCGACGCCGTGGTCGGGCTGCAGGGTGATCACCTGCTCGAGCAGGTTGACGGAGTAGTCGAAGTTCTTCTTGCGAAGCGCCTCGTCCGCCTTGGCGATGTGGCTGCTGACGTCCATGCACCCTCGACGGGCCGCGCTCCGCACGACCCCGGCCCGGGAAAAAGGGTCGCGGAGCCTAGGCGGAGCCCCGGAGGGTGTCAATTCGTGTCCGAGGCGCTTCGCTAACGTAGATCGCCCTGAATCGCCGAATCGCCGCGTTTGCGGACCCATACAGCGAGACCGATCCCGTCCCATGGCCCCGAAGCTCGAAGTCGTCCTCTTTCCCGACCCTCGGCTCCTGCAGAAGACCGCGCCGGTCGGCGCGATCACGCCCGAGATCCGCGAGCGCGTGAAGGAGATGTTCCGGGTCATGTACGAGGACCGCGGCGTCGGCCTCGCCGCGCCGCAGGTCGGCTGGAGCGCCCGCCTCTTCGTGATGAATCCGTCGGGCGACCCGAAGCGGCCCGAGGACGAAGTGGTGCTGGTCAACCCGCGCATGGTCACACGCAAGGGGCGCGTGCGCGGCGAGGAGGGGTGCCTCAGCTTCCCCAAGATCCACATCGAGGTCGACCGCGGCCGCGAGGTCGCGCTCGAGTGGACCGACCTCGACGGCGCGCCGCATTCGGAGAAGTGGCTCGACTGGAAGGCGCGCATCTTCCAGCACGAGCTCGACCACCTCGAGAACGTCCTCCTCTGGCACCGCATGACGGACGGCGACCGGATCACCTACGCCGAAGAGCTCGACGAGCTGCGCCGCAAGTACCGCCAGAAGCACCCGCCGGAAGACGAGCCGGACGACGAGCACGACGCGGACGCGGCGTGAGCGCCTCGCGGCGCCGGTCCCCATGGAACGGATCCTCGAATACCGCGTCGGCGAGCCGCTCCCGAGATGGTCGGGCTGCATCGCGACGATCGGCGTCTTCGACGGCCTCCACCTCGGCCACCGCGCGATCCTCGACCGCGCGCTCTCGTGGGCCCGCACCGAGCGGCGCCCCGCCGTCCTCGTCACCTTCGGCGTTCACCCCGACCTGATCGTGCACGGCCGCGCGCCCGAGCCGCTGCTCTCGCTCGACCACCGGCTGCGCGAGATCGAGCGCGCCGGCGTCGACGCGGCGCTCGTGCTGCGCTTCGACGAGGCGCTGCGCCAGCTGCCCGCGGAGGAGTTCGTCGAGCGCATCCTGGTCGGGAGCCTCGGCGTGCACGGCGTCGTGCTCGGCCACGACACGGCGGTCGGCCGCGACCGCGGCGGCGACGCGCGGCGCCTCGGCGAGCTCGGCGCCCGGCACGGCTTCGAGGTCGTCTCGGTCGGCCGCATCGCGGTCGACGGCGAGGTGGTCTCGAGCACGCGCATCCGCGAGCTCCTGCGCCGGAGCGACCTCGACGCCGTGGCGCGCCTGCTCGGCCGCGCGCCGTCGGTGCTCGGCACGGTCGTGCGGGGCGACGGGCGCGGCAAGCAGCTCGGCTTCCCGACCGCCAACCTCGACGCCGAGAGCGAGTGCCATCCGGGCGAGGGCGTCTACATCGGGCTCGCGCTGCACGGGGAGCGGCGCCACGGCGCCGTCTGCAACATCGGCCGGCGCCCGACCTTCCACCGCGACTCGCCGCCGCTGGTCGAGGTCCACCTGCTCGATTATTCGGGGGATCTCTACGGAGAACGGCTCGAGGTGGTCTTCCTCAAGCGGCTGCGCGAGGAGCGAAAGTTCGCGTCGGTCGACGAGCTCGTGCGCCAGATCGCGAGCGATCGCGCGACCGCCGAGGAATTCTTCCGGCGCAATCCGGTGTGACGCGCGCGGGCCTTCGCTCGTTGACGATGCCGCGCAGCGCCCCTACGATCCCGCCCCTCTTCCGCCCGTCCGAGCGGGTGGCGGACCCTGGGTTTCCGGGGGGCGGGTAGGTAGCTCAGTTGGTAGAGCACCGCACTGAAAATGCGGGGGTCGTTGGTTCAAATCCGACCCTACCCACCATTCGTTCCTGTCTCGCGTCGTCGGGAAGCCCTCCCATGATGCGCGCCCCGACGCCGGCCCCGACGCCCACCCAAGCGCCGCTGATCCACCTCCCCACCGAGGGGCAGTTCCTGGTGCGCGGCGCGGCCGGCAGCGGCAAGAGCTTCGTCGCGTTCGAGCGCGCGCTCCACCTCGCGCGCCAGCCTCTCCTGCACGGGAGCCCGCGCGTGCTCCTGCTCGCGCGCACGCCGGCGCTCGCGCAGGCGTTCGCCGACTTGCTGCAGTCGCGGGACGGCGGCCGGGCACGGCAGATCGAGGTCGGGGCGCCGGCGTCGTGGTGCCGCGCGATCCTGGGCGAGAGCGACGCCGCACCGCCGCTCGACGACGCGACCTTCGCGCGGCTCGTGGGCGAGGCGCTCGACCTGGTGCGACGGACTTCCCGTCGGACCCTGCTGCGGAGGCCGCTGCTCTTCTTCACGAGCGAGATCGCCACGATGATCCTGGCGCTCGGCGTCGAGCGCTTCGAGCAGTACGGCGCGATCGACCGCGAGGGGCGCGGCAGCTCGCTCGACGAGGAGTCGCGCCGCACGATCTGGAGCGTCTTCGAGACGTTCCGGGCGCTGGCGCGCGCGCTCGGCCGCGAGCCGGCGCACGCCCTCGTCCCGCGCGCGCTCGCCCGCCTCGCGTCGGTGCGCAACCATCCCTACGACCACGTCGTCGTCGACGACGCGCACCGGCTCGCGCCGGTCGAGCTGAAGCTCGTGCGCACGCTGGCCGCCGCCGGCAGCCTGACGCTCTTCGCCGCGCTCGAGCAGAAGTTCGACCCGCTCGCGGCGACGCTCCACGAGCTCGGCCTCGCTCGCCTGGATCGAACGGAAGCGCTGCCGCGCATGCTGCGCGGCCCGGCGCCGATCCACGCCGCCGCGCTGGACCTGCTCCGGAAGAAGAACGCGGGCGACGCCGACCTCGCGACGATCCACCCCGGCACGCTCGAAGGCGCGCAGCCGCGCCTCCTGCTCGCGCAGGGCATCGAGCAGGAGCTCGCGGCGGCGGTCGCCGAGATCGAACGGTGGCGGCGCGAGCGGAGCCTGCGCGACGTCGGCGTGCTCGCGCCGCGGCGCGTGCCGCTCGAGCTGCTCGCGGCGCAGCTCGCGCGCGCCGGGATCGCGACGCGCTGGTTCGACGACGAGTCGGACGGGGCCGCTGGCGACGCCGTCGCGCTCGGCCTGCTCGCGCACGCCGCCGGCCGCGAGTTCCCGTGCGTGCTGCTGCTCGACGCCAACCGCGGCAGCTTCCCGCGCGCGCCGCACGACCTCGCCGACCACGAGCGCGCCGGCGCCGACGAGCGCGCGCGCCGCGACCTCCACCTCGCCTTCACGCGCGCCGCCGCCGAGCTCGTCGTCGTCGCGACCGAGGCGACGCGCGCGCCGGCGCTGCCCGTCAAGCTGCTCGGCGTCGAGCGGATCGGCGTGTCGGCCGCCGTTGCGGCGCCCACCATGGCCGCTCCCGACGCGACCGCGCCCGACGCGTCCGGCGACGGGCGCGCTGCCGCCGTCACTTCGTGAGGATCGTCCACTCCGCGCCGACCGGCAGCAGGATCGACTCCTCCTGTGCGAGGTCGGTGCGCCGGTCGAAGCGCAGCGCGGTCGCCTTGCGCAGCGCCGCCTCGAGCTCGAACGTCCCGATGCGCACGAGCTCGATGCCCGCGCCGAGGTCGGCCTTCTTGTGCTCCTCGACCTTGAAGTGCAGCCGCAGCGGCTCATCGCGCGGGCCGTCGGCGAGCGTCACCTCGCCCGCCACGACGCCGCGCGCCCCCATCACGAAGCCGATGTAGGTGCCCGCCTCGACGGCGACCTCGCCGTCGCTCGCGCCGCCCTTGAAGACGATGCCGAGCGGCAGGTCGTGCGGCTTTTCCTTCCGGAACAGCGCCACCTGCGCCAGCGGCGGCGGCGCTCCGATCGAGAACGAGAGCTCGACCTTCCGCTGCCGGTCCCCGCCCAAGTCGATCTCGACGCGCGGCGTCGTGGCGGGATCGACCTCGCGCCGCTGCGACTGGCCGAGCGACGCGCCACGCTCGGGGTACCAGCCGGCCATCACCCAGGTCGGGCCGTCGAGCGCGAGGCGGCGCTCGACGTCGGCGCCCGTCGCCGGCAGCACGACCGCCTGGTCGTACACGGCGCCCGGATCGTTCACGTAGAGGTGGACGAAGCCCTTGGCGGGGACGTGGGTGAGTCGCAGCGTGATCTCCCCGCCGGGGCGCGCGCGCAGCTCGAAGGGGTCGGGGTCGGCCGCCGCGACCGCGACGGCGGCGACGTCGGAGACGCGCAGCCGGTCGCGCTCGGCCCAGACGCGGTAGTCGCCGGCGGCGTCGACCGCGAAGGAGAAGGCTTCGTCGTCGCCGAGCCGAGCAATCCCGTCGGGCCGGCGTCCCTTCTCGCCGACGTCGACGCGCGCCCAGCGGACCTCGAGCGGCGGCGTCGCGTCCGGCGCGCCGGCCGGATCGATCCGGAGCTGCGGCGCGAGCCGGCCGCGGACGGTGCGCACGACCACTTCGGCGTCGATGCGCAGCGTCCGCTCGACCACGTCGGGCATCGACTCGTCGACGGGCAGGTCGAGCAGCGGCTCGCGCAGCGTCTCGATATTGAACGAATTGCCGACGAGGAAGGGGCGCTCGGCGCGGCGTACCGACGCGTCGCGCCGCACCGCCACGATCCCCCTGCGCGGGATGCCGCGCACGACGGCGACGCCGCCCTCGCCCGTGACGACGAAGCGCGACCCCTCGCGCCAGAGCTCGCGGAACGGCGGCTCGCGGCGCGTCGGCGCCGACGCGGTGACGTAGAGCTCGAACCGGGGCAGCGGCGCGCCGGTCGCGCCGTCGAGGACGGTGAGCTCGAGCGTGCGGCCGCGCGTCAGCTCGACGTCGACGTCGCCGCGCCCGGCCGTCGCCGCGACCTCGCTCGGCACCGTCTCGTCGCTCGTCACGACGAGCGTGACGGTCGGCGCCGCGAGCGGCCCGATTTCGTAGCGGCCGTCGAGCAAGTGGACGCGCGCGTCGTCGTTCGTCGGGTCGGCGCGCACGCGCAGTCCGCGCGGCGATTCGCACTTCCCGTCGACGAGGATGCGGCCGGAGAGGCGCGGCTCGGCGGGCCGGTCGCCGACCGCGATCGTCACCTCGCGCCGCGTTCCGTCGTTCGAAAGCTCCGCGACGACGACGCGCGGCGACGCCGGCAGGCCGGGAACGGGCGCCCGGAGCTCGCACGAGCGTGCCCCGCGCGGCAGCTCGACGTCGGTCGTCGCGCCGGCGATCGCGACCTCGAATTGGCGGGCGCGCGCCGGGCTACGGAACCCCGTCTCCTCGAGCCACGCGCAGGCGAGGCGGCCGCTCGTGAGCGGCGCGCCCTGGGGCCCGACGACGCGGACGCGCACGCCGCCGCTCGCCGCGACGACGCCGTCGCGCGGCGGAGCCGACTCGGGCCGGCGCTGCGCAGCGCCCTCCCCTTCCGCCGTCGCGGCCGCTGTCGCCGCGCTCGCGCCCTCCGGCGCGGACGACGCCGCGACGCGCGGCGCTCCCTCCGGCGCCGCGCGAGTCGGCGCGTCGCCGAGCGTCTTCCAGGTGACCGCCGCCGCGATCAGCAGCGCAGTCGAGAGCGCGACCTTCGTCTTCATCGTCACGGCGACCACTCCCGGCCAGGCAAGCAGCAGCGCCGCCCAGCTCCCGGTTCCCTGCCCGAACTCCCGATCGAGCCGCTCCCGCAGCTGCGCGAGCCCGCGCTCGAGGCGCTTGCGGACGACGTCGTCGCTCACATCCATGCGGCGCGCGATCTCGCGCGTCGGCAGCTCGTCAAGGAAGCGCAGCAGGATCGTCGCGCGGTACGGCTCCGCGAGCAGGTGCACCGCGTCGACGACGCGCTGCTGGAGCTGGCTGCGTGCGACCACGTCGAGCGCCGCCTCGCCCGACGGCTCGTGCGACGCGATCGCCCGCTCCCGCTCGACGCGGCTCACGTCCGATCGGAACCGATCGAGCGCGAGCCGCCGCGCCACGCGCCTCAGCCAGGCCCGCAGCGCCGCTCCCCCGCCGACGCGCCCCGCCGGCTGTTCGAGCGTGACCCGCAGCGTCTCCTGCGTCAGATCCTCCGCCGCATGTGCGTCGCGCACCAACGCGCGAGCGAGACGCCGCACCCAGGTCACCTGGGCGAGGAGCTCGGCGGGGTCGAGCGTGCGCGAGGGATCCATCGATGCGAAGAGGATGGAGCCGACGCGGCGGATGTGACAGGGGCGAGCGGAACGCAGGCCTAGTTTTGGAGGAGGGAGAACTCCGCTCCGACCGGCAGGAGGATCGAGTCGCTGCCCGCGAGCGCCGGGTGCTCGGCGAAACGGAGCGTCACGAGCTGCCTCATCGGCCCCTCGAGAACGACTTCGCCGATCTTCGTGAACTCGATTCCGGCGCCCAGCTCCGTGCGGCGGTGCGTCGCCACGTTGCATGCGATCGCGATCGGTTCGTCCGGCTTCGCGGACATCACCTCGACGGTTCCGCACACCAGCATCGCCGCATCGTCCGCGACGAGACGGTAGAGGTAGCGGCCCTCCTCGATCGCGACGGGTTCGCGGCTCCGGCCGCCGACCAGTTCGGCGCGGACCATGGAGTCGGGCCGCAGACGGCCGTCCTCGACGCGCATCAGGATGAATTGCCCGTCCGGCGGCGGGGCGCCGCTGCTCAGCGTGAGCTCGATCGCGCGCCGTGTGAAGCGCGCAAGGTCCAGGACCGCGACCGACGCATTCGCGGGATCGACGTCGAGCGGGCGCCACGGCGCGCGCCGCAGTTCGTCCGCGTTCGCGCCGACCAGGACGTACAGCGTCGTGGGTCCGTCGAGACGCGCCGTCCCCTCGAACGTCCCGTTCCTCATCGCTCCGTCGAGCTGCGACGACGCGGGCTCGTCCGCGCGCTCCGGATCGGGAACGACGACGCGGACGAGTCCGTCGTCCGAGCCGTGGACGACCCGCAGCAGCACGTCGCGGCCCGGACGCGTCGCGAGCTCGAACGGCCCTGCGTCGTCAGCGTCGATGTGCGCGTTCGCGACCGTCGAGATGCGCAGCCGCTGCCGCTCGACCCACACGCGCACGTCGCTGCCGGGAGATGCTTCGACCTGCCACGCACCGTTTTCGTCGCACGCGACCGGGACGTCGCCGCTGCGCCAGCTTCCTCCGGTCCCTCGCGTCGAGAAGCGGAGCTGCGCCGGCTCGGCGGCGGAGGTCACGGCCTCGAGCAGCGGCGGCGCGAGACGACCCGTCACTCGCCGCGGCGCGCCGCGTGGATCGATGCGGATCGTCCTCTCGATCACGTCCGGCAGCGCGGACGTCAGCACGAGCTCGAAGAGCGGCTCGGGCGGGAACTGGTACCGACCCGGCTGGGGGTCACCACGCGGTACGCCGCGCACGACGAGGCGCGAGTCGCGGCGAACCTCGAAGCGACCGTCACGCGGGAGACCGCTGATCTCGCAGCGGCCCTCGCCATCGGTCACGACGTAGTGACTTTGGAAGTCGGAGCTCTTCGACGAGACGCGCTTGCTGACGTAGAGCTCGATCCTCGGCAGTGGCCGCCCGTCCTTCACGTCGACGACGGCGAGCCGGAGAGTGCGGCCCATGACGAGCGGAAGGTCGAGCTCGGCGTCGCCCGCTCCGAGCGCGAGCGGCAGCGTGACCGGCACCGTCTCGTCGCTCGAGACCCGCATCCGATCGAACTTCGGATCGAGCGGTCCCGCCTCGAAGCGCGCGGCGAGGACGTCGATCCGCGTCTCGATCGTCGGCTCGGGACCGTCCGGCAGGAATTGGAACTCGAGTCCGCGCGGAACCCTCGCGACATCGTCGACGAGGATCTCGCCGGTGAGGCGCGGTCCCACGACCCGGTCGCCGACCTCGATCGTCAGTTCGTGCTCGACCGGTTGCCGGCGATCCTCGCGCTTCGCTTTCGGTCCGAGGTACAGCCGCTTCTTGGCGCTCGGCCCGTCGGCGTCGGTTACAGCGGTGAGATCGAGATTCGACGCAGTGCGGGGCAGGACGACGTCGGTAGTCGCGCCGACGATCGCCGCGTCGATCCGCTGCAGGGGTCCTGCCGGACTGACGTGGACGTCGTCAATCCACTGGCCGACGAGGCGACCGGAGGCGCGCGCACTGTGGTCGTGGGCAACGACGTGCACGTGGACGACGATCCCGTCGACGAGCTGCGCTGGAGTCGAGACGGCGGGCGGCGCGGTCGGATCGGCTGCGGGCGCGCGGGCCGCGGCGAGCGGAGGCGGCGGCTCGGTTGGTGGCAGCTCGGCCGCGGCGGCAGAAGCGGCGTCCTCCGTCCGCGTCACGCCGGTCGCGACATGCGCCGCCGGCGACGGCAGCAATTGCCACGCGACGAGTGCGGCGACCAGCACACCCGCTGCGACTGCGGCCTTCGTCGTGACGCTCGCGGCGGCAGACCCCGTTGCCGCGAGCAGCGCACCGGCCCATGTCTTCGTGTCGCTCCCGAACTCGGCGTCGAGCCGCTCGCGCAGCAGCTTCAGCCCGCGCTGCACCCGCTTGCGCACGAGCTCCGGGTCGACTTCCATCCGCGCCGCCACCTCGCGTGTCTCGAGCTCGTCGAGGTAGCGGTAGAGGATCGTCGAGCGGTACGGCTCTGCGAGGTCGCGCACCGCCTGCGCGACTCTCTGCTGCATCGCGAGCCGCTCGACCACCTCCTGCGTCGATGACTGCGGCTCGCTCGGCGCGACGAACCGCTCGCGAGCGGCACGCGCCGCGTCGGCGCGGCGGCGGTCGATGATCAGGCGGCGGACGACGCCGCGCAGCCAGGCGCGCATGCGCATCGCGCCGACGCGGCCGGCCGGCTGTTCGAGGGTGACGCGCAGCGCCTCCTGCGCCACGTCCTCGGCCTCGCGCTCGCCATCGCCGCCCGCCTCGCGCACCAGCGCGGACGCGAGCCGGCGCACCCACGCGAGCTGCGCGACGAGGTCCTCGGCGTGGAGGGGTCGGCTCGCGTCCATGCCCTCAGGATGGAGTCGCGAACCGGAACGGGACAGCGCCCGCCGACGAATCGGCGGACATGCCGTCAGTCGTCGAACGCCCCTTGCGCGATCCAGTCCTCGATCGTGGCAAGGTCGTCGGCGCCGAGCGGGAGGCCGGGGGGCATCTGGTCACCGCTGCCCTGGGCGCAGTCGCCGAGGTGGGTGCCGCTCACCTTGCGGAAGAGGTAGGAAGCCAAGGCGTCGTACGGGGCGACGCGCAACGTCGCGCACGAGTCGTCGGGCGTCTCGACGGCGCGCACGTTGACGATGTGCACGAAGGACTTTCCGTCCGACAGATCCATGCCGAGGATCGGGAAGTCGCCGTCGTGGCACTGGAAGCCGCAGTGGCCGCTCAGGATCGGCTGGACGTTCGCCGAGAGCGTCGTGCGCGGCACGACGTCGAGCCCGACCGCCTGCGGATCGGACGGGACGTCGGCGTCGTCGACCACCGTCGCCGTGAACGTCGTCGTCCCGAGCGCCGCCGCGAACGTCGCGTCGGCGGGGAAGAACATCCCGGTCGTGAAGCCGCCGGTGACCGGGTCGACCACGAAGTCGAGGTCGGTCGCGAAGCTCGGCGCGAGGTTGGTCCCGGCCAGGATTCCGCCCAGCGCCGGATCGCCGAGGTCGCGATCGGCGGTGACGATCAGTCGCGCTGGATCGATGCCGTTCGGGCCGAGCACGAGCGTGAAGGGCTCGCCCGTCGTCGGATTGGGGATCCCGGTGACCGTCAGCGCGAAGGGGCGCCGGTCGCCGAGGAGCGGCCGGCCGTCGTCATCGAGCGGGAGCGAGACGCCGGTCGGCGCCGTCCCGGCCGGCGGGATCTCGCAGCGCACGACGACCGTCGGCCGCTGCGCCGAGATCACCGTGAGCTCGACCACGAACGGCCCGAACGCCTTCCCGACGTCGTCGGTGACGCGCAGGCTCAAGTGCATGAGGCCCGCCGGAAAGAGGAGCGGCGTCGCCGTGTCGAGCGCGACGTGGATCTCGCGCACCGGGCCGGGCGGATCGAGGACGCTCGTCCACCCCTGCGCGATCGCGAACTGCGTGAGGCTCGTGCCGGGCGCGAAGCCGCCCTGCGCCGGGTCGCCGATTTCGCGGTCGGCGGTCAGCTCGAGGCGCGCCGGATCGATCGCCAGCGTGATCGGGTCGAGCATCCGCGCGAAACCGAGGCGCGGCACGAGGATCTCGAGCTCGACCGGATCGCCCTGCACCGCGTCGGACTGCGAGCCGCCGCCGCCGAATTCGAACGACAGCGTCGCCCCCGACCCGACGATCGCGGTGCGGCCCTTGAAGGCGGAGTCGCACGCGAAGGCGAGCGCGAGCAGGAAGGCCGCGAGCGACGCGACGGAGGGTCGCGCCGCTCGCGGTCCGCGGGTCGAGTTGGGGAGCAACTCAGTAATCGAAGATTGGCACCAGCAGTCCATTGGTCGAGTAGAAGGCGCCGTTCGGCGCCGCCGCATCGAAGCCGAAGTACTGCAGGTAGATGTCGATCGACCCGCTCAGGTCGGGAAGAGTCGAGTTGAGGGTGACCGCGCCGGTCGCGTCGAGCGGGATCGGGACGATCAGGAGAGGCCCGCCGAGCAGGTAGGGGCACTGCTTCGCGGTCCCGGCGCCGTCGGAGAGGGAGAGGATCAGCAGCCCGGTGCCGCTCGGCAGGCCGCCCGCGACGGAGATCGAGAGGTTCCCGCCGCGCATCGCCGCGCCGCCCGCGTGCAGCGACGCGGGACCGACCGAGCCGATGCCGCCGAAGCCGTACGGGATCTCGGTCGGGACGATCTGGCCGCGGATCTCGCCGTTCACGTGGGCCGTCGTGTGGACGTTCACGTAGTAGCCCATGGTCTGGAGCGTCTGGAACTGCGACGCCGTCATCGCGGCCGTCGTGCCGGACCAGGTGGTCGGACCGCCGGAGAGCCCGAAGATGACGCCCCCGCCGACGCCGAACGCGCCCAGGTGGATGTGCGCCGCGGTGCCCGTGAGGCCGGTCGTCGTCACGTTGTAGGTGATCGTGCCGTTCGAATTGACGACGAAGGTCGCGTCGCCCATCGCCGAGGTCCCGACCGGCGGGACCTCCTGGTCACCCGTGAGATGGGCGCCGAAGAGGATCGGCCGCGGGACGATCTGGCCGCGGATGTCGCCGCCCGGATTCGCCGCCGAATCGATCTGGACGTAGAGGCCGCTCGCGCGCAGGTTCACCTTGTCGGCCGGGGTGAGCGCGGCGGTGGTTCCCGACCAGAGGGTCGGTCCGCCGCTCAACGTGAAGAGGAGCGGCCCGTTCACGCCGACGGCGCCGGTGTGGATGCTCGCGCCGGTGCCCGACACGAGCACGTTCTTCACCGTGTAGGTGAGGGTGTCGTTGGCGTTCAGGACGACGGACGCGAAGCCGTCGCCGCTCGACTGGGTCGGCGGAACGACCTGCGTCGCGTCGAGGTCGGCGCGGAACTGCGATTGCGCCAGCGACGGGACGGCAAGGGACAGGACGAGGCCACACGCGATCACGAATCTCATGGTGCACCCTCTTCGTTCGTTGCGGCTTGGCGGTTGGAGGAGTGGACAGGCAACCCGCCACCAGGCGGCGGGTCAATACGTGACGCCCGATCGCTCCCAAGGTCTTCATGTTCGAGTTCGCTCGTTCGCAACCCGCCGAAGGGGTCGTGCGGAGGGCGTCCGACCGGCGCGGTTACGATGTTTCCCCCCACGCTCCGGAGCCGACGCATGAACTCCCTCGACAGCTTCCGCTCCCGCGCCACGTTGAAGGTGGGCGCGAAGTCCTACGAGATCCGGAAGCTCGACGCGCTCCATGCACACGGCGATCCGGCGCGGCTCCCGTTCTCCCTCAAGGTGATGCTCGAGAACCTGCTCCGCACCGAGGACGGCGTCGCGGTCACCCAGGACGACGTGCTCGCGTTGCTGAATTGGAACCCGAAAGCGGACCCCGACCGGGAGATCGCGTTCACGCCCGCACGCGTGCTGATGCAGGACTTCACGGGCGTGCCGGCGGTCGTCGACCTCGCGGCGATGCGTGAAGCTTTCCGGAAGATGGGCGGCGACCCCGCGCAGGTGAATCCGCTGGTCCCCGCCGAACTCGTGATCGACCACTCGGTGCAGGTCGACGCCTACGGGACGCCCGAGGCGTTCGTCACCAACGCGAGCCTCGAGGCGAAGCGCAACGGCGAGCGCTACGCCTTCCTGCGCTGGGGCCAGAAGGCGTTCCGCAACTTCAAGGTCGTGCCGCCCGACACCGGCATCGTGCACCAGGTGAACCTCGAGTACCTGGCGCGCGTCGTCTTCGTGGACGAGAGCGGCGGCACGCTCTCCGCCTACCCCGACACGCTGGTCGGCACCGACTCGCACACGACCATGATCAACGGCCTCGGCGTGGTCGGCTTCGGCGTCGGCGGGATCGAGGCCGAGGCGGCGCTGCTCGGGCAGCCCGTCTCGATGCTGATCCCCCACGTGGTCGGCTTCAAGCTGAAGGGACGCCTGCCGGAAGGGGCGACCGCGACCGACCTCGTGCTGACCGCGACGCAGATGCTGAGGAAGAAGGGCGTGGTCGGGAAGTTCGTCGAGTTCCACGGCGACGGCGTGGCCGAGCTCTCGCTCGCCGACCGCGCGACGCTCGCCAACATGGCGCCCGAGTACGGCGCGACGATCGGCCTGTTCCCCATCGACGAGGAGACGCTGAAGTACCTGCGTCTCACCGGCCGCAGCGCCGAGCAGGTCGCGCTCGTCGAGGCGTACTGCAAGGCGCAGGGAATGTGGTGGACGCGCGGCGCGCCCGACCCGGTCTTCAGCGACTCGCTCGAGCTCGACCTCGCCACCGTCGAGCCGAGCCTCGCCGGCCCCCGGCGCCCCCAGGATCGCGTGAGCCTGAAGAGCAGCAAGGCCGCCTTCGCGACCGCCCTCGACGCGATGGAGAGCGAGCGCGCCGCGCGGCTCGCCGCGAAGGGGAAGTCGGCGGACGGGCTCCCGAAGTCGGTCCGGTTCAAGCTCGACGGGCAGGAGCAGGAGCTCGCCCACGGCTCGGTCGTGATCGCCGCGATCACGAGCTGCACGAACACGAGCAACCCCTCGGTGCTGATGGCGGCCGGCCTCCTCGCGAAGAAAGCCCGCCAACGCGGCCTCGCGAGCCGCCCCTGGGTCAAGACGAGCCTCGCCCCCGGCTCGCAGGTCGTGACCAACTACCTGCGCAAGTCGGGCCTGCTCGCCGACCTCGAGGCGCTCAACTTCCACGTCGTCGGCTACGGCTGCACGACCTGCATCGGCAACTCGGGGCCGCTGCGCGCCGAGATCCACGAGGCGACGCAGAAGAACGACCTCGCCGTCGCGGCGGTGCTCTCCGGCAACCGCAACTTCGAGGGGCGCATCCATCCGCTGGTGAAGATGAACTACCTCGCGAGCCCGCCGCTGGTCGTCGCCTACGCGCTCGCGGGCCGCGCCGACATCGACATGGCGAGCGAGCCGCTCGGCACCGGGAAGGACGGCAAGCCGGTCTTCCTGAAGGACGTCTGGCCGACGCAGAAGGAGGTGAACGAGGTGGTGGCGAGTTGCGTCGACGCCGCGATGTTCGCGTCGACCTACGCCCACGTCTTCCGCGGCGACGAGCGCTGGAACGCGCTGCCGACGCCGGAGGGGCAGCTCTTCGCCTGGGACGCGAACTCGACCTACGTGAAGCTGCCGCCCTACTTCGAGAACCTGCCGGCGACGCCGAGCGCCGTCGCCGACTTGAAGAACGCGCGCTGCCTCGCCGTGCTCGGCGACTCGGTCACGACCGACCACATCTCGCCGGCCGGCGACATCCCCGCCGACTCACCGGCGGGCCGCTACCTGCTCGAGCGCGGCGTCCCGAAGGAGGAGTTCAACAGCTACGGCGCGCGCCGCGGCAACCACGAGCTCATGATGCGCGGCACGTTCGCGAACGTCCGCCTGAAGAACCTCCTCGCGCCCGGCACCGAGGGCGGCGTGACGATCCACCTCCCCGACGGCGCTCCGCTCTCGATCTTCGACGCCGCGCTCCAGTACGAGCGGGAAGTCGTGCCGCTCGTGATCCTGGCCGGCAAGGAGTACGGCTCGGGCTCGTCGCGCGACTGGGCCGCGAAGGGGCCGCGACTCCTCGGCGTCCGGGTCGTCATCGCGGAGAGCTACGAGCGCATCCACCGCAGCAACCTGGTCGGCATGGGCGTCCTGCCGCTGCAGTTCCCCGCCGGCGCGACGCCCCAGTCGCTCGGCCTCACCGGTCGCGAGACCTACGACGTGACCGGCCTCCGCGACGGGTCGGCGAAGCGAGTGAAGGTCACCGCGCGTCCCGACCACGGCGCGCCGATCGTCTTCGAGGCGATCGTCCGCATCGACACTCCCAAGGAGGTCGAGTACTTCCGCAACGGCGGGATCCTGCATTACGTGCTGCGCAGGATGCGGGCGGCGACGAGCTGAAACCGAGGTACGGAGCCGGTCCGCGGCTCAGCCCTGGCCCATGCCGCGTCGGCGCCTAGAATCCGTCGGATCGATCGACGACCGGTTCTGCTCGCGTCTACGGCGCGGTTGCCCCCCCGTCATCGTGGTGCCAGGAGTTCTTCGATGGCGCGCTCCGTCCCGAATCCCGCGCGTCGTTCATTCGTCGCCGCCGTCCTGGTCGCCTGCATCGCGCCGACGGCCCGGGCTCAGGGGTTCCTCTGGAGAATCGACGGCGATCCGTCGACGGCGGTGCGTTTCGGATTCCGGGTCGCCTGTGTCGGCGACGTCGACGACGACGGGGTCGACGACGTCGTCATCACCGACCCAGGCGCGAACACGTTCAAGGGCGCGTTCTACATCTATTCAGGGGCGTCGCAGGCGTTGCTCGGCAGCGGCGGCGGGACGGACAGCGCGGGATCCCTCGGCGACGGTCTCGCGGCGCTCGATGACGTCGACGGCGACGGATATCGCGACTTCGTGATCACCAGCGAGCGCGGGCACGTCGACGTCTACTCGGCGAGGGGCGCTTCTCTCCTCTTCTCGATCCCGGTCCCGAACACGTATGTCCCGTCACTCGCGAATGCCGGCGACGTCGACCAGGACGGCACCTCGGACATCGCTTTCGGCGACGGAATGTACGCCTATGTCTATTCCGGAAAGACCGGAGCGAACCTCTTCCAATCGGGCGTACTCACCGGCCTCGCGCAGTCGATCGACGGCGCTGGCGACGTGGACGGGGATGGCGTCCCGGATGTCCTCGTCGGCGACGAACACGCCTCGGTGAACGGAACTCACAATGGTCACGTACTCCTCGATTCGGGCGGCGACGGCAGCCTGATCCGAGAGATCGTTGGTGTCGGCGATGGCGATGCGTTCGGGTCGCTCGTGCGTGGCGGACACGACCTCGACGGGGACGGGGTGCCCGATGCCCTCGTCGGGAACCGCGAAAGCGGCACATCGCCCTCGACGTTGTTCGCCTATTCCGGCGCCACGGGAGCCGAGATCACGCGTTGGTCGATGGACGAGGTCGGAACCTGGGATCGCAATGCTGCGTTCGCCGGCGACCTCGACCGCGACGGCGTCGCGGACGTCCTCCTCGGGTCGGCACCTGACGGCTTCGTGCACGTGATCTCGGGACGGACCTGGACCGATCTCTACCGCCTGCCGATCGCGGCCGAAGCGATCGTCGGGCAGGGCGACGTGAACGGCGACGGGACGCTCGACGTGCTGGTCTCCGTCGACACGGACGGGCCGAATGGCGCCGTGGTCGCGTACTCGGGCGCCGACGCGCCAGCGATCGCGTCGATCCAGCCCGACCGCGCGAACTACCGCGCCGCGCCGACCCTGACGATCACCGGTTCCGGCTTCGCGAGCGGCACTCAGCTCCAGGTCCTCGTCGGAGCGCAGGCAGCCTCGAACGTCACCGTCGTCGACTTCGCGACACTCACTTGTACGGTGCCGTCCGGCGACCCCGGCCCGTGCGACATCGTCGTCTCGAACAGCCTCGGCAACGCGACGGCGGCGGGGGCATTCGTCCGGACGCCGGCCGTCCTGCTCGGCGGCGATCCGACCCCCGGCGGCCGCGTGACGATCCGCCACCTGCTCGATCCGGGCGACGGCGTCTTCTCGATCGTCGGCGTGCCTCCCGCCGTCTCGATCCCGACGCCCCCCTACGACGGGCAGCTCTGCATCGCGCCGTTCTTCCCGCTCGTCCTGGTCCCGCCGGGGAGGTGGCCGTTCACTGAGCTCGACCTCGTCGGCGACATCCCCAACGATCCCGCACTCGTCGGGATCCAGGTGCTCTTCCAGGCGCTGATCGGGCCGCGCTTCTCGATCCCGGGCAAAGACGCCGCCTGGAGCAACTGCGCGGTGCTGACCGTCCAGTAGACCGGCGCCGACGACGGAGCGACCCGACGCGCGCGAACTTCACGCGCTCCGCGGCCGCCGCTCAGGCGTAGCGCTCGAGGACGTCGTTCAGGCGCTCGTCGACCGACTGCACCAGCTCGTCGAGCGCGGCGGCGTCGAGGTCGAGCGCCGAGCTGGTCGCCTCCGCGAGCGGCTCCTGCGGCAGCGCCGGCTCGCCCTTCTTGCGGCGCGCCGCGACGCGCTCGGAGACGAGGTCGGCGACGTGGACGACGTGCGCCGCCGCGTCCGCCGGATCGCGGCACCACGGGTCCGTGGCGAACGCGAGCTCCGGCGAGTGGTGGTACTGGATCGCGCGCACCAGCGGGTCGGGCAGGTTCCAGTACTGCGCGACGACGGCGCCGAGCTCCGCGTGGTCGACGCCGAGGATCTCGAGCTCGGCGTCGCGCTCGGAGAGTCGGCCCTGCTCCTCCGCAGCGCGCAGGAGCGCGAGGTGGCTCGGCTCGAGGAAGCGCGCCATCACGAGCTTGCCGACGTCGTGCAGCAGCGCCGCCGTGAACGACTCGACCGGCAGCTTCCGGCGCAGCCGTGCGCCGAGGCTCTCGACCGTGAGCGCGGCGGCGACCGAATGGACCCAGAGCTCCCCTTCGGCGAGGCCGTACTGCGCGACGGCCTGGTGCAGGCGCTTCTTCACGCCGAGCGCCATCGCCATCGAGAAGAGCGGCCCGGTGCCCACGCGCATGACGGCGTCGCTGATCGTCGTGATGCGATTCCCGCGCGACGCGAGCGCCGAGTTGGCGACGCGCAGGATCCGCGGCGTGAGCGTCTGGTCGAGCGTGATCGCCTCCTCGACCTCGCTCATCTCCCAGTCCGGGCGCGTGAGCAGCCCCATCAGGCGCGTGACCGTCGCCGGCAGCGGCTGGAGATCGCGCGCGGCCAGGACCAGGGCGTCTTGATCGACCAGCACGTTCGTCGCCTCGCGGACCGCCGGGTAAGGGGACCTCGACGTTTTCGGCGGGCGGCGCGCCCGGCATGAAGCGCAGGACGGCGCGCGGGCGGGGATCAGCCCCCGCCGGCCCCCTCGACGATCCCGCCGTCGCACATCGGCGCCGGGTCGAGCAGGCGCTTCAGCTCGTCGCGAGAAAGTTTCGTCTCCTCGGCGGCGACGTCGATCAGGCGGCGCCCCTCCTGGTAGGCCTTCTTGGCGAGCGCGGCGCCCTTCTCGTACCCGATCACCGGGTTGAGGGCGGTCACCAGGATCGGGTTCTTGTCGACCAGCTCGGTCATGCGCGCCTCGTTCACCGTGAAGCCGGCGATGGCCTTGTCGGCCAGCAGGCGCGCGGCGGCGGCGAGCAACTCGACGCTCTCCAGCACGTTGCGCGCGAGCAGCGGCAGCATCACGTTGAGCTCGAAGGTGCCCGACTGGCCGCCCACCAGGATCGCGGCGTCGTTGCCGACGACCTGCGCGCAGACCATCAGCACGGCCTCCGGGATCACCGGGTTCACCTTGCCCGGCATGATGCTCGAGCCGGGCTGCAGCGCCGGGAGCGCGATCTCCCCGAGCCCCGCGATCGGCCCGCTGTTCATCCAGCGCAGGTCGTTGCAGATCTTGGTCAGCCCGGCGGCGGTCGCCTTGAGCTGGCCCGAGAGCTCGACGATCGAGTCGGGCGCGGCGAGGCTCGCGAAGAAGTTGCGCGAGCGGCGGAAGGCGATGCCGGTCGCGGAGGCGATGCGGCCGGCGAAGCGCTCCGCGAACTCGGGGTGGGCGTTCACGCCGGTGCCGACGGCCGTCCCGCCCTGCGCCAGTTCGTGCACGCGCGGAAGCGTCGCCTGCACGCGCTCGATCGCGAGCTGGACCTGGTGCGCCCAGCCCGACATCTGCTGCCCGAGCCGCACCGGCATCGCGTCCATCAGGTGGGTGCGGCCGGTCTTCACGACCGCGCCGACCTGCCCCGCCTTCGTCTCGATGGACGCCTTCAGGTGCAGCAGCGCGGGCAGCAGCCGCTCGTGCACCTGCAGCGCGGCGCTCACGTGCAGCGCGGTCGGGATCGCGTCGTTGCTCGACTGCCCCATGTTCACGTGGTCGTTGGGGTGCACCTTCTTCCCGAGCCGCTTCGAGGCGAGCGCGCCGATCACCTCGTTCGCGTTCATGTTGGTCGAGGTGCCCGACCCGGTCTGGAACACGTCGATCGGGAACTCGGCGTCGTGCTGCCCCGCCTCGACCTCCTGCGCGGCCGCGACGATCGCGCCGGCGACGTCGGCGGGCAGCAGGCCGAGGTCGCGGTTCACCTCGGCCGCCACGCGCTTGACCATCCCGAGCGCGCGCAGGAAGGCGCGCGGCAGCGGGCGGCCGCTGATCGGGAAGTTGTCGACCGCGCGCTGGGTGGTCGCGCCGTAGAGGGCGCCGGCGGGGACGCGCACCTCCCCCATGCTGTCCTTCTCCATGCGCCAGGCGCTGTCCATGCTCGGCTCCGGGGGCGTCCCTTCATGAAAGCGCCGCGGCGGACCGGATCTCCCCGGTCCGCCGCGACGAAACGTCCAAGACTGCTGCGGAATGCGGCGGGCGGGTCAGCGCGCCGCGACGACCTCGATCGAGCCGTCGAGCTGCTCGGTGGCGGAGACGAGCGCCACGCCGTTCTCGTCGCGCAGGACGGAGTTGACTCCGTTGCTCTGGTCGACGATGCGCATCGTCACGAGCCGGCCGTCCTCGAACACCTCGGCCTTGAGCTGCGTGTTCGACAGCTTCGTGAGCGTGTACGTGCGGTGGTCGTCGATCTTGCCGGTCGCCGAGCTGCCGGACGGCGCGTCGATCCAGTTCTTGCCGCTCCAGAACTCGACGGTGTTGAAGATGAACGCGTCGCACAGCGCGACGATCTCGTAAACCGGGATGATGACGGAGAGGAGGAAGATGCCCTCGTTCGCCCACTTGTTGTCGGTGACGTGGCCGTTCCAGTGCCAGTAACGCTGCGTCAGGTGGAAGTTGCCGAAGCACGCCGTGGTCGAGAGCAGTCCGGCCAGAAGCAAGCCTTGCCACTTCCATTTCCGAGAAAGCGTCATTCGGTTCTCCATCCTTGTTTTGCCTCGACGGAGAGCCATCTCCCCGCCCCATCGGCGCGCGATGGTAGCAACCGGGACGGCCGGAGTTGGAATCGCGGAGCGGAGAAGGGGGGACGGTGCGGCGCGCGACTACTGCACCAGCTTCTTCACCTCGGCGGTGACGAGGTCGCCGATCTCGCTGGTCGGGTGGTCGCCGGCGCCGAGGCTGCGGATCCGACCGCTCGTGAGCAGGCCGGCGATCGCCTTCTCGCACGTCGCCGCCGCCTCCTTCTCGCCGATGTAGTCGAGCATCATCCCGCCCGCGTTGATCGCCGCGAGCGGGTTCGCCGAGTTCTTGCCGCGGTACTTCGGGGCCGAGCCGTGGATCGGCTCGAACATGCTCGTCTTGCCCGGATGGAGGTTGCCCGACGCGGCGATGCCCATGCCGCCCTGCACCATGGCGCCGAGGTCGGTGAAGATGTCGCCGAAGATGTTCGGCATCACGCAGACGTCGAACGACTCGGGGTTCTTCACCAGCCACATGCAGGCGGCGTCGATGTAGGCGTGGTCGGTCTCGATGCCCGGGTTCTCCTTCGCGACGTCGGCGAAGGCGCGCGTCCAGATGTCCTGCGGGCGGACCGCGTTGGCCTTGTCGATCAGAGTGACCTTCTTCCGCTTGCGCCCCTTCGCGATCTCGAAGGCGTAGCGGATCGCCCGCTCGCACCCCTTGCGCGTGTAGAGCATGGTCGCGATCGCGATCTCGTCGGGCGTCCCCTGCTTGAAGTTGCCGCCGATGCCGGTGTAGGCGTCCTCGGTGTTCTCGCGCACGACGACCAGGTCGACGTCCGCGGGCTTCTTGTCCTTCAACGGACAGAACCGTGAATCGTAGAGCTTGATCGGGCGCAGGTTGACGTAGAGGTCGAGCTTGAAGCGCAGCCCCGCGATGATGGCGCGCTCGAGCAGGCCGACCTCGATGCGCGGGTCGCCGATCGCACCGAGGTAGACCGCGCGGTGCTGGCGGTACTCGTCGAGCGCCGAGTCGGGCATCGTCACGCCCGTCTTCAGGAAGTGGTCGGCGCCCCACGGGTAGTCGGTGTACTTCAGCTTGAAGCCGTAGATGGAGGCGAGCGCGTCGAGGACCTTGCGTCCTTCGCGGATGACTTCCTCGCCGATGCCGTCGCCGGGGATGACGGCGATCGCGTGTTCACGAGCCATGAGGTTCGCCGTCCTTGTTCAGGAGACCGATTCGACGAGCAGCGCGATGCCCTGGCCGCCGCCGATGCAGGCCGACGCGATGCCGTAGCGCTTGCCCTGCCGCCGGAGCGTGTGCAGCAGCGTCAGCACCAGCCGCGTCCCGGTCGCGCCGAGCGGATGGCCGAGCGCGATCGCGCCGCCGTTGACGTTGACCTTCCTGCGATCGAGACCGAGGTCCTTCTCGACCGCGAGGTACTGCGCCGAGAACGCCTCGTTGATCTCGAAGAGATCGATCTTCTCCAGCGGAACGTCCGCCCGCTTCAGCACCTCGCGGATCGCCGGCGCCGGGCCGATGCCCATGATCTCGGGCGGCACGCCGACCGTGGCCCACTCGACGATCCGGCCCATCGGCTTCAGCGCATTGCGCTTCGCCGCCTCCGCCGTCGTGACGATCACCGCAGCCGCGCCGTCGACGATGCCGCTCGCGTTGCCGGCGGTGACGGTGCCGTCCTTGCCGAACGCGGGCCGCAGACTCTTCAGCGCCTCGAGCGTCGTCTCGGGCTTGATGTGGTCGTCGCGGTCGACCGTGACCTTCTGCCCCTTCTTCTCGAGGACGATCGGCACGATCTCCTGCGCGAAGAGCCCCTTCTCGACCGCCTCCGCGCCGAGCTGGTGGCTGCGCAGCGCGAACTCGTCCTGCGCCTCGCGCGGGATCGCGTACTTCTTGGCGAGGTTCTCCGCCGTCTGCGCCATGTAGAAGCCGCAGTAGGTGTCCATCAGGCTCGCGAAGAGGGAGTCTTCGAGCTGCGGCTGCTGCCCGAAGCGGAAGCCCTCGCGCGCGCCGCGCAGGACGTAGGGCGCCTGCGACATGTTCTCCATGCCGCCCGCGGCGACGAAGGTCGCCTCGTTCAGCAGGATCATCTGCGCGCCGCTGATGATCGACTGGATCCCCGAGCCGCACAGGCGGTTGACGGTGAGCGCCGGCTTCTCGACCGGAACGCCCGCCTTCAAGGCGACGTGGCGGGCACCGTAGAGCGCGTCGGCCGACGTCTGGCCGGCGTTGCCGAAGACGGTGTGGTCGATCTGCGCAGGGATCACGCCGGTCTTCAGGAACGCGCCCTTGAGCGCGAGCGCGCCGAGCTCGAGAGCGCTGAGTTCCTTCAGCTTCCCGAAGCCGGGCGTCCCGGAGTACTCGGCCATCGCGGTCCGCGCGCCGCCGAGGATGACGATCTCGTTCTTGTTCATGGTCGGCCCTCTCTAGCGATCGCGGCGCGGGTCACTGGCCCTTGAACTGGGCCGGCCGCTTCTCCAGGAACGCGGCCATCCCTTCCTTCATGTCCTGCGTGGTGCAGAGCAGGCCGAAGAGGTTGCTCTCGGCGTTCAACCCCTCGTCGAGCGGGAGGTCGAGGCCGCGGAAGGCGGCCTCGAGCGCGAAGCGCAGCGCGATCGGCCCGCGGGCGAGCATCTTGTCGACCAGCTCGCGCGTCTTCGGCAGGAGCTCGGCCGATTCCCAGACGTGGTTCACCAGGCCGATGCGGAACGCCTCGTCGGCGTTGATCGGCTCCCCGGTGAGGATCATCTCCATCGCGCGGCCGATGCCGACCAGCCGCGGCAGGCGCTGCGTCCCGCCGTAGCCCGGGATCACGCCGAGCTTCACCTCGGGCAGGCCGACGACGGCGTTCTTGGAGGCGGTCCGGAACGTACAGGCGCTCGCGAGCTCGAGCCCGCCGCCGAGGCAGAAGCCGTTGATCGCGGCGACCACCGGCTTGCCGAGCCGCTCGACGAAGCTGAAGAGGAGCTGCCCGCGCCGCGCGATCTCCTTGGCAGAGAGCGGCGTGTTCTCCTTCAACTCGTTGATGTCGGCGCCCGCGATGAAGAACTTCTCGCCCGCGCCGGTCACGATGGCGGCGCGGACCGCCGCGTCCTTCTGGACGGCGGTGAAGGCGGCCTCGAGCTCGCCCAGCGTGGCGCGGTTGAGCGCGTTGCCGACCTTCGGCCGGTTGACCGTGATCGTCGCAACGCCTCCGCTCACCTCGTACAGCAGGTTCTCGAAAGTCGGCATGGTTCTCCGCTCCGTCTCCGTCCCGGACCCGCCGTCACTTCGCGCCGGCCGGCGCGACGGGACGGACCTTCTGGATCAGCACCTGCTCGCGCGGCTTGCTCGGCCCGCTGTCGGTGCCGTTGGGGTTCATCACGCACGGCGTTTCGCACAGCTTGTCGAGCACGTCGAGGCCGCGCACGATCCGGCCGAACGCGGCGTAGTTGCCGTCGAGGAACGGCGCCGCCTTCTGCACCAGGAAGAACTGGCAGCTCGCCGTGTCGAAGTCGCGCTGGCGCGCCATCGAGATCACGCCGCGCTCGTGCTTCAGGTCGCTCTTCTCGAAGCGCAGGAAGCGGCCGGTCGTGCCGGTGCCGTCGCCCTTCGGGTCGCCGCCCTGGATCATGAAGCCCTTCACGATCCGGTGGAACGTGAGGCCGTCGTAGAAGCCGCGCTCCGCGAGCGCCATGAAGTTGGAGACCGTGCGCGGCGCCTTGTCGGGAAAGAACTCGAGCTCGATCTCGCCGGCGGCCGTCTCGAGCACGGCGTGGAAGCCGGTCCAATCGCGCGCGACCTCGACGTCGAGCGGGGTCGAGACGACGCCCTTCCCGCCGGCGAGCGCCACCTCGCAGCGGACCGCGTAGCGGCCGGGCGCCGTGAAGAGGCCGGTCGCCGCGGAAGCGAGGTCGATCGTCGCGGAGAGCGACGCCCCCGCCGGCAGCGTCAGCGCGTGGCGCGCTCCGGCCGGTGCGACCGTCTCGGCGAGCACCACCTCGGTGTGGGTCGGGGCGTCGACGGCGTTGACCTTCATGCCCTGGCCGAACAGCACGCCGTTCGGGACCTCGAGCGGCGTCGCGCCGCGGTTCTCGAGCACGAGCTTCACCGGGACGGGGCGGCCGACCTGCAGGAACGAGCCGTCGGTCGCGAGCGTGACGACGAGGCCGTCGTCCTGCAGCGCGCCGAGGGCGACGAGCGCCGCCGCGACAGCGAAGGGGGATCGGGAAGACACGACGCGACTCGCGCGCGCGCCGCCGCGCTCAGCCCTTCACCTTGTCGCCGTCCCACTCGTAGAAGCCGCGCCCGGACTTCCGGCCGAGCTTCCCCTCCTTCACCATCTTCTTCAGCAGCTCGGAGGGCTTGAACGACGGCTCGTTGGGGTAGCGCTGGTGCCAACCTTCGAGGATCGAGAGGGTCGTGTCGAGCCCGACGTAGTCGAGCAGCTTGATCGGCCCCATCGGGTGGCCGCAGCCGAGCTCCATCCCGGTGTCGACGTCCTTGAACGTCGCGTCGCCGCGCTCGACCATCAGGATGGCTTCGTGCAGTAGAGGGACGAGCAGCCGGTTCACGACGAAGCCGGGCGTGTCCTTGGCCAGGATCGGCGCCTTGCCGCACGCCTCGCCGAACGCGCGCGCGGACGCCACGACGTCGGGCGCGGTCTTCCTGCCCTGGATCACCTCGACCAGCTTCATGAGCTGGACCGGGTTGAAGAAGTGGAGCCCGACGAAGCGCTCGGGGCGGCCGCTCGCGTCGGCCATCTCGCCGATCGGGAACGACGAGGTGTTGCTGGCGAAGATCGTCTCCTTCTTGCAGAGCCGGCCGAGCTCCGCGAAGAGCTTCTTCTTCTGGTCGAGGTCCTCGACGATCGCCTCGACGACGAGGTCGCAGTCCTTCAGGTCGGCGAGGTTCGTGGTCGGCTTGAGCCGCGCCTTGACCGCCTCGGCCTCCTCGGCCTTGAGCCGGCCCTTCTCGACCAGCTTCGCGAGGGAGGCGTGGACGCGGCCGAGCCCCTTCTGCGCGAGCTCGAGCGAGACCTCCCGCGCCAGCACCTCGCAGCCCGCGGTGGCCGCGACCTGGGCGATGCCGGAGCCCATGAGCCCGCAGCCGACGACTCCGACCTTCTTGATCTGCACGACGACTCTCCTCGCACCGCTGCCTCGAAATGAGGGGCGAGGATTAGAGCAGACGGCGCCGGAGCGAGAAAGCCCCGCGGGCGAGGCGTCAGGCGCTCGACAGCTCGCCCGTGGGGTGGGCCTGATCGCGGTGGTGCTCGTCGATCAGGCGGGCGCCCTCGATGAGGAGCGCGCTCGCCTTCCAGGTGACCGTCCGGCGCACGCGCTCGACAGCGAGGACGACGTTCCGGAAGTCGAACGTCCCGTGCTCCTCCCGCATCAAGGCGAAGATCGCCTCGTGGCCGTGCCTGCGGTCGAAGTGGGCGTGGACGATGGCGCCGTCGTGGAAGAGCACCTTGCCGCGGCCGCGGCCGGTCCAGAGCGTGAGCGTGCCGCCGCGCCGCGACGCCGCGAGCACCGAGATCACCTCCGCGAACGAGACGCAGGAGAAGCGGCCCGAGAAGTCGCCGGGGCGCGCCGCGCCGGCCTCGCGCGCCCGGCCGGACGCGATCGCGGCCGACAGGCGCACCTGCAACTCGTCGATGGAGAGCGGCGGCTCGAGGACGTCGACGACGCCGAGCTGCCACGCTTCGAGGCGCACCGATGCGTCGCGCACGCGCAGCAGCGCGACGCGCGGCACGCCGGCCGCCGGCCCCGCGTCGCGCAGCCGGCGCAGGATGGAGTGCGGGCCGTCGCCGGTCAGCTCGGGGTCGACCAGGATGAGGTCGAACTCCCGCGCGAGGAGTTCGCGCATCACGCGCTCGAAGCTGTCGGCCGCGGAGACGATCCAGCGGCCCGAGCGGACCAGCGCGCGCCGCAGCCGGCGCAGCCGGCCGGCGTCGGCAACCGCGATGAGCACGCGGGCGCGCGGGAGTGCGGCTTTTCTCGGGGTTTCGCTGGTCATCGCATTTCCATCGGGGGCGGTCGCGGGGAGCCGCGTCCGGACGCAGCCACTCTCTCACGGCGCGGCGGCGCGTCCACCGGAAACGTTTTCCGCCGCGCGCGGAACGGCTCCAGTCGGAGCGCGACGCGTCATTCGTACCGCAGCGACTCGATCGGGTCGAGCCGAGCAGCACGGTTCGCGGGATAGAGGCCGAAGACGAGGCCGATGCCCCCCGAGACGACGACGGCGATGCCGACCCACTGCAACGGCAGCACGAACGGGAACGACATCGCCTGCGAGGCGCCGCGCGCGATCAGCAGCCCGAGCCCGATCCCGACGGCCCCGCCGATCAGCGTCAGCACGGCCGCCTCGATCAGGAACTGCCAGAGGATCTCGCGCCGCGAGGCGCCGATGGCCTTGCGCACGCCGATCTCGCGCGTCCGCTCCGTGACGCTCACCAGCATGATGATCAGCACGCCGAGCCCGCCGACCATGAGGCCGATCGAAGAGATCAGCACGAGGACGAGCGCGATCGGCCCGGTGATCTTCTGCAGGAACTCGAGGGCCGCGTCCGACGTGACGATCGAGAAATCGTCCTCCTGGCGCGGCGAGAGGTGGTGCAGCGCGCGCAGCACGCCGCGGCTCGAATTGATCGCGTCGGCCAGCCGCTCGGGCGAGCGCGGGAAGACGTTGAGCTGCGCCGACTCCCAGCGGTCGCGCAGCTTGTGCTCGTAGGTGGTGTAGGGGATGACGGCGAAGTTCTCGAACAGGCCGCCGAAGAGGCTGTCGTACTTGGCGAAGACGCCGACGATCGAGTAGTTCTCCCCGCTCACGCGGATCGTCTTGCCGGACGCGTCCTCGCCGGGGAAGAGGTCGCGGGCGGTCCGCTCGGCCAGCACGCAGACCGGCTGCGAGGTGCGCAGCTCGCCTTCCGTGAAGAAGCGGCCCGACTGGATGTCGAGCGTCTGGAACTTCTGGAAGGCCATGCTGGTGCCCATCACGAAGATGAGCCGCGCCTGCTTGTCGCCGTGCTCGATCGAGCGCCCCTGGCCGTGGCCGTAGCGGATCTCGACCTCGCCCACCTCGTCGATCCGCTCGATCTCGGCGGCGTCGCGCGCGGTCAGCTTCGGCCGCGGCCGCCTGTCCTCGTTGTCGCCCTCGTCGAGGTGGCTGTAGCGCGTGATCGAGAAGATTGCGGTGTCGCCGCCCTTCACGTCGTTGGTGATCTTCTGGCCGAGGCCCGACAGGATCGCGACCATCCCCATCGCCGTCGCCACCGCGATCGAGACGCCGAGGATCACGAGCCCCGAGCGCATGCGGTGGTCGACCAGCGTCTCCAGCGCGAGGCGCACCCCCTCGACGAGGTGCGACAGCGAGATCCGCTTGCGAACCGGCGCGTCACTCACGGCGCAGCGCCTCGACCGGCTGCAGCCGCGCGGCGCGGCTCACCAAATAGAGCCCGAAGAAGATCCCGACCGCGAAGACGATCGCGAGCGCCGCCACGATCGACCACGGCTTGACCGCGTAGGGCAGCGGCGAGAGGGCGGCGATCAGGAAGGCGGCCGCGAAGCCGGACACCATGCCGACCAGCCCGCCCGTCGTCGTGAGCGTCACCGACTCGACCAGGAACTGGAACAGGATGATGCGCCGGCGCGCGCCGAGCGCCTTGCGCAGCCCGATCTCGCGCGTGCGCTCGGTCACCGAGACCAGCATCACGTTCATGATGATGATCCCGCCGACCACCAGCGTGATGCTCACGATGCCGATCAGGCTGGCGAAGATGCCGCTCGAGATCTTGGCCCAGAACGAGAGGAACTGCTCGGCGGTCGTGATGTTGAAGTCGTCCTCCTTGCCGGGCTTGAGACCATGGCGTACCCGCATCAGCGTCCGCGCCTCCTCGACCGCCGAGTCGAAGGTGGCGAGGTCGCGCGCGCGCACCTGGATGCGGATCGACGCGAACTGCCCCCACTGATTGAACATCGTGGTCAGCGGGATGAAGGCGAAGACGTTGCGGTTCTCGCCGAGGATGTTGGCGCAGTGGCCGAAGACGCCGCGCACCTCGTAGTGGCGGCCTTGGATGCGCACGCGCTTGCCGACCGGGTCGACGTCGGGGAAGAGCGAGGAGGCGACCTCCTCGCCGATCACGATCGCGGCGCGCCGCTGCTCGAAGTCCTGCTCGTTCAGGTGGTCGCCGAGCGCGATGCTCACGTCCTCGACGCCAGGGTACTCGGGGCCGTGGCCCTGCACCTCGACGAAGCGCAGCGACTTCCCGGTCGACACCGCCTCGAGCGTCGTGCCGATCGTGCGCACCGGGTCGACGAACTCCGCCTGCGTGAGCTCCGCCTTCAGCGCCCGGTAGTCCGACAGCAGGATCTTGCGGTTGCCGAGCGAGCGCATGAACGCGTCGAAGTCGGTGAGGATCTGGAGCTCGTCGACGCGGCGCACCGTGAAGACCGCGGCGTCCTGCGCGATCTCCTTCTTCACGTAGGCGTCCATGCCGTCGAGCACCGAGACGACGGCGATGATCGAGAGGATCGCGATGATCACGCATAGGAGCGTGAGCGCCGAGCGCAGCTTCTGCGCCCAGATCGCGGAGAGCGCGATGCGGACGCCTTCGAGGAGCGCGACCACGGCGCCGCCCTAGTCCTGCGGCCGGCGGGCGTTCGCGGTGTCCGACTCGACCCGTCCGTCCTTCACGCGCACGGTGCGCGCGGCCCGCTTGCCGACCTCGGGGTCGTGGGTGACGAGGATGATCGTGTTGCCGCCCTGGTGCAGCCGGTCGAACAGCTCGAGGATCTCCTGGCCGGTGCGCGAGTCGAGGTTGCCAGTGGGCTCGTCCGCGAGCAGCAGCGCCGGCCGGGTGACCAGCGCCCGTGCGATCGCGACGCGCTGCCGCTCGCCGCCCGAGAGCTCGTTGGGGCGGTGGCGCGCGCGCTTGTCGAGGCCGACCAGGCGCAGCATCTCGAGCGCCCGCTCCTGCCGCTCCGCCGACTTGATGCCCGCATAGACCAGCGGCAGCTCGACGTTGCGCAGCGCCGTCTGGCGCGGCAGCAGCTGGAAGTTCTGGAAGATGAAGCCGATCTCGCGGTTGCGGATCTCCGCGAGCTGGTCCTCGGAGAGGCGGCTCACCTCGGTGCCGCGCAGGAAGTAGGTGCCCGAGGTCGGCACGTCGAGGCAGCCGATCAGGTTCATCAGCGTCGACTTGCCCGACCCCGACGGCCCCATGATCGCGACGTACTCGCCGCGCGCGAGGGTCAGGTCGATGCCGTCGATGGCGCGCACGGCGTTGGCGCCGAGGTCGTAGACCTTGGTGAGGCCTTCGACGCGGATGACGGAGGTATCGCCCGCGGGGGCGGCGGCGCGCGGCGGCGCCTCGGTCGCTTGCGCGGGCGCGGAACGATGGGCGGCGTCGGACGGCGCGCTCATCCCGACGACTTCTCGCCTTCCTTCTTCTCCTTCTGCTTCACGCGGTCGCCGTCCTTCAGCTTGTGCAGCACGGAGTAGGGGCCGACGACGATCTGGGCCCCTTCGCCCAGCCCGCCGCTGTCGCGCAGCTCGAAGTCCTTCTCCCCGGTGATGCCGAGCTTCACCGGCTGGAACCACGCCTTGCCGTCCTTCACGTAGAAGACGCCCTCGACCTTGCCGTCCTTGTCCTCGCGGCGCGTCGCGTCGGAGCCGGCGAGGTGGTTGGGATCGGGCGCGCCCTTCGCGGAGCCGGCCGGCGTGCCCGCCGAATTCCCGACGGCCTTCGCGGGGTCGTCGGCCGCCGTGGCCGGCGGCTCCGCGGCGATCGCGACCGACGCGCCGCTCTCGGTCCGGGCGTCGCCCTTCCAGGTCGACTCGCTCAAGGGCTTGCGCATCGCCATCGCCTCGATCGGGACGGCGAGGACGTGATCGCGCGTGTCGCTGCAGATGCGCGCGCTGCAGGTGAGGCCGGGGCGCACGCCGGGGATCTTGTCCTGCACCAGGATCTTCACGAGGTAGCTGGTTCCCTCGCGCTCGGCGCCGGTCAGCTTGGTGACGGGCGTGTGGCCGACCTCGGTCACGCGGCCCTGGAAGACCCAGTCGGAGTGGGCGTCGACCTCGAGCTCGGCGACCTGGCCCGCCTTCGCCTTCACCGCCTGGCTCTCGTCGACCTCGACCTCCGCCTCGATCACGTCGAGGTCGGCGACGGTGAGCAGCACGGTCGCGGGGTTGTTGAAGGCGCCGACGAAGGCGTACTCCCCCGCCTCGATGTTGAGGGCCGTCACGGTGCCGGCGATGTCGGAGAGGACGTCGACCTTGGTGAGCTCGTGGCGCGCCTGGTCGATGCCGGCCTGCAGGCGCGGCAGCTCCTGTTCCGTCGCCTGCAGCCGTGCCACCTCGACCGAGACGGTGGTCTGCTCGGTTTCGAGCTGCTCGTCGGTGACGAGCCCCTGCTTCTGCAGGCTCACGCTGCGGCGCAGCCGGCTCTCCGACTGCTGGAGGTTCGCCTTCTGCAGCTCGATGTTGGCCTTGGCCGATCGGATCGACGCCTCGAGCTGCTGGACCTCCGTCTCGAACGGCGTCGGGTCGATGCGCAGCAGCCGCTGCCCCTTCTCGACCTGATCGCCCTCGCGGACGCAGACCTCGAGCACCTTGCCCGACACGGCGGCGCTCACGTTCACCATCATCTTCGGCTTGATCTTGCCGGAGGCGGCGATGAGCGAGCGCAGGCTCTTGCGCTCGATCGTCTTCAGGTCGACCTCGGTGACGAGCTTCCCGTCGTGCGCGATCTTGGCCTGGAAGCCGATCCCGCCGGCCACGACGACGAGGACGCCGAGCCAGATCTTCGTGCGCTTCTTCAAGACGACCCCCCGAACGACTCCGGCCCCGATGTCTGCCGGATTGGCACGAAGACTACGCCCCGAGCCGGAACCGGTTCATCTTCCTGCGCCCCGCCCCTCTTGTCCGGGCGAAAACGGTGCCGGCGTCAGCGGACCGCCTCGACCTCGAGCGCGACCCCGAGCCCGCCGCTCACGCAGAGCGTCGCGAGGCCGCGGCGCGCGCTCCTCTTCCTCATTTCATGGAGCAGCGTGACCAGGATGCGCGCGCCGGTCGCGCCGATCGGGTGGCCCAGCGCGATCGCGCCGCCGTTCACGTTCAACCGGTCACGAGGAAGCTTGAGCTCGCGGTCGCAGGCGAGGACCTGGGCGGCGAAGGCTTCGTTGAGCTCGATCAGGTCGAAGTCGTCGAGCTTGCGGCCGGTGCGCCGGCCGAGCTCCTGCACGGCCGGGACCGGGCCGATCCCCATGATCTCCGGGTCGACGCCGACCTGGACGAACTCGCCGAGCCGCGCCAGCGGCGAAAGCCCGCGCCGCTGCGCCTCCTCCTCGTCCATCAGGAGCAGCGCGGCTGCGCCGTCGGTGATGCCGCTCGAGTTGCCGGCGTGGACGGTGCCGTTCTTGTCGAAGACGGGCGGGAGCTTCGCCATCGACGCGGCGGTGATGCCGTCGCGCGGGTGCTCGTCGGCGGCGAGGATGGTCGGACCGGCCTTGCCCTCGATCGTGATCGGCGCGATCTCGGCTTCGAACTTCTTCGCCTTGCGCGCCGCCTCGCACTTCTGCTGCGAGTTCGCCGCGTACTCGTCCTGCTCCGGACGCCCGATCTCGTACTTCTTCGCGAGCGTTTCGGCGGTCGCCCCCATTGGCTTCTTCGCCATCGGGCAGTCGAAGCCGTCCTTGTACATGGCGTCGACGACCGGCGCGTGGCCGAGGCGGTAGCCGGTGCGGAAGTTCTCGAGGAAGAACGGGAGGCGGCTCATGCTCTCGGTGCCGCCCGCGACGGCGACCTTCACGTCGCCGCGCCGCACGCTCTCGGCCGCGAGCTGCACGCTCTTGAGCCCCGACCCGCACGCCATGTTCACGGTGTAGGCGGTCGAGGTCTGCGGGAGGCCGCTCTTCACCAGGATCTGGCGCGCGACGTTGGGTCCGCCGCCCGCCTGGCGGGCGTTCCCGAAGATCAGTTCCCCCACGTCGGCCGGCGCGACGCCCGACTGCGCGAGCAGCGCCTTCACGACGTGGATGCCGAGGTCGGCGGCGGTCAGCCCGGAGAGGCCGCCGAGGTACTTGCCGATCGGCGTTCGAAGAGCGTGGGTGACGACGACGGTGCGGCTCGACATGAGGCGTCCTCGGCTTTCGGGGCCGAAGATCCTAGCGGAGCCGCGCTCGCCGGCACCGCCCCCTCGAGCTCGAGCAGCCGCTGCTTGCGCCAGACGCCGCCGCCGTAGCCGCCGAGGCGGCCGTCGTCGTTCACGACGCGGTGGCACGGAATCACGATCGCGACGCGGTTCATGCCGTTGGCGCGGCCGACCGCGCGCGCCGCCTTCGGCTGGCCGATGCGTAGAGCGAGCTCGCGGTAGCTCGCGGTCGCGCCGTGCGGGATGCGGCGCAGCTCGCGCCAGACGCGCTGTTGGAAGTCGCTGCCCGGCGCGTGGACCGGCACGTCGAAGGTCGTGCGCTTCCCCGCGAAGTACTCGTCGAGCTCGCGGCGAAGTTGCTTCAGCACTTCGCTGTCGCCGGGCACCGCGGGTCGATCGATGCGCCGCTTCAGCGTCGAAAGTTGCGCTTCGATCATGCGCCGGTCGGTGAACTCGAGCAGGCAGATTCCCTCTTTCACCGACGCCACGAGCAGCGGCCCGAGCGGGCTCTCGATCCACGCGAAGGTGATGCAGTCATCGGGTCGCGCGCGGCCGGGTGGCGCGCCGAACCATTTCGCGAACGCCTCGCGGAAGCCGCTGTGCGATTCGAAGCCGTGGTCGAAGACGACCGCGTCGAGCTTCGTCCCGCGCTGCAGCGCCGTGAACGCCGAGCCGAGGCGCCGTGCTCGCGCATAGGCCTGGAAGGTCATGCCGTGCTCCTTCAGGAACCAACGCCGGACCCGTTCCGGAGCGACGCCGAAGCGGCGCAGTTCGGAATCGCGGAGGCGGCGGTCGGGCTCGTTCTCGATCGAGGCCAGCAGCGGCGCCAGCCACCCCGGCGCCGCCCCCGCCGCCGCCAGCGGCCGGCAGCGCTTGCACGCCCGGAATCCTGCGAAGAGCGCCTCGCGCGTCGACGCGAAGAAGCGGACGTTTTCCGGACGCGGCCGCCGCGCCGGGCAGGTCGGCCGGCAGAAGATCCGCGTCGTCGTGACGCCGGTGAAGAAGACGCCGTCGTAGCTCGGGTCGCGGCGGGTGAAGGCGCGGAGCATGACCGCGCGCGGAGGAAGACCGATCGCGGAGACGACTCGCGAATTGCCGGAGGTGGTGTGCATGCGAAGACCGTAGCGCCGACGAGGGTCGCGCAACCACCGCTTTTCGGACGGCGAATCCGGCGACTTCGCACCCCGGCCATGCGCCCCCTGCACGCCGTATGCTCCAGCTCGCGGAGCGGAGGAACTCGACCCGCAGCTGTGGCCGGAGGACGACGCCGTGAGAGGTCGTGTCGTGGTCGGCGCCGCGCTCGTGCTCGCCGTCGCGCTCGCGGCGCTTGCATGGCGCTTCCTGCGCGGTGAACCGCCCGGCACGGCGACGCCGCACCCGCCCGCGCCGTCGATCGTCGAGCCGCCGCCCGAGTCGCCGGCGTCCGCGACCGAACGGCAACCGATCCTCGCGCCCGAGACTTCGCCCGCCGTCGCGCCGCCGCGCGGCGAATCGTCCGTCGACCGCCATCCGGAGTGGAAGCCGGTCACGCTCTCGGTCCTCGACCGCGCGACGCGGGCGGACCTCGAGGACGTCGAGGTCGCGGTCGAGCCCGCCAGCCTGAGCTCCCACGGGCCGATCGACGACTCGTTCCAGCGGCCGAATGCGATGCGCGGCGACTCGCCGCTCACCGTGCTTCCGAAGCTTGCCGGCGTCGCCAGCTCTGGTTTCCTGGTGCGGGCGGCCGGCCACGCCGCGGCGCTCGTCGACCTCGACTTCGAATCGGGAGGCACGCGCGAGGTCCTGCTGGAGCCGGCGTGCGAGCTGCGAGTGCGCATCGACGCGCCGCCGAGCAACGAGAAGCTGACCGTGCAGCTGCGTCGGATCGAAGACGTGCTCGCCTGGCTCGACCGGCGGGTCCGCTTCCTCTCCGCTTGCGAAAGGATCGACGGCTGCGGAGACAAGGACTACACCCGGGTGCTCGAGTCGAAGGCGGACGTCCTGCGCCGCATGCGTGACCGGATCGACGCGGATCCGACGCTGCTCGCCCGCTTCGTCCTCGAAGCGCCGGCCAGCTGGTCTCGCCCGGCGTCGCGAACGGAGTGGATCGTCTTCGACCACCTCCCGGCCGGCGAGTGGATCGCCATGGTCGTGGCCCAGCCCGCCCTCGACGTGCCGCGAGGCGCGGCGGGAGCGAAGCTCGAGGCCGGGGGCACCGCGGAGCGCACGATCGAGCTCTCCGTCCGCGAGCCGGTCCCCACGAAGCCGGTCCACGGGATCGTCGAGCTCGCGCCGGGCTGGAGCGAGGACGAAGCCGCCGCGCTCCCGAACCGGCTCGAGCTCCGGCGCATGGCGCGCCTGGTCGGGCTGCCGCGCGAAACCTCCGAGCGGACGATCACCCGGTTCGAGCGCGACGGCGACTCGCTGCGCTTCGCGTGGGACGCGGGCGAGCTGGCGGACGGAGCCTGGACCGCGAGGCTTCCTCAATACGGCGTCGCCGTCCGATGTTTCGTCAACGCCTCGGACGCGACTCCGCAGGAGATCCGTCTCGTCGTCGGCCCGCCGTGCGACGTCGTGCTCACGCCGATCGACGCGAAGACGCGCGCGCCGGTCAACGCCGGCACCCTGCAGTTCGCCTCCGGCGAGGAGCCGGCCGGCCAGGGCATGGGAAGCGTGAGCGCGCGCGATGGCGTCTACCGCTTCCACGCGCCGCTCGGACGCCTCTTCGTCGTGCTCCACGTGCCCGATCCGGTCGTCGGCTTCTCGATTCCGGAGTCCGCCGCGTTCGAGCTCGCGCCCGGCGTCAACGTGCTCTCCGTCGAGACCCACCCGCGCGCGTGGCTCCGGATCGTGATGAAGGACGGCGAAACGGTGGTGCCGTTCCTCTTCGACGAGAGTCACGTCGAGGCGAAGCGGGTCGACGGCGTCGGCGGAGTCATCGGCAGCATCTACCCGGGCGGCCGCGAGGTGCGCTGGATCATTTCGAGCCCCGGCCTCTACTCGGTCCGCGTGGTCGGCCAGCCCGGCTTCCTCGACTCCGACCCGGTCGACGTCGAGCTGCCGCCGAGCATTGTCACCGACATCACGATTCCGCTGAAGCGCGCGCGCTGAGCCGACGACTCAGCACGAGGCGCGTCGCGCGCTCAGCGGCCCTTCGCGAGCGCGGCGGCGACGGTGAGGACGCCGTTCTCCGGTGTGCACTGCAATGTGACCGAGACGTATTCCTGGCCGTTCCTGCTGCGCCGTTCGACGGGCCCGTAGATCGAGATGGAGTACTTCTCGCCGGCGAAGACGGACGTGCGGACGCGGCCTTCGGCGTCGGTCGTCTCGCTGACGACTTCGACGTCGGTCGCGCCGATGCGCGCGTGGACGTTGAGCGTCGCGCCTTCGAGCGGGCGGCCGCTCGCCGCGTCGGTGACGCGCGCGTCGAGCACGAGCGTCGCGAACGCCACGTTCTTCGCCTTGATCGGCGGCAGCGTGAATTCGAGCGTCGTTTCGCCGTCCTTCTCGACGGTGCACTCCTGCGAGCCGGAGCCGTAGGGGCTGGTCGGGTCGGGCTCGAGGTAGGGCTGCAGGTCGCCGATCTCGCCGGCCTGGACGTCGACTCTTGTCGGCCCGACCGGGAGCCGGTCGAAGCGGAAGCGGCCGGCATCGTCGGTGAGGTGCATCTCGGGCTCGATCGCCTGCTGCCCGTCGCGCCGCGGCGTCGCGTAGACCTTGCGCTTCGCGATCGGCTTCCCCGTGACGGAGTCGACGACGCGGCCGACGAGCGAGCCGCTCTCGCGCAGGACCGGGACGCGAACCGTGATCGGTCCGCCATCGGCGGACGGGACGTCGAACTTCGCCTCTCCCGCCGGCCCGCCGTCCGAGACGTGGAAGGAGTAGGAGCCCGGATCGAGCTCGAGCGTCGCGTCGCCGTGCCCGTCGAGCTCGGGCGCGAGCCGACGCAGGCGCTCGAACTCGCGGTAGCGCGCGGTGACCGGCCCGTCGAAGTTCCAGAGTTCGAACTTCAGCGGCCCGACCGGCGCGCCGTCGTCGCGCTCGAAGTGGAGGCGCGTCGTGAGCCGCTCCACCAGCGTGCGCTCGACGCGGACGTGCTCGCCGGGTTTCGTCGCGACCACGGTCGGGTCGGTGAATGCCCTCGCGGAGAGCGCGAAGCAGACGGTCGGATCGACGAGGTCGTAACGCAGGTCCTCGAATGCGCCGACGACGAGCGGGCCGGCGGGGAGCCCCTCGAGGCGCGCGACACCGTCCGCGTCGGACTTGGCGTACCAGGCGCGCGAGCGGTCGGGGCGCTGCGCGTGCACGACGACGCCCGCCGCCGCGACGCCGGCGCGGTTCTTCACCGCGACCTCGAGCGCCGCCGCCACCTGCAGATCGATCGTCACGTCGTGCGCCGGCGCTTCGACGTCGACGATCGCCGGCGCGACTCCCGGCGCGCGGACGAAGAGGCGGTAGCGCGCGGGCGGCAGATCGAAGAGCTCGAAGTGGCCGTCGTCGTCGCAGGTCACGGCGAGCAGCGGCTCGTCGGCTTCGAGGTAGGTCTCGCTGAAGTTCGGGATCAGGCAGTACACGCGCACCTCGGCACGCTTCGCCCCGCGCACGCGCCCCGCGATCGCTGCCTCGCGCGCCGCGCCGTCGTCTGGCGCGAGCTCGACGCGCAGGTGCGGCGGCTCCTCGTCCCTGGAGATCGTCGCGTCGACGATCTCGCCGACGTGGCCGGCCGCCACCACGTGCAGTTCGACGTCGACGCGGCCGTCCCTGGCATCTGCGATCCACGGCACTTCGGTGCGGCGGTTGTCCTCGCCAAATCCCGTGTGCACCGTCAGCCGGCCCGTCGGCGCGACCACGCTGTGGTCGGCGTCCTTCGGGAGCCACGGCACGGACTGACCGAGCACCGTCCCCTTCTTCGCGTCGACGACGATCAGCGCGGCGCGCAACGAGGATCCGGAGTCGGAGTCGACGACATCGAGCAGGAGGGCCTTGCGGACGAGGGTCAGCTCGCACGGCGAGGCGAGCGTCGCGCTGGTCGGAGTCGCGACCGCATAGCCCGACGCGAGCACGAAGAGCCGGAAGTCCGGGCCCGGCGCGGAGGTGAACGCGAACGCGCCGTCGCGACCGGTCGTCGTCTGTTGCTGGCCCCAGAGTGGCACGTATTTCGGCGCGTCCTTCAGGTGGGCGGCCGTGCGCTCGGCGCGGACTTGCTCCTCCCGGTTCGTCGGGATCATCGACACGAGGGCGAGGTCGACCGGCCGGCGCTCGTGGTCGACGAGGCGCCCGCGCAGCTCGACCCCGGCCCGCAGGACGATCCGAAGGTCGCGGTTCTTCGCCCGTTCGGCGGCGAGGTCGGACCACTCCGCGCTCGCGAAACCCGCCTTCAGAAACGTGAGCGAGACCAGTTCGTCGACCGGTTCGGCGACGGCGAAGCGGCCCTGCGCGTCGGTCGACGCGATGCGGTCGCGGTCGAGGCGGTCGAGCCGCAACGGCTCCTGGCTCGGGAGGCCTCCGCCGTTGTAGGGGCCGGTGTAGAGCCGCGACGACAACACCGCGACGTCGGGGAGCGGCGCGCCCGCCTCGTCGACGACGATCCCCGTCGCGAACGGCTCGCCGCGCGCCGGCTCCACCGCCGCGCGCGTCGGCGTCGCGTCGTTCGACGTCGCGTCGGCCCCCTTCGCCGCCGCCGCCGACTCCGCCGCTGCGACCGCCGATTCCGCGTGCGCCGGCGCGATGCGCGGCGCCGCGCTCCGCCGCAGCACCTCGAACCCGCCGACCCCGAGCCCGACCAGCAGCAGCGCCGCCACCGCGACCGGCACCGCCTTCACCTTCGTCGCCACGAGCGGTCCTCCGAACCACGGCAGCAGCGCCTGCAGCCACGCGTCGCGCCTGCCTTCGTGCAGCGCGTCGAGCCGCTCGCGCAGCCCCTCGAGCCCGCGCTGCAGCCGGCTCTTCACCGTGCTCACCGGCACGCCGAGCTGATCGGCGATCTCGCCCGGCCCGAGGTCGCGGAAGTACCGCAGGTAGAGCGCGCTCTTCGACGGCTCGGCGAGCTCCTCGAACGCACGCGCGATCCGGCGCTGCAGGTCGAGCTCGGCGACGAGGTCGACGGTCGCGCGCGTCGGCTCGGGCGTCGCGGCGCCGCGCTCGCGCCGGTCGCGCCGCTCGCGGCCGCGCCGCTCGCGCAGGAAGAGGCGCACCGTCACGCGTTGGAGCCAGACGCGGAAGCCCGGTCCGGTGTCGGGCCGCCGCTCGACCGCCGCAGCGAGCGTGCGCGACGTCAGCTCGTCGGCCGCGTCGCCGTCGCGGACGAGTCCGCGCGCGAGCCGCCGCACGAACTGCGCGTGCTTCGCGAGGACGTCGGGATCGAAGCCGGAGGCGTCGAGCGATTCGGGGTGCGCCATGTCGCGGACAAGAATGCCCGCGGAGGCGCGCGCGGACTCACTCCGTCGTCAGATCGGTCGGCGCGCGCGACCTACGCCCCGCCCAACCCCTCCTGCACCAGCGATCGCGAGATCACCAGCCGCTGCACCTCGCTCGTCCCCTCGCCGATCGTGCAGAGCTTGGCGTCGCGGTACATGCGCTCGACGTGGTACTCGCGGGTGAAGCCGTAGCCGCCGTGGATCTGGATCGCGTCGCTGGTGACGCGCATGGCCATCTCGCTCGCGAAGAGCTTGGCCATGGCGGCCTCGCGCGCGAACGGCAGCCCGGCGTCCTTGCGGCGCGCGGCGTGATAGATCAGGTGGCGCGCCGCCTCGATCCCGGTCGCCATGTCGGCGAGCTTGAACGCGACCGCCTGGTGGTTCGCGATCTCGCGCCCGAACGTCTTGCGCTCCTTCGCGTACTGCAGCGCGCGCGCGAGCGCCCCCTCGGCCAACCCGAGCGCCATCGAGCCGATGATGATGCGGCCGCGGTCGAGCGTCCGCATGAAGTACTTGAATCCCTCGCCCTCGGGCCCGAGCCGCTGGTTCGCCGGCACGCGGCAGTGGTCGAAGTAGATCGGGCGCGAATCGGAGCTGTGCAGGCCGAGCTTCTTCTCCGGCTTGCCGATGCTGAAGCCCGCGGTGTCGCGCTTGACGATGAAGGCGCTGATGCCTTCGGTGCCGCGCCCGGCCGACGTGCGCGCGGTCACGACGAAGCTGCCCGCCTCGCCGGCGTTGGTGATCCACGCCTTCTGGCCCGAGAGGACGTATTCGTCGCCCTCGCGCGTCGCGCTCGTCTTGGTCGCGCCCGAGTCGGAGCCGGCGCCCGGCTCGGTCAGCCCGAACGCGCCGAGGTAGTCGCCGCGCGCGAGCGGCGGCACGAAGGTCCGCTTCTGCTCGTCGCTGCCGAAGTCGACGATCGGCATGGTGCCGAGCGAGGTGTGCGCCGCGAGCGTGAGCGCGAGCGACCCGGAGACCTTCGCGATCTCCTCGACGGTGAGCACGTAGCACATCGTCGACATGCCGGCGCCGCCGAACTCCTCCGGCACCGGGATGCCGAGGAGTCCGAGCTCGGCGAGCTTCTTCACGAGGTCGGAGTGGAACTCCGCCTTCTTGTCGCGCTCGAGCTCGCCCGGCAGCACCTCGTCCTCGGCGAAGCGACGGATCGTGCCGCGCAGCATCTGCTCGTCGTCAGAGAGCGCCAGCGCGCCGACCTGCGTCGTTTCCACGGCTCAGTCCTCCTCCGCCTCGAGCGAGCGGTGGCTCTCGGCGTGGCGTCCGGCGGCCGAGCGCGCGCCGTTGCCGGCCGCGCCCGCCCGCGCCACCATCGACGCCGGCGGGGTCGCGCCTCCAGCGGAGGCGGATGCCCCCGCGGCGGCGTCCGCGCCCGCATCGGCGTCGGCCGAGTCGAGGAAGTCGCGGGCGCGGCCCCGGCCGACCCACTCGGCGAGCGCCCGCCGCCCGAACTTCCACTCGCGCCCGACCTTGCGGCCGGGCATGTCGCCCTCGCGCAGGACCTTCTGGAACGTCTTGGTCGAGACGCCCAGGAAGGCGGAGGCCTCCTCGATGTTGAGGATCTCCTTCTTGTCTCCGGGCGCCGCGTCGCGCGCGCCGCCCTCGCTTCCGCTGTTCACGTCAGGCTCTCCGTTCCGCGTTCCGTTCCGCATCCTGGTTCTTGCCGATCCGCTCGCGGAAGAAGCGGACCAGCTCCTCGCTCGTCGTGCCGGGGCCGAAGACGCCGGCGACGCCCGCCCGCTCGAGCTCGGCGCGGTCCTCGGCCGGGATGATCCCGCCGACCACGAGCGGGAGGCCTTGCAGCCCGCGCTTCGCCAGCGCCTCGACCACTTTCGGCACCAGTGTCTGGTGCGCGCCGGAGAGGACCGAGAGGCCGATCGCGTCGACGTCCTCGTCCGCGGCCGCCGCGGCGATGGTCTCGGCGCTCTGCCGCAATCCGGTGTAGATCACCTCGAAGCCGGCGTCGCGCAGCGCGGCCGCGACCACGAGCACGCCGCGGTCGTGGCCGTCGAGCCCCGGCTTCGCGAGCAGCACGCGCAGGGGTCGCTCCGCCATTCCGTCACAGCGACCGGCGGTAGCGACCGCCGACCTCGTCGAGGGCGCGCGTGATCTGGCCGAGCGAGGCGACCCGCGTCGTCTCCATGAGCTCGGTGAAGACGTTGCCGCCGTTCAGCGCGATCTCCTGCAGCCGCGCGAGCGCGGCGGGCGCTTCGGCCGCGTGGCGCTTTTGGAAGTCGCGCAGCCGCGCGATCTGGTCGTCCTTCTCGGCGTTGCTCGCGCGCGCCAGCGGGATCTCGGCCGGTGCGGCCTCGACCTGCGCCGGCTCGACGTCGGCCGGCCGCTCGAAGCAGTTGACGCCGACGATCGGCAGCTCGCCCGAGTCCTTCTTCAGCTCGTAGAGGAGCGACTCCTCCTGGATGCGGCCGCGCTGGTAGTGCGTCTCCATGGCGCCGAGCACGCCGCCGCGCTCGTGCAGCCGCTCGAACTCGGAGAGGACCGCCTCCTCGACGAGGTCGGTCAGCTCCTGGACGAGGTAGGAGCCCTGGAGGGGGTTCTCGTTCTTCGTCGGCCCGAACTCGCGCGTGATGATCATCTGGATCGCCATCGCGCGCCGCACCGACTCCTCGGTCGGCGTGGTGATCGCCTCGTCGTAGGCGTTGGTGTGCAGCGAGTTGCACTGGTCCTGGATCGCGGTCAGCGCCTGCAGCGTGGTCCGGATGTCGTTGAAGTCGATCTCCATCGCGTGCAGCGAGCGGCCCGACGTCTGGATGTGGTACTTGAACTTCTGGCTGCGCTCCGACGCGCCGTACTTCTGCTGCAGCGCCACCGACCAGATGCGGCGCGCGACGCGGCCCATCACCGAGTACTCCGGGTCGAGGCCGTTGCTGAAGAAGAACGAGAGGTTGTGGGCGAACTCGTCGATCGGCAGGCCGCGCGAGAGGTAGTACTCGACGTACGTGAAGCCGTTCGCGAGCGTGAAGGCGAGCTGGCTGATCGGGTTGGCGCCGGCCTCGGCGATGTGGTAGCCGCTGATCGAGACCGAATAGAAGCCGCGCACCAGGTGGCGCGTGAAGTACTCCTGCACGTCGCCCATCAGCTTCAGGCTGAAGTCGGTGGCGAAGATGCAGGTGTTCTGCGCCTGGTCCTCCTTCAGGATGTCCGCCTGGACGGTGCCGCGCACCACCTTCAGCACGGCGCCCGCGATCTTCTTCCGTTCCTCGGGCGCGAGCGCGCGCGCGAGCTTCTTCTCCTGGTCGTCGCACGCCTGGTCGATCGCGGTGTTGACGAAGAAGGCGAGCACGACCGGCGCCGGGCCGTTGATCGTCATCGAGACCGACGTGTTCGGGTCGCACAGGTCGAAGCCCGACATGAGGACCTTCATGTCGTCGAGCGTGCAGATCGAGACGCCGCCCTCGCCGATCTTCCCGTAGATGTCGAGGCGCTCTTCGGGGTCCTCGCCGTAGAGCGTGACCGAGTCGAAGGCGACGCTGAGCCGCTTCGCCTTGTCGTGGCGCGACAGGAAGTGGAAGCGGCGGTTGGTGCGCGCCGGCCCGCCTTCGCCCGCGAACTGCCGGCGCGGCTCCTCGTCGGTGCGCTTGAACGGGTAGATCCCGGCGGTGTACGGGAAGCGGCCCGGCACGTTCTCCAGCCGGAAGAAGCGGTGGAGGTCGCCGTCGTCGGAGAGGCGCGGCAGCGCGACCTTGGGGATCCTCGAGCCGGAGAGCGACGTCGTGTGCAGCGCGACCGCGTGCTGGCGGCCGCGCACCTCGTAGCGCACCTCGTCGCTGCGGTACTTCGCGAGCTGCGCCTTCTCCGCGGCGAGCTGCTCCTGCGCCTCGCGCGACGTCGCCTTGCGCTCCGCTTCGAGCTTGCGCGCGAGCGTGTCGGCCGCGGCCGCGGCGCCCTCGTCCTTCGCATCGGCCAGCGCGTCGCGTGCGCGCGCGAGCGCCTGGATCCGCGAGAGGCGCTCCGCCTCTTCCTCGGTGCGGCGGCGGTAGCCGCGGACCGTCCGCACGATCTCGCCGAGGTAGCCGACGCGGTCGGGCGGCAGCAGGTGCGCCTTCGCCTTCGGCGCGGGCGGCAGCTTCGGCTTGCTCTCGAAGAGGTGGAAGCGCGCGCGCAGCAGGTCGGCGAGCGCCTCGAACAGGCGGTTCACGCCGGGGTCGTTGAAGCGGCTCGCGACGGTCGCGTAGGCCGGCATCGATTCGTCGGTGACGGAGTCGGGGCGAGCACCGGGAGCGAGCGCGCGCGTCCGCCGCAGCTGCCGGCGGACGTCACGCAACGCGTCCTCGGCGCCGCGCCGGTCCGACTTGTTGATGACGACGAGGTCGGCCAGGTCGAGCATGTCGATCTTCTCGAGCTGGCTCGGCGCGCCGAACTCGGGCGTCATCACGTAGAGCGAAGCATCGACGAAGTCGACGATGGCCGAGTCGCCCTGCCCGATGCCGCTCGTCTCGACCATGCAGAGGTCGAAGCCCTGTTCCTCGAGAACGGCGAGCGCGCCGGCGAGCGCGGCGGAGATCTCGCTCTTGCTGCCGCGCGTCGCGAGGCTGCGCACGTAGACGTTCGCGGCGTCGATCGCGTTCATGCGGATGCGGTCGGCCAGCAGCGCGCCGCCCGTCACCCGCTTGCTCGGATCGATCAGGAGGAGCGCGACCTTGAGCTCGGGCTGCGCGTAACGCATGCGCCGCACCAGCTCGTCGGTCAGGCTCGACTTGCCGGCGCCGCCGGTGCCGGTCACGCCGAGCACCGGCATCTTCTTGGCTCGGGGCTTGGCCGGCTCGCCGCGCTGCGCGCGGCGCTCCGCCGCCGTGATCGCGCGGCCGATCGTCACGTCGCGCAGCATCGCGGCGGCGCTCGGGGCCATTTTTTCGGTGGTCGGCTCGATCGGAAGGTCGAGCGGGTCGAAGCGGCAGGTCGCGATCATCTCGCGCGCGATGCCGACCATGCCGAGGCGCCGTCCGTCCTGCGGCGTGTAGATCTTGGTGACGCCGTACTTCTCGAGCTCCGCGATCTCGCGCGGGACGATCACGCCGCCGCCGCCACCGTAGACCTTGACGTGGGACGCGCCCCGCTCGCGCAGCAAGTCGAGCACGTAGCGGAAGAACTCGTTGTGGCCGCCTTGGTAGCTGCTGATCGCGATGCCCTGCGCGTCTTCCTGCAGGGCCGCGCGCACGATCTCGAGTGCACTTCGGTTGTGGCCGAGGTGGACCACCTCGGCCCCCTCGCGCACCAGCAGGCGGCGCACGATGTTGATCGAGGCGTCGTGACCGTCGAAGAGCGCCGCCGCCGTGACGAAACGGACCGGGACGTCGGGGATCGGGACGGGAGCGGGCTTGGCCGCGGCGTCGTGCGCCGCCGACGAGGGGGCGGGGGGTCGGGGGTTCATCGACGCGTCCGGGGGTCCTCGGGAGGCGGGCAGAGGTGCGCCGCGGCGGGCGGATTCAGGCGAGTCGGAGGGAAGTTCGTACGCCCTTATACCGAGGATGCGAAGCGGTCGCGGGCCGCCGTCAGCGCAGCAGCCGAGCCGCGATCTCGGCCGCGATGCGGCGCGGGCCGCCGCTCGCGGCGGCGGGAGTCTCGGCGCGCAGCCGCGCGAGCGTCGCGTCGTCGCGCAGCCGCCGCTCGAAGTCGCGCTGCAGCAGGTGGCGCACGCGCCGTTCGAGCCGCGCTCTCCGACGTCGTTCCGCTTCGCCGCTCGCGATCTTCTCCTGGCCGAGCGCGCGCACGCGGGCCGGCAGCTCGGCGACGCCGCTCCCCGTCGTCGCCGAAACGAGCACGACCGGCGCCGGCTGCGCCGCTCCGCGCGCCGGCGCGAGCTCGACCACCGAGCGCAGCGTCGCCGCGGCCGCGTCGGCGCCGGGCAGGTCGGCCTTGTTCACGCAGAAGAGGTCGCCCACCTCCATGAGCCCCGCCTTCAGCGCCTGCACCGCGTCGCCGCCGCCCGGCGCGAAGACGACGACGGTCACGTCGCACGCGAAGCTCACCTCGATCTCGCCCTGCCCTGCGCCGACCGCCTCGACGAGGAGCCAGTCGAAGCCGAACGCGTCGAGCAGGTCGGCCTGGTCGAAACCGGTGTGCGCCAGCCCGCCGGCGGCGCCGCGCGTCGCGACGCTGCGGAAGTAGACGCCGTCGTCGGGCGCCTCCTGCGCGAGGCGGACGCGGTCGCCCAGCAGCGCGCCGCCGCTGCGCTCGCTGCTCGGGTCGGTGGCGAGGACGGCGACCGTCTCCTGGCGTGCACGGGCGACCTTGATCCAGGCGTCGATCAGCGAGCTCTTGCCCGCGCCGCCCGGTCCGGTGATCCCGACGCGCAGCGTCTTGCCCGCGCGCGCGTGCGCCGCCGCCGCGACGCGGTCGGCGATCGGGTCGAAGCGCGCCGGCTCCGATTCGGCGAGCGAGAGCAGCCGCGCGAGCGCGCGCCGGTCGCCGCCCAGCATGCGGTCGAGCAGCGCGGCCGGCTCGTCAACGGGCGCCATGCGCGGCATCCTACTGCGCGTGTCGACCGTCGCTTCCGTCAACGTCTCGCCGGTGCGGACCTTCGAGGTCGGCGGGAAGGAGATCCGCAGCGCCATCCTGAAGGCGCCGGTCGGCGGCCGCGTGATGGTGCGCGCGCTCGGCGTCGACGGCGACGCGCAGGCCGATCCCCGCTACCACGGCGGAGAAGAGAAGGCGGTCTACCTCTACGGCGCCGAGCACTACGCCTTCTGGCGCTCGCGCATCCGCGGCGAGACGCTCGCGCGCCTCGGCGGCCTGCCGTTCGGGATCTTCGGGGAGAACCTGACGATCGACGGCCTCGGCGATCTCGAGCGGGCGCTCCACGTCGGCGACGTCCTCGCGATCGGAGACGCGCAACTCGAGCTGACGACGCCGCGCCAGCCGTGCTGGAAGCTCGAGACGCGCTTCGCCATCCCCGACTTCGCGCGCGCCTTCCTCGGCAGCGGGCGCATCGGCTGCTACGCGCGCGTGCGCCGCGAGGGCCTCGTCGGCGCCGGCGACTCAGTGCGCGTCGCGGAGCGCCTGGATCATTCGATCCCGCTCGCCGACCTGATCCTCGCCCTCTACTTCCGCGACGAGGCAGCGCAGGCGCGCGCGCTCGCGAGCACGAGCCTGCCGGAGAAGCTGCGCAAGCGCATCGGGCGGAAGTTCGACCTCGAGGAGTAAGCCGCGGCTTGAAACTGGAGCGGACGTCGAGAACGCGGGTGAAGAGGCCGCGGGGAGAAGGATGGGTGGTTGAACGCGCGACGGGCGAGGGCGGGTCGAAGGGCGGAGGAGAAAAAGGCTCGATGGACGGGACACGCTCGCCCCAAACCAAAGATGGACGGGGGGCTCGCTGCGCTCGGCGCATTCGAATACGACTCGCAG